>PXRQ01000078.1 GCA_003022005.1 Halobacteriales archaeon QS_5_70_15
GTGGCCGCATCCGGGACTGTGTGGACAGCTAGCTGAGAAAGAGCGGTTTCGAGAGATCCGACAATCGTGTCTGCCCACTCGGTACCGACGTACACCACTTCGAGTCTCGATTCAGTACTAACTCGTTTTGTTGGCAAACTTAATATCGCTTCGGCTACAACCCATATAAAATCTACTGTGATTCTCGCCGGCCGAACTAACCGCTACTGATAGTGATTGTTGTGAGTTTTTTCGGCATTGCATCGCACTAACAGTAGTTTCACGGCCAGAAACTAGAGTTTGAGGAATGCCCGGCGGTAAAAATAGTCACGAACGACTGTATGACGGCTGGTCCGCTCCGTCGTCGCCGTCGCCTGCTACCTCGCCACTTCGCGACCGTCCACTTCCGTCCGTGTTCGCGCCGCCGTGATCGTCCTGCTCTGATTGTTCGCCAGTTCCCCCCTGGCTACCCGGTTCCCCGGAGTCACCCGTTTCCTCGTCCTTTCCAGTCGACGCGTGGGTCCCAGTCGATTCGGGCTGTTCGTCGGTCTCCTGTGGCGCTGCATCCTGCGGCTCGGCGTCCTCGTACCGGCGGACGAAGCCAGCGGAGGTGGCAGTCTCGCCGTCTACCTGGAAGTCCTCGCTCACGTCACCGCCGGCGACGTGTTCGTTCAACTGGTCGACGACCGACCGCATCCGGCCGATCCGGCCCTCGATAGCCGACGGATCACCGGCGTCGAACTCGGTCGCCAGTTCGTGGACGCGTTCGAGGTGGTCGACGGCCTTCGCGCAGTGATTCAGCGCGTTGGCGTCGTCGCCGGCTTCCTGGCAATCCGCTCCCGTGTTCCACTCCCGTTTCGCGAGCTGTTCGCGGAGGGTGACGATCCGTTCCGCAGCGACGCGGCGGTCCCGCCGGACCTCGCGGGGGTCGCCCGCGAAGTTGCGGCCGTCGTCGTCCCACTCCAGAGTCAGCACATGGCCGTACCCCCAGAATGCGGTCTCCCAGCAGTCGAGTGCGGCCGAGGGGTCGTCCAGAAACTGTGCTTCGATCTTCGCTTCGTGGGCCTGCCTGATCGGCTCCGCCGCGACGGTTTCGATCTCCCATCCGAGGTTTTCGAGGTCGTCCTGAAGCTCCCGCTGGGGGCCGAACTGGAAGGCGTCGCTCCGCCTGACCGCGTCGCTGAGGTCGCGTGCGCTGTCGTAGAACTCCTGGGCCTCCCGCAGCTGGTCGCCCGCCCTGTCGTACTCCTCGTTCTCGATCAGGTGCCGGCCCATCGCCAGCGCCGCCTTCGCGCGCTCGATGTACAGCCGCGTGTGTGCCCGTTCGAGCTGGCGTTCCAGCGCCGTCAGCTCCGGCGCGAGCTCCTCGAACGTCACCGGTTCGACGAGCTGGACGTCGCAGATGAGCCGGTCGAGCTGTTCGGTCACGAGGCCGTTGACGCGGTCGGGCTCGCGGATCGACGAGAGGACGAACTCCGTCCCGCCCGTCCCCGCGGTGTCCATGTGGACCGAGCCGACGCCGACGAGCCGCTCGCCGAACGACTGGGTGAACCCCGTGTTCTGCACCCGGTCGAGCCGGACGTTGGTGACGGTCCGCGAGAGCAGCCCGTGTTTCTCGTAGGCCTCCTCGGTCGTGAGCACGTAGGTCGTCACCCGGGTCCGGAGGTAGGCGGCGGCGACGAACAGCAGGCCGAGCAGGGCCATACCTCCCCCGACGAGGCCGAGCGATACGGGCAGTCGCTCCACCGGGGCGACGCCGACCGCGACGGCGACGCCGACCGCGGCCAGCACGGCGCCGAGGAGGATCGACCCGCTCTCGTTTATCAGGCTCGGGTGGCCCCTCCACACGATCTCCTCGCCGTCGGTCAGCGTCACCCACTCCGGCGGTTCGCCGCTCATACGGGTCCGAAACGGTTCCGGGGTGATGGGCTTTCCGCCGCCCGCCGCCCCGCGACGGTGCCCGCTACCGATCCTCGGCCGGCGTCCGCTCGAACGGGAGGTCCGGGTCGACGCCGACCGGATCCGCGCTCGTCTCCCAGAGCGGGCGGCGGGGGCCGGGCGGGTCCGACGTGTCCCGTCGAAGTACACCCCCGAGCGGTCCGTCACTTCGGGCGAGGCGGCGAGGCGTGCCAGCGCGCGGCCGCCGTCCTCGACGGTGTCGGCCATCCCCGGGACGAACCGTATCGCCTTCCATCCGAGCGAGAGGGGGAACGGCACCCCGCGGGCGAACCCGCTCCCCCGGATGACCCCCGGGTGGACGCAGTTCGCGGTGTAGCCGTCGGGGAGTCGCCGGGCGAGTTCGCGGGTGAACAGCACGTTCCGAGCTTCGAGTCGGCGTACGCCGACCAGCCCGAGAGCCCCGAGGGCCGGTGTATCGAGTCGGTGTCGACGCTCCCCGAGCGGTGCGCCTCCGAACTCGTGGTGACGATACGGGCGCCGTCCGCGAGGTGCCCGGCGAGTTCCTGGGTCAGGAGGAACGGCGCGAGGTGGTTCACCGCGACGGCGTCCCCGCCCGCGTCCGTCGCCTCGCGGACGACTGCACGGCCGGCGTCGGCGTCACGACCGTGGACGAGGACGGTCGCGATGCCGCTCGTCGACCCCGTGATCAGGTAGGTCCTCCCCGAGAGGTCCGGCAGGTCGAGGGTCATACCGGGGCGTGGGGTCGCACGGACAGAGGAGCGGGACCGCTCGGCACCCCCACAGCATCCCGTCCCCGGCGGACCTTCCGGCGACCCCTCGGTGGGTTACACCGGAGCCCTCGAACCGGTTCTGTACAGCGCTTGTGCCCCGTCCGCCCGTTCGTCCGACCGGGACATGGTATCGGAAGGCGACACCGCACCGACGTTCACCGCGACGGTCGCGAACGGTGACGTGGGACCGTTCGACCTCGGGGAGCACCCGGGCGACGGCCCGGTCGTGCTGGCGTTCTTCGCGGGCGCGTTCACCCCGCCCTGTTCGAACGGGATGGTCGCGCTCCAGGACCGGGCCGACGAGTTCGCCGACGCGGGCGCGACCCTCCTCGGGGTCAGCGCGGACTCGGCGTTCTCGCTGAACGCGTTCCGCGAGGAGCACGGCATCGAGTTCGACCTCGTGAGCGACACGGACCGGGAGGCCATCGACGCCCACGACCTCCGGATCGACGTCGGGGAACTGCGCCTGCTCGGGGTGGCGAACCGGGCGGTCTACGTCCTCGACGAGGCGGGGACGGTCACCTACGCGTGGGTCGCCGACGACCCCAGGAACGACCCCGACTACGGCGAACTGCTCGGGACGGTCGGCGCCGCACCGGCCTGACCGACCCTCCGGTTCCGTTCGGCCCCCGTTCGATTCTCGACCGCCGTCGGTCCGATCGGAACGATCCGCCGTCGCCCGCCGCCGTCGCTCGCCGCCGTCCGAGTCCACGGAGCACGCCGAGCCGAGGTGCGCTCCGGTCGCGGGGAGCGGGATCCGCGAACGAAAACCATAGGCGGGACGGCCACGTATCCCGGACGATGAGTCAGGGGGCTGAGACCGACGCCGACGGACCGGGGGCGGACTGGCGGGCCGGCCTCGACGAGGTGGATGCGACGCTGATCGACGGGTTCCAGAGCGGCTTCCCGGTCGAGGAGCGACCGTTCCGGGCGGTCGGCGAGGCGCTCGCGCGCGTCGAGCGGCTCCGCGAGCGGGGGGTCTTCCGGCGGTTCGGCGCCGTCCTCAACCCTCCCGTGATCGGCTCCTCGACGCTCGCGGCCGTCTCGGCCCCCGAGGACCGCTTCGACGAGGTCGTCTCGGTCATCAACGGCTATCGGCAGGTGAACCACAACTACCGGCGGGACCACGAGTGGAACGTCTGGTTCGTCGTCACCGCCGGCACCCGCGGGAAGCGCGACGGGATCCTCGACGAGATCGAGGAGCGGACCGGCCTCCCCGTACTGCGGCTCCCGATGCTCACCGACTACTACATCGACCTCGAGTTCCCGGTCGTCAACGAGGACCGGTTTGCCCGGGAGTCGCTGGAGGAGACGGTGGTGAACGCCACCCGGATCCCCGAGGAGGCCACCGCGGGTCTGAGCGACCTCGAACGGCGGCTCCTGCTCGAGATCCAGGACGGTTTCCCCCTCACGGCGACCCCCTACCGGGACGTGGCGGCGCGGATCGAGGCGCCCGTCGAGGAGGTCCTCGCGGCCGTCGAGCGGCTCCTCGACGACGGGTCGATAAAGCGCATCGGCTGTGTCGTCAACCACGTCGTCACCGGGTTCGACGCGAACTGCATGGTCGTCTGGGACGTGCCCGACGGGGAGCTCGACGCGCGCGGCGAGGCGGTCGGCCGGCTCCCGTACGTCACGCTCTGCTACCACCGGCCGCGCCGTCCCGAACTGGGGTGGGGATACAACCTGTTCACCATGGTCCACGGTCGGGAGGTCGAGGCGGTCGACGCGAGGATCGACGAGCTCGCCGACGAGCACCTCCCTTTCGACCAGGAGCGGCTCTACTCCACGGAGACGTTGAAGCAGACGGGCGCGCGCTACAACGACCTCGTGGACGGGAGCGAGTGAACCGCGGCGGCACGGCGCCGGTCTCGCCGGTCCGACGGCCGACGATGGTGGGTGGACACCGGGCGAAAAGGCGGGAGCGAGGGGCGGGCCGGAGGGGACGGAACGGCGGGGGGCCGAGGGGACGCCGACGAACAGGAGGGCGATGCCGAGGAACTGGAACTCGACGGGCTGGAGCGAGGACGGCCCCGTCGGCGTCACGAGGAGGACGAACCCGAAGACGACCGTGTTGATACCGACGATCTTCTGTGATTTGAGTGGCAGGGCCGCCAGCGTCGTCAGGATGTAGAGGAAGAGGAGCGCTTGCCCCACGTTGTACTGGAGGAGGAAGCTGTCGACGACCTGCAGCGGTGGCGCGAGCATCCCTACTCCAATTCACGATACCGACCGCTTAACATTTCCGTTACTGGCCGCCGCCGGCCTACCGGTCGGTCTCGGCCCCCCCTTCCCCGTCGGGGCCGGTCAGGTCGAGCGGCCGGAGGTAGAGCGCGAACAGCACGAGTATCGTCCCGGCGTAGCCGATCGCCCAGACGTACGCGCCGAGCGCGCCGTACCCGGCCTGCGAGAGCGCGAAGTCCGCCAGTCCCGACAGCGCGACCCCGCCGGCGAGCAGCAGGAGGAACGACAGCCAGCGCGGCGGGTCGTCGAGACCCGCGACCTGTCGAAGGGGCATACCCTCCGTTGGGACCGGGCGCGAGTGAAACTGACGGTTCCGGTCGACCCCCCGGCCACCCGTCGTTCCCGGCGTCTCCCCCTACCAGCTTCCCCGCCGCTCCCGTCGTCCTCGGCATCGTCTCGGCCGCGGGTTCCGGTCGAGTCCCCTCCGACCGTCGGGGTCCCGACGGCGCCGACACGCCGTGACGGGGTTCCGACGAACTCACGGGTCCGGCCCGCCACCCGGGAGCATGGACGACGACCGCGAGTACCGCGAGGTCGACGACGAGACGTTCGACCGGTACGTCCGGTACGCCTTCCACCCGACCGCGGAGCCCGCGGGGGACGGATCGACGGTGGAGGACCCGTCGGAGGGCGAGGGGTCCGCGACGGACGGGGCCGAGGCGGGACCCGAAGTCGAGCGATTCGACCGCGGCCTCTACCGTCCCGATAGCGACGACCCGGTCGCGGTCGCGGGCTGGCACGACTTCCGGGCACGGATCCGGGGCGAGTACCACCGGCTCGGCGGCGTCGCGCTCGTCGCCACGCCCCCCGAGCACCGCCGGCGGGGGCACGTCCGCGAGCTGAATCGGCGGATGGTCGGTGAACTCGGGGCGGAGGGCGTCGGCCTCTCCGCGCTGTGGCCGTTCAAGCGGTCGTTCTACCGGCGGCTCGGCTGGGAGACCGGCTCCCGCTACCTCCGCATCGAGGCGCCGCCGGCACAGCTCCGGACCGCGGGCGTTGATCGGACCGACGAGTTCGACCCACGGATGCCGAGGAGTGTGCGCGGCTGGTCCCAGGCCACGAGGCACACGACGCGGGACGCGGGCTCCACGTCGATCGGACCGAGGTGTGGTGGGGCCGGCGGGTCTTCGAGGGCTGGGGTGACGACCCCTACGTCTACCGCTGGGAGGACGACGGCGGCGAGACCCGCGCGTACCTCGCCTACGCGGTCGAGGACGGCGGGGACGACGGGCGGGAGCTCCGCGTCCGCGAGGCGGCGTGAGCGGACCCGGCCGCCCGTCGACAGCTGTGGCGGTTCCTCGGCGACCACGGCTCGCAGGTCGGTGGGTCACGCGGTCCGGCTGACCGACGTCGCGGCCGGGCTCTCGGCGCTCGCCTACCCAGAGGGGGCGACCGACGAAGTCGTGATCGCAGCCGAGGACCCGCTCGTCGACGCGAACGACCGGGCGTTCGCCCTGGAGGTCGAGGACGGGCGCGCCGAGTGTGCCGCCGCCGGGGGCGCCGACGCGAGCGTCTCGCACGGGGTCGGTCGGCTCTCGCAGCTGGCGGTCGGCTACCGCGACGCCTCGGCGATGGTCTCGGCCGGCTCCTCGATGTGCCGACCGCGGCCATCGAGCGGCTCGACGCGCTGTTCCCGGCCGAACCGGTCCGGCTTCGCGAGGCGTTCTGAGCGACGGGCTCGCGGCGAGGATCCACCTGACGGTCCGATGCGTAGGTGACGCCGCGAGGGGTCTCGGGAAGCGGGAACGGGTCTCGCGTCCCGTGGGCGAGACGGGGAGCCGGGAGCGACTGGCGTGGCCCGGCGCCGCCCGTTCGACGGACGCCGTCGCGTCACGGGCGCCGCCGGTCGGCGCGCGGCCCGCTATCAGCCCGCCGCGACGTCCTCGGGCTCGGGAGCGTCCTGTACGAGCGCCTCGAGCCGCTCGATCAGGTCGTCGAGACCCGCGTTCAGCTCCGCGACGCGCGACCCGATGTCCTCGCCGGGGACCGCACCCTGCTGGGTGGCCTCGACGAGGCCGTCGTTCTCGAGCATCCGGAGCGAGTACCGGACCTTGTGTTCGGGGATGCCCGTCTCGTCGGAGAGCCGAACGATACCGATGGGCTGGTGCTCGATGACCGCCCCGAGCACCCGGAGGTCACGCGACTCCTTCTCTAGCTGGTCCGCCAGTCGCTGGATCATCGGGCGAGGGTTGAGCCGCCAGGGCGAAAATACTACCGGAGCGGTCGTGTCGCCCCCGCTCTTCGACGGTTGTCGGCCGTAGCGCCTCCCACCTGACGACGCCATGCGACCGGCGGATCGGCCCCCGATGGCCGCACGGACCGCAACGGAGCGGCGTCTTCCTCCCGGCGCGGATCGTCCGTCCCGCCCGTCCGCGCGGGTCGGGGTGGGGACAGTGCTATACGTCCGCGGCCGGTAGTAGCGTGCGTGAGTCCCACGACTGGCGTCGGTTCGGAGCGGAAGCCGGTCCGCCTGAAGGACGGCGAGGGGTTCGACGACCTCCGCGAGTCGACCGACCGCCTCCTCGTCGAGTTCTACACCGACGGCTGCTCGATGTGCGCGGCGATGGAGCCGGTGCTCGGGAACGTCGCCCGCGCCACCGACGCGACGGTGGCGATGGTGAACGCCGGCTACGCGTTCGACCTCGCCGAACGCTACGGGATCTCCTCGGTCCCGACCCTGCTCCTGTTCGAGGAGGGCGAGCTCGCCGGCCGCCTCGCCGACGGGTTCCAGGGGGCCGACGCGGTGCTGTCGTTCGTCGAGGGAAGCCGGAGCCGCTGACAACCGGGGGTGCCGGACCCGGACGGTCCGGTTCTGAGGTACCGGCGGAGCGGGCCCGGCGCCGACCGGGGGTTTCCGGGTCCCGATACCCCACCTCGCCGGTAGGGTCTACTGTAGCGGCGTTCGGAGAGCTTCGCTCACGGACGGGGAGGCTCCCGTCCGGAGCGGGTCATCGGTCCCGAACGCTACTGTCGCCGACGTAGAGGCGGGAGGAGTCGATCCGCTGGACACCGATCCAGGCGTTCCATCCGGCCCGTAGGCCGTTGCCCGCCGAGCGGCGCTCGATGTCCCCGGAGAGTTCGACCGGGTCGCTCCACCGGGATCCCCCGAGGGGTATCTCTCCCGTGCCTCCTCGACACGGTCGAGCACCGCCGCGAGAACGTCGGGGTCGGGGTCGAACAGACGGTCCAGCTCCACGGCGAGCCGCGCCCGGAAGCCGTCGTCGCTGCTCTCCCCGACGCGACCGCCGTGATCCGACCGTCTGTTCCCGTCGCTCCCGCTGCCCGTGTCCGTGCGACGACCCGCGTGCCACCGCACAAAGGGTTCACACCGACTCGGAGCTCGATTCCCGCGGACGCCTCCGTGATTCGCCCCGGTCCATCGATCCGACCCGACGAGCGTCGCCCCCGGGCCCCCGCGCAACCACGCCCACGGTCGACGGCCCTCCCGGAACGGGACGTCGGGCTCGGGATCCGGGTCACGGACCCGACCGACGGCGTCGGCCGGTTCGTACGGTCGTGTGTGGTCCGTTACCCATGGTCTCCGACCCGGTCGGGCGCTCGCCGGTACGTCGCTGCGCCGGACCGTATCAGGTCCCGATCTGGACGAGGCTGGCGCCGGCGACGATGGCGAGGACGGCGGCCAGGACCCGGGGTGAGCGGGGCACCTGTCGCTCGATCCCGTAGGTGATCGCCAGGATGAGCAGCGGCATCGTGTTGATCAGCGGGACGACGGTGACGACGCTCCCGGACTGGAGCGCGAAGAAGTTGCTCAGCCAGCCGAGGAAGTTGAACCCGCCGGCGAGGACGAACGCGCCGAGGACGGGCCGACCGACCCGGAGCTGTCCGCTCGCCGCGCCGGCGAGGGCCGCCCAGCCGGTGAACAGCAGGAGCGCCGGCGTCTGCGTGACCGCCGTCGCCACGATGGGATCGGAGAAACGCGAGAGCCCGTAGTCGATGAGGACGAACGCGCCGCCGGTCGAGACCGTCGCGGCGGCGGGGTAGAGCAGGTCACGGGGGTTCGCCCCCACGAGCTTCTCGGTGACGACGTCCTCGACGTCGTCGTTCTCGGCCCCGCGGGCGAGCTGGAGGAGGACCACCCCGCCGACGACGAGCGCGATGCCGGCTCCCGCGACCGGCCCGAGGTCCTCCTCGAGAGCGACGAGCGCGAGCAGGACCGACACCACCGGGTACGCGCCCATGATGGCCGCGGTGACGCTCGACCCGACGCGGTCGATCCCCTCGTAGTAGAGGAAGCGAAAGAGCGCCGGATAGGCGACGCCGGCGACGAGGAACGGCCAGAGGCTCCCGAGCGTGAGGGTCCCCGCGGGGATCCCCCGGGCGAGCCCGGCGACCCGCCCGTGTCCGTCCACGACATCCCGTACTCGACGATGACCGTGTAGCAGGCGAACCCGGCGGCCGCGCCGAGCGCGAGCGTCCACGGCTCCAGCCCGGCTATCGCCATGACGACTCGGGTGTCCACGCCCCCCTATTTGGGTGTTGTCCACGCGGGGCGCAGGCTCGATGCGGGCGAGCAGGTTCACGAGTCCGCTCTCGGAGGCGGCTGGAAAACCGGATGGAGAGGGGTGGGGGGATCGTGGAACGAAAGCCGAGTAAACCGGGTGGCAGCGGGACTGGTGCTTTCGTCCCGTCGGTATTCGGTAACACACCGTATTCCGGCTTCTGCTCGTTGGACCAACCCCGGGTGTGACCGCTTGCCGACGACCGCTTCCGATGGCGGGCTTTTAGCGTCGAGAACCACGAGGGCATGACGGCAGATCGGTAGCCGACGGAACCGGAAATCAACGTTCGCTCCCTCGGAAGACCGGGCACACGTCCGGTGAATCGGGAACGAACGATGCCGAAGCGGGCCAGCTCGGATTTGAACCGGAGGAAGACGTGCTCGCTCACTCCGTTCGCTGCGCGCGACTTCCAGGGATCAAGTCCTCGCCGATATACTATTCGCTCCTCACACGCGTTCGGAGCAGAATAGTGGGCCAGCTCGGATTTGAACCGAGGGCCTCCCGGTTATCAGCCGAGCGCTCGTACCTAGCTGAGCTACTGGCCCCGTCGACGCACCACGACGTACCCCCGAGAGTCGTTTAAGCGTTCCGCTTTTGCGGACCGAACGGTGTCATAACACGCCGAGGAGAGCGCGACGACGGGAGCACGGCCGCCGATGTCGGGCCGGTGGGTCCTCGCCGGCTGTCGCTCCGGCGAGCCCCGTCAGTCCTCCGAGGTTCGGGTGCCGGTGTCCCGTGGGTCTCGGTCCCGGTCGCCGGCGTCCTCGAACCGGTAGTCGTCCTCGTCGACCTCGACGGTCCGGCCGCCGCCGGTCTCGCCCGCGCCGGGGAACCCACCCGTGTGGACCTTCCCCGTGACCATCCCGCCCGCCTTCGCGTCGATGTACGGCGTGACGACGTACTTCTTCAGGAGCACCCGGACCGGGTAGCGGGTCGGGGGGAGCACGAGCACCAGCCCGACGAAGTCGGTCACGAGCCCCGGGGTGAGCAGCAGCGCCCCGGCGACGAGCAGGAGCGCGCCGTCGAGCAGTTCGTCCGTCGGGAGCTCGCCGGTGCCGACCCTCGACTCCAGCTTCCGGAGCGTGTGTCGCCCCTCCGCGCGGACGAGGAGCATCCCCACCAGTGCGGTCAGGACGACCAGCGCGACGGTCGCCACGGCGCCGAACTGCGTGGCGAGGATCACCAGCAGCATCACGTCGAGCAGCGGGATGAGCAGCAGGACGCCGACGAGACGCAGGTCCATGTCCCGGGATAGGCGTGGGACGCTTGTAACCCTTTCCGGACGCGCTCAGCCACGCTGATTCGCTCGAGTGTCAGTGGAACGGTGGTCAGCTCGCGGACGTCAACGGAGTCGTAGATCGTAGCATAGCCTCCGAAGCCCTCGGCCGCTCGGGTCGCGCGGCTCGCTGCGCGTGGTTCGAGAGAGCTTCGCTCCCTCGTCATCACGGAAGGCGCGAAGCGCCTTTCGAACAGCTTCAGTCGTTCGCTACGCTCGCTCCCTCCAGTGCTTACTTCGCCGTGCTTCCCCGAGCGGCCTCGCCCTTCGAGTCCACCAGGGGACAGTTGCGGCAACCGACACGCGGGATTGCGGATCGAGTCGTCCCGACACCGAACGGCAGGGCTTTCCCCGCCTCGCCACCAACCCCGCGTATGACCGATAACGCCGACACCGGGGACGGTGGCGACCCCGGAGCGACGGGAGGGGATGGGTCCGGTCCCACCGCCCGCCACGGGACGCTCGTCGACTGGCGGGAGTGGGGACAGGACGCGTTCGACCGCGCCGAGGCCCGGACCGAGCCGGTCCTGCTCTACCTGACCGCGCCGTGGTGTGTGGCGTGTGCGGAGATGGACGCCGAGACGTTCGCCGAGCCGCGGCTCGCCGCCCACGTCGGCGAGGGGTTCGTCCCGGTACGGGTCGACGCCGACCGACACCCCCGGGTCCGCGAGCGGTACAACATGGGCGGGTTCCCCTCGACGGTGTTCGCCACGCCCGCCGGCGAAGTGATGACGGGGGCGACCTACCTCGGCCCGGGGGGTTTCCGGGGAATACTCGACTCCGTCCGGGAGCTATGGGCCTCGAAGGGGACCGACGCCGGGCGGATCCCCCGGGCGCTGCGGGATCCCGACCCGCCCGCGGGCGAGGTGACCGCCGACGTCGAGGCGCACATGGTCCAGCAGGTCGCCGCGTCGTTCGACGAGGAGTTCGGCGGCTGGGGGCAGGGCGGGAAGTTCCCGCTTCCCCGCACCGTCGAGTTCGCGGCCAAGCGCGACCGCGACCGGGCGATGCGCACGCTGGAGGCCGTCCACACTCACCTCCACGACACCTACGACGGCGGGTTCTACCGCTACACCGAGAACCGGAACTGGTCGGGGATCCACCGCGAGAAACTGCTCGACGAGAACGCCGCGCTCTGCCGGGCGTTCGTGACGGGCTACCTCTACACCGGAAAGGACACGTACCGCGAGGCGGCCGAGAGCGGCACGGACTACCTGACGACGACGCTCTGGACGGGCGAGGCGTTCGCCGGCAGCCAGGCCGGCGGCGACTACTACACCCTCGAAGCGAGCGACCGCGAGGAGGCCGAGCCGCCGCACATCGATGCGACCGTCTTCGCCGACCGGAACGGCCTCGCCGCGGACGCGCTGCTCAGGTTCCACGCCGTCACCGGCGCGGAGGCTCCCCGCCGGTACGCCGTGCGCGCGCTCGACCACGTCCTCGAGACGCTCGCCGAGGACGGGACCGTCACTCACTACGAAGCCGGGGAGGGGACCGCGCCGAGCGGCCTCCTCGTCGACGCCGCACGGCTCCTCGCCGGGCTGACGACAGCCGTCCAGGTCACCGGCGAGGGACGCTATCTCGACGCGGCCCGCGAGGTGGCCGACGGCGTCCTCGACCTGCAGGCAACGGACGGCGCGTTCCTCGACGGCCCCGCCGAGGGACCGGGGCTGCTCGACCGTCCGCTGCGCCCGCTGGACACGAACGTGGAGCTCGCGGACGCGCTGATCGACCTCGCCTACCTGGTCGACGGGACCCGCTACCGCGAGGCGGCAGGGGATGCGCTCGCGGCGTTCGCGGGCGCCGCCGACCGGATGGGCGTCGAGGTGGCGGCCTACGCCGCCGCCTGTGCCCGTCACCACCACGACCCGCTGGTCGTCGAGACGCCACCGGCCGGGACCGACCTCCACCGCGGCGCGCTCCGGATCGCCGACCACGAGAAGGTCGTGCTACCGGGCGACCGGGAGACGGCGGTCGTCCGTCGCGGCGGGAAGCGGTCGGCCCCCGCCGCCGACCCCGAGGAACTCTCGACCCGCGTGGGCGAAACCGACCAGCCCTCCCTGGAGTGACCATCCGGGTCGACGTCCCGATCTCCGCGAGGGGAACAGGAGGCGACGTGGCCGGAGGTACGCGGCGTGAACGACGGCGTCCGCTCCCGGGACGGGGACGGAAACTCCCGCTGCGTTTATACGCTCCGATACACTCGGGCCGGTGATGGCAGACCTGAGAGACCTCGGCCTCTCCGAGTACGAATCCCGGGCCTACCGGTCGCTTCTCGAGACGGGTCCGACAACTGCCAAGGAGTTGTCCCGGGTGAGCGGCGTCCCGATGGGTCGCATCTACGACGTTCTGAACAGCATCGAGGGGGCCGACATGGTCCGCTCGCAGTCCGCCAGTCGGCCGAAGAAGTACGCCGCGGTCGAGCCGACCACCGCCCTCGAGCGGCTGCTGGCGGACAAGCGGCGCGAACTCGAGCGGAAGGCCGACCAGTACGAGGGGATCGTCGACGAACTCCGGGACGAACTCGAGACGACCGGGGCCGCCGAGGAGACGTTCTGGACGGCCGCCGTCGGGCCCTCGGAGGTGGTCGACCTCCTGGTCGAGCGGCTGGCCGCGGCCGAGGACCGGATCGTGTTCGTCGTGTCCACGTACACCGAACAGTTCTTCGAGTCGCGGGTCGGCGGCGTCGACAGCCTCATTCTCGACGAGTTCATCGCGGCGCTCGACCGCGGCGTGACGGTCAGCCTGCTGATGCGTCCGGACCTGGTCCCGCTGCTCCCGGAGTCGATCGGCGCGCGCTACCGCGAGTCGCTCTCCGGCCACGACCGGTTCGAGGTGCGCACGAGCGGGAACGTCTCCGGGACGTTCGCCCTCGTCGACCGCGCCGAGACCGCCATCGAGGTGCCACACCCGCTCGACGCCGAGGAGGTGTTCGGGATGATCGCCGTCACCGACCGCGAGTTCGCGGGATCGGTCCGCGTGGAGTTCGAGCCCCGTTGGGCCGCCGCCGAACCCCTCTCGCTCTGATACGGATCGCCGTAGTCCCTTACCGGCGATCACTCCAACTGGGTGTCCGTGATCGCCGGTAAATCGTCACACCAACCCGTACGAGGACCGGACTGTCGGGACGTCGAATCGCCATCCGACCGGACCGGTCGGCGAGGGACGAAGACGGGGCACGGCTGAGGTCGTACCCGGTGCCCCGGCCCCCCGAACCGCGATAGGGCCGGCGTCCGCACCGCGACCCGGGAACGGTCGCGAGAGGACCCGAAACCGCAAGACGTCGGACGAACGTCTGACGTAGCCTTTTGTGCGAGCACGGGCAACTCCCCCCATGACCAGTCTCTCGGAGGTGTACGAACGGGGCAGGGGAGGGGCCGACCTCCGACGGCTCTACGCCGGGGTCGGGCTGTTCCTCGTCGGGGTCGCGCTCGCGGTGACCGGGCTCGTCTTCGGGACCTCGACCGCCGTCGTCGATCTGTTCGGGCTGGGGGTCTACGAGGCCCGCGAAGTCGCCATCACCGCCGCCGGCATCGGCTTCCCGCTCGCGTTCCTCGGGGTCGTGACCGTCCTCCCGCAGTCGGGACGGCGCGTCAGGGTCGCGTCGGTCGTCGGGGCGTCCGTTTCCCTGTTCGGCGTGCTCCTGTTCCGGGAGTTCTACCCGATGCAGTGGTACGGGATGCCGACCGACTACACCCTCCCCGTCTCCGCCATCTACTTCCTTGGCGTGCTCACGACGTTCTGGGCGGTGTTCGTCGCCGTCGCGAACTTCAAGACCCGGAACGACCCCGGCGGGACGGTGAAACTCGAGGTGACCAAGCAGGGGGAGACACGGGTCGTCGAGGTGTCGAACGAGGGGCTCCGGAACCGCCTCTCGGGCATCGGCTTCATCGGGAGCACGCCGGACGGGGACACGCCGACACAGACCGCCTCGAAGGCGTCGGACCCGGCGCCCGTCAGCGACGGCGGCTCCTCGGCCGCCGACGGCCACGACGCGGAGCTCCTCGACGAGCCCTCGCCGGACCCGCGCGGGGACGTCTACTGCGGCAACTGCGCCCACTTCAACTACGTCCGGACGAACGACGGTATGAAGCCGTACTGCGGGCTCCACAGCGAGGTCATGGACGACATGGAGGCCTGCGACCAGTGGGAGTCGAACGCCGACGGTATCGACCGCATCCAGTAGCCCCGTACAGCGTCCGGTACCTCCCCCCTACTCCTCGGGTTCGATCCCGACCAGCGTCTCGCGCACCCGGTCCCAGTGGCTCCCCCTCCAGAACACCTGTCCGCACGCCGTGCAGCGCCACTGTGGCGTCTCCGAGGGGTCGGGGGCGTAGTCCGGCGACTCGTCGTCCCCGGGCACGCGTTCGACCCGCCCGTTGCACCGTCCGCACCGAGACGGCCGCTCGTCGAGGTCGAGCGCGAGCCCCGCGTCCGCGAGTTCCCGGAGCCGGTCGACCGGTTCGCGCTCGGTCAGGAGGAGCGACCGGCCCGCCCGTTCCGCGAGCCGGACGTCCCGCGTGAGGAGCGTCCGGTCCTCCGCACGGGCGAGGTCGAGGACCGCTCCGTCGGCCTCGACACCCCTGTCGAGCGCGTAGGCCGCGTCGTAGCCGCACATCCGGAGGTACGTGGCGAGCTTCCCGAGCATGGCGTCGAGCAGGAGCGGTCCCGTCGGGCCCTCGCCGTCACCGTCGTCGGATCCGGACCCGGTCGTCGCGTCCGTCGGATCCGGTCCGTCCGTCACGGCCCCAGGAACTCCCGCACGCCGTCGGCGTCGCGGGTGTTCAGCACGTCGGCCGCCCCGGCCCACCCCCGGCGCGCGGTGTGAACGCCGTAGCGGAGATACTCGAGGTGGACCGGCGCGTGGGCGTCCGTGTCGACGACGATCGTCGCGCCCTGCTCGATCACGGTCTTCACCGCGGCCCCGCGGAGGTCCAGCCGCGGCGGGTAGGCGTTCACCTCCAGGGCGACGCCGTGCTCGGCCGCGGCCTTCCCGACCGCCTCGAAGTCGAGGTTCATTCCGGGCCGCCGGTTGAGCGTCCGCCCCGTGGGATGGCCGATGATGTCGGTTTCGGGGTGCTCGATGGCGGCGACGATGCGGTCGGTGCCGTCCCCGTCGAGCCCGGCGTGGGGCGAGGCGACCACCACGTCGAGTTCGTCGAGCGCGTCGTCGCCCACGTTCAGCCCGCCCTCGCGGTCCAGATTCGCCTCGACCCCCGTGAAGACCTCCATGTCGACGCTCTCGGCGGCCTCGCGCACCTCGGTTACCTGCTCGATCAGTTCCTCGTCCGAGAGGCCGACCCCGCCGACGATGCCCGGCCCGGTCGCGTGGTCCGTGACGGCGTAGTGGTGGTGGCCGAAGTCGGCCGCCGCCTCGAGCATCCCCGCGATGGAGCGCTTGCCGTCCGACCAGTCCGTGTGCGTGTGGAGGTCGCCCCGGACGTCCCCGACCGTCACGAGGTCCGGCAGTTCGCCCGCGTCGGCGGCGTCGACCTCGCCGCGGTCCTCGCGCATCTCCGGCGGTATCCGGGGGAGGTCGAGGACCTCGTACATCCCCTCCTCGGTCCCGCCGGCGACTCGCTCGCCGACGCGCTGACTCCCGTCGGACCCGTCCGACGACGGTCGGGAACCGTCGGTTCCCTCACCCGAATCGGAGTCCTCGACGTCCGAGACGTCGAAGACGCCGTACTCGTTCATCTTCAGGCCCCGCTCGATGGCCCGGTTCCGGAGCCGGACGTTGTGGTCGCGGCTCCCGGTGAAGTACTGCAGCGCCGCGCCGAACTCGTCGGGCACTACGACCCGGAGGTCGACCCGGAGCCCGTTCGACCGGACCGAGGCCTTCGTCGAGCCGGCCTCGATGACCTCGTCGGTGTCCTCCCAGCCGACGAACGTCTCGACGACCCGGTCGCCCGACTCGCTCGCGACCAGCACGTCCACGTCCCCGACGGTCGGCCGCCACCGGCGGAGCGATCCCCCCGTGTCGGCCCGTTCGACCGCCCCGTGCCCGCGGAGGTACTCGAGCAGCCGGTCGGCGACCGGCCGGGCGTCGCCCAGTAACGCCCGCTCGCGGGACTGCCGGGCGAACGGGATGGCCTCCAGGATGTTCCCCTCGGTCTTCGCGCCGTAGCCCTTCACTTCCTGAATTCGCCCCTCGCGGGCCGCCGCCTCCAGGTCGTCGAGGTCCCGGACGTCGAGCGCCTCGTAGAGGTCGCCGACGGTCTTGGGACCGACCCCTTCGACGGCGGTGAGCGCGTCGATGTCGACCGGAAGCTCCGCCCGTAGTTCCTCGAGTTCCTCGATCTCGCCCGTCTCGAAGTACTCGACGATCTTCGAGGAGATGGCGTCGCCGACGCCCTCGATCCCCTCGACGGCGTCCTGTCCCTCGGCGGCCAGCGCCTCGATGTCCGTCGCGTGCGCCCGGACGTTCTCGGCCGCCCGGCGGTAGGCCCGGGGCTTGTACTCGACGTCCATCGCCTCCAGCCGGTCGGCGAACGCCTCGAGCAGGTCGGCCACCTCGGCGTTGCGGGTCATCGTTCCACCCGGTCCGTCGAGGGACCCATCACCGCACCCCGCGGCGCTTCGAGGAGTCGTCGTCCCGGTCGAGCACCTGCTTGAGGAAGTTCATCCACCGCTTCCGGTCCATCGCCTCCTGGCGCTCGGCCTCGGCCTCGACGTCGGAGGGGCCGAGGCTCTCCAGCGCCTCGAGCGCCCGGTCGATGCCGACGATCGACTCGGCGAGCCGCTCGCCCTCCTCGAACCCGATCTCGCCGGCCTCGATCTCCTGCTTGCGCTGGAGCCGCTCGCGACGGAGGTTCCGCTTGGCCTCCTCGACCCGCTCCCGCTCTCCGGGAGGTATCGTCTCCCGGCGCTTGACCTCGAAGACGAACTCGTGGAGGTCGAGCTCCCGGCCCTGGACCGTGATGCGCTCGGGTATCGAGACGCCCACGGTCGCCCCCTCGCGCCCGATGCGTTCGAGGAGGAGTTTGCGCTCGTAGTCGTCCATCTCTTACCGAAGCGTGGGGCCGCCAGCGTCAAATATGGACCGGGCGCCGCGGGGAGTCGAGCGGACCCGGACGCGGTCCCCGCCCGAGCCGCTCGGGGATGTGACCGTCGCCCGGCCCCGCGGTCCCCGGTGATTTATCAGGCGGCCACCGGAACTCGGCTGCATGCCCTCCCGCGCGTCGGACGACCCGGACCAGGGGGAGCGTCTCGACCCCGCCGAGGCGTTCTCGCTGCTCCCGACGAGGCCCGCGTCGACATCCTCCTCACCCTCGGTGACGCGACCGATACCGTCGGACAGGAGCTTTGATAGAGTCGACCAGGGCACACTACCAGTCGGGACTATCAACCGTTCCGTCCGACGGTAGAGTTCGGCGAGGTCCGTGCCCTCCCGTTCGCCGAACTCGACGCGGGGTCGACATCGGGGACGGCGGCCGGTTCAACGACCACCTCGACCGGCTCGTCGGGACGTTCGTCAGGGAGACCTCGGACGGGTACGGCCTGATACGGATTGTTGTAACGATGTACCGGCGATGACTCGGACAGGGTCGGGTATCGACGGTAAAAGACTACGCACGACCGTACGACCTATCCGGGGGTCCTCGTCCACGACGCCGTCAGGACCGGAACGCTGACCGACCGGTCCCGGATCGAGCCCTTCGAGACCGGTCGCCCCTGCCCGGCGTGCGGCGGCACCCTCGAGGGGGCCTACCGTGATCAGCTTCTCCGCGTGTCCCGTGTCGACTGCGGGCCCCTCCTCGGGAAAATGCACGTCCTCCCGGGTGCCCGCCGGAGAGGTCCCGACCACCTGCTCCGCGCGGGGTCCGGGTTCGTCCTCAGGGACGCCGTCGTCATCAGGGAGGGGATCTGTCCGAACTGCGGCGACGGTCTCCGCCACGATTTCGTCGTCGAGGAACGGGCCGCCGGTGGGCGGGACCTCCCCGGCGTCACGGCGCTCCACCGCTGTGACGGCTGCGGGTTCTTCATCCGCTCGACGGCCGGACTGACCCTGCTCGTCCACCCGGAGGTGGTGCCGTTCTTCGCCGACCACGGCGTGGACCTCCTCGCGGGCGGGCTCGACGAACCGGGACTCACCGACGGCGGGGACGCCGTCGAGGTCCGCTCGCGGGACCCCCGGCGCGTGGCGGTCACCGCGTCGGCGGGCGAGGAGACGCTCGAGGTGGTCCTCGACGGCGACCTGGACGCCGTCCGGACCGAACGGCGACCGGCCGGCGACTGACGCGAGCGCGGAACCGACCGTGCGAGGGGCTGCCCTTCGAAACCCACAAGCGGACCCCTCACGCAGGAGGGGCATGGACGTCCTCGGCCGGTACGAGCCGCTGGTTGACGACCCGGCGGCGTTCCGCGCGGCCTGCGAGCGGCCGCTCCCGTCGGTCGTCCGCGTCAACACCATCAAGACCACGCCCGAGCGAGCGAGGCGAGCCTACGACGAGGCCGGCGTCGGGTACGAGCCCGTCGGCTGGCACGACGGCCTCCTGACGCTCGACGGCGATAGCCCGGGCAACTCCTGGCCGTACGTCCACGGGTGGGTCTACGGCCAGGAGTCGGTGTCGGCGGTCCCCGCCGAGGTGCTCGATCCCCGGCCCGGCGAGCGGGTGTTCGACGCCGCCGCCGCCCCGGGGAGCAAGACCACCCAGATAGCCGCGCTGATGGACGACACCGGGCTCCTGGCCGCGAACGACAACAACCTCGGCCGGCTCTCGGCGCTCCGGTCGAACGCCGAGCGGTGTGGCGTCACGAACGCCGTCGTCACCAAGCAGGACGCCCGGAACTTCTCGCTGAAGCCCTTCGGGGTCCCCGAGTCCGCGGACTCGGGGGCTCGTCGGACCGCGTCCGACGGTGTCGAGGAGTTCGACCGTACCCTCGTCGACGCGCCCTGCTCCTGCGAGGGGACGATACGGAAGAACCCCGACGCGATCGAGGACTGGTCGCTCTCGCACGTCGAGGGGATCGCCGGGGTCCAGAAGGGCATCCTCAAGCGCGCGGTCGAGGTGACCCGGGCGGGCGGGACGGTCGTCTACTCGACGTGTACGTTCGCGCCCGAGGAAAACGAGGCAGTGCTGGACTTCGTGCTCGGCGAGCGGGACTGCCGCCTGGTCGAGTTCGACCTGCCCATCGAGTCCTCGCCGGGCGTGACCGAGTGGGAGGGCGAGTCGTTCGACCCCTCGGTCGAGCGGGCCCGGCGTATCTACCCCCACCAGAACGACACGGGCGGGTTCTTCTGTGCGAAACTGGAGGTCGGCGCGTGATCGGACCGCCGCCGGTCGGCGCGCGGAGGGAACCCGCAGTGGAGGTGGATCGATGAGCGAGAACCGCCCACAGGTCTTCGAGCGCCTGCCGGCGACCGAGGAGGAGCGGACGGCCGAGGGCCGCCCGACCCGCGAGGCCGTCGTCGACTTCTGGACCGGCCGGTACGGCCTCCCGCTCGACACCTTCGAGGGGCACACGTTCTGGGAGAAGGGCGCGGGGAAGGTGTGGGCGTTCGCGGCCGACCTGCCCGCCCCCGCCGAGGTCGAGGCGCTCGGGACGACGTTCCTGCGGACGAGACAGGAGCACTGGAAGCCCACGACCGACGCCGTCCAGCGGTTCGGCCGCGAGGCGACGCGGAACGCGATCGAACTCGACCCGGGGGAGTCGCAGCAGTTCCTCGCTGGGGAGACACAGGCGATCGAGCGGTGGGACGGGGACTGGGGCTACCTGATCGCCGCCCACGAGATCGCCGGCGCGGTCGAGCCCATCGGCGTCGGGCTCTACCTCCACGGGGAACTGCGGTCGCAGGTGCCGAAGGGTCGTCGACGGGAGTTCCGATGACCGTCCCGGCGGCACCCCGACCGCGATCGACCGATTCGGTCCACGGTCGCGCTCGTCGCCGTTCCGGAGTCTCGGGTTTCCGGCCCGTAGCGATCCGATCCCGTCTCCGGAAGGTCCGCACCGATCGATATCGGAGGGGTAGGCGCCGGTATAGACCTGTATATATCGATCCGTCGGAGAATTATATAACTACTTGCTGCCGCGTACGAAGGGCAGAATGAGCCGATCATGAAATGGGGTCAGTTCGCGGTCGGAATCGCAGTCGGGACTGGTATCGGCACGCTCGTTACCGTCGCCTACTTCATGCTCCAGGCGTTGACGATCCGGGCCCCTCGGGACGACGTTGTGAGCACGGAGGCGGGCACGGCAGTGAGCGCCTCCGCGGGCGAGTGGGACGGGCCCGTCATCTCGCCGTCCGTGTCACACGAACCGATCGAACGGGAATGAGACCGTCGTTCCCCGACATGACGCCGGAACCCACGAGGGCCATCGTCGGTCATCGTCACTTCTCGCGGAGCACGCCGCCGCCGAGCCCCTCCCACTCGACGCGGTAGCCGAGCCGCGAGAGGACCGTGCTCGCGTCGTCGACGCCGTACTCGTCGAGGACCGATTCGGCCTCGTCGAGCGACGTCCCCGCGTCGAGCCGTCCGGCGAGTTCGTCGAACACCCCCGGCCGGACGAGCGTGCGCCCCACGCGCTCGTGTTCGGGGAACCGCTTGCCCTCCAGGGTCGTCTCGCTCACCCCGTACTCGGCAGCGAGGTCGGCGAGCGTCGTCACGTCCGGTTCCGGGACGAGTTCGTCGGGCAGGTCGGCGGCGCTCTCGGCCACGAGGCGGTCCTCGTACGCTCTGAGAGCGTTGCGGACGTCCTTGACCCGGACGGTCCCCCGGTAGGGGATGGCGCCGTCGGTGAGCGACTCGACCTCCTCGCCGACGCCGAGGGACCGGTCGACCGCGACGAGAAAGGCGACGTCCTCGAGGTCGCCGAACCGGGAGAGCTTCCTCTCGACGTACTCCGGCGTCCAGAACCCCATGATCTCGAAGAAGACCCGGAACCCGCCGTACGCCCAGTCGAACGCGAAATCGGGGATGACGACGTGCTCGCCGGCCGCCAGCGGCTCCGGTTCGCGGGTGAGTTCCCAGTCGAGGTCGAGCGACTCGAACCGTGCCGCGAAGTCGGCCTCCACGGCGGAGTCGTACGTCGGCTCGGCGACCGGGTCGGTCCCGGGTACGGTGACGTCGCCGGTCGAGAGCCGCAGCGTCCGCTCGGTTCCGCGGTCGTCTATCGTCGCCTCCAGGTGCCACTCGCCGGCCTTCGCGACCGTCCGGAGGAGCCGGGCGAAGCGGGTCCCGTACCGGCGCGACCGGCGGAACAGCGCGTCCGGGCCGGTGACGACGACCTCCCTCCCCTCGGGGGTTCGGCGGATCTCGTAGAGCAGGCGGAGGCGCTTGACCGCCGAGACCAGCCCCTTGGGATCCGACGAGCGCACCCTGACCTCGGTGGCGTCGAACAGCGCCGCCTGCGCCAACGAGAGGTCGTACTGTTCGACCAGCTCCCCGGGTCCCCACCGCGGCTCGAACGACGAGAGGACCTGTCGGGTCTCCAGATCGGCGTACAGCGAGTCGGCGACCGCGTCGGGCTCGGTCCCGAACCGGTCGGCGGCCACGGAGAGCGCCTCGGCCCGTTCGGCTCCGGTGACGACGCCCACCGATTCGGCGGCCTCGAACGCCGCTTCGCGGGCCCGCTCGGGTTCGACCGCGGCCCGGGTCTCGAACGCCGCCTCGCGCTCTAAGAGTTTGGCGAACCCGCGGACGAGCTTGAAGTCCGGCGCCTCCCCCTCGACGTCGGCGAGCGCGTCCTCGAGTTCCGAGCGGGAGTGCCCGACGTGCCCCTGGAAGACCCCGAGGACCCGCGCGGCCGTCTCGCGCGCCGCCGACTCCTCGCGGGCGAACTGCGGGTGGTAGCCGCCGCCGGCGCGCGACACCCGGAGCAGGTTCTTCGTCAGCACTACCGGGGGTAGTCGTGGGTGGTACTAAATCTCGGTGGGGACGATACGGGTGGTGTCGGGACAGGTCGGCAGGGGTCCGGCGATACCACCTCGAAAGCGCCCGACTGTAACGCTCCCGCGGCTCGCTGCACTCTGCACTCGCTTCGCTTGTTGCGGTGCTTGTATCGCCAGGATTCGCGTACCTGTCGGCCCCTTTCATACGGTCGTGCGTAGTCTTTTACCGATGATCGCCGACCCCGTCCGGGTTGATCGCCGGTACATCGGTACGCACGACCGTATCAGTCCCACCTCTCGGTGACTGATCGGCCAACCGATCGGGCGGGACCGAAAGGGGGCTTTCGAGGTGGTACTGTCGACAGCTGCCACTCGGTCCGATCGTACTACGATTCGGGAGAGGGAGGCGAAGACACATCAACCGAGCCCACCTCCCGTCGAACACGACGCTCGACGCCGAGGTTCCGGACCCGCCGTCGCTCCGTGGCCCGCAGTCCCGCGGCGAGTACGACGCCATCGACATGACCGACCGGGAGCCGACCGACGACCATCGCCGCGAGGAACTCGAAGGGCTCCCCCGGGAGGGCGCCTGGCAGGACGCCTTCGAGGAGTGGGCCGAGCACACCCTCCTGACGGACGCGGAGTTCGAGGCCGTCCGCCACCTCGGACTCGTGGAACGGTTCGACCTCTACTGGGATCCGGCGACCGACGGGGTGGGCTACCGCGCGCCGACGCTCGACGACGCCGAGCGGGAGGCGTTCGACGACCCGGACGGGATCGAGGCGGAGCTCGACTCGCTCGGCCGCGTCGTCTCGGAGCCCCTCGAGAACGACTACCTCCTGCGCGACGAGAACGAGTTCGGGTTCTTCGCCGACGACTACACGGGCGAGGTGGGAGACGAGAGGTACCCCCCGGATCGAGGCCCGCCCGCGGGTCCCCGACCGACCCGGTCGACCACCGGGGCCGCTACTGTCGGTCGGGGCCGCTACCGTCGGTCGGGGACTCCGACTCCGCGGCCCCGGCCCGGGTCCCGCGCCGGCCGTCGTGGTCGGCGGTCAACGGGCCGACCCGGCCGGCCTCGCGGTCCGGGTCGGCCAGCCCCGCGAGGAACTCCTCGGCGCGCTCCTCGCCGGTCGCGATCAGCCCCTCGAGGAACGAGGGGGTGCGATCGAACTTCGTCGACTGGTCGTAATCGGGGGGGAGTTCGATGCGTCTGGCGGTCGTCAGCGAGAACCGCTCCTCGGGGAGGTAGCCCGCCTCGATCCACTCGTTGACCCACTCGATGAACCGCAACTCCTGGTTGAGCGAGATGTTCCCCGCGAGCTCGTTCCGTCGGTCGGCGATGTCGACGAGCGACTCCGGGGTCTCGGCCCGCTCCTGGGGGTTGATCTGGACCACCCACAGTTCGTCGGGCTTGCGGTCGGCGTCGACGGTCATCAGGTCGGTCACCGGCGGGTTCTGGCTGAACAGCCCGTCCCAGTGGTCGTGGCCGCCTATCTCGACCGCGGGGAACAGCTCCGGGAGGGCCGCGGAGGCCAGCACCGCCTCGGGGGTGACCTCCCCGTTGGTGAACGTCTCGAAGACGCCGCCGTTCACGTCGACGGTCCCGACCACCAGTTCGGGTGCGTCGCGGGTGCAGAGTCCCGGTATCGCCTCGAAGTCGATACACGCCTCGAGCGCCTCGACGATGCGCTCCTGGGCGAGCCGCGATCCGGGGTTGGCGTAGGGCGAGACGCCGGCCGACGGGAGCCCCGCGTTCCGCCAGCGGATGCCGGCGACGAACCAGTCGTTGACCAGCCGGTCGGCGGGCTCCTCGGCGGCGAGCTCCGCCCAGAGCGCGTCGAGCAGGTCGACCGCCGTCGACTCGTCGCCGGTCACGAGGCCGTACCACGTCGCCAGCGCGTTGAACGCGCCGCCGGAGGTCCCGGAGATACCGACGAGTTCGTGCCCGTCGGGCCAGGCCGACAGCAGCCCCCGGAGGACGCCGGCCGTGAACGCCGTGTGGCTCCCGCCGCCCTGGCAGGCGACGGCGACCCTCGTCGGGCGGTCCTCCCGATCATCGTCGCCGGCACGTCCGTCGGTCGTGGTTCCACCGGAGCCGGCCGTCGGGGCGTTCCTCCCGTTTCGGTCGGGCATCACTCGTAGGTGTGGACGTAGCCGCCGTCCCAGAGAAGGTCGGCGCCGTTGAGGTGTCGACCGAACTCCGAGAACCCGAACGCGAACAGGTTGGCGACCTCGGCCGGCGTCATCATCGTCTTCGTCCGGGCCTGCCCGAGCATCACGTCCTCGACCACCTCGCGCTCGGAGATCCCGCGCTCCCGGGCCGTGTCCTCGATCTGGTTGACCATCAGCGGCGTGAGCACGTAGCCAGCGCTCACGGAGAACCCCCTGAGCGTGCCCTCGCCCTCGGCGGCGATCGAGCGGGTGAGCCCGGTGAGCCCGTGTTTCATCGTGATGTAGGCCGCCTTGTCCTTCGTCGCGTACTGGCCGTGGATCGAGGACATGTTGCCGATCGCACCGACGCCGTCGTCGGTCGCACGGATGTGTGGCATCGTGTACTTGGCGAGCATGAACGGCGCGCGGAGCATCACGTCGTGGACGAGGTCGTACTTCTCCGGTGGGAACTCCGGGATCGGGGCGATGTGCTGGAGCCCGGCGATGTTCGCGAGGTAGCGCAGGTCGCCCTCGTCGGCCGCGGACTCGACGATCCGCTCGATGTCCGCGTCGTCGGTGAGGTTCCCGACGACGCGGGTGAAGGCCCCGGGGACGTCACAGTCCTCGGCGATGGCTGCCGTCTCCGCGAGGCCGTCCTCGTCCATGTCCGTCCCCACGACGGTGAGGCCGTTCGCTGCGAGGACGACCGCCGTCGCCCGGCCGATGCCGGAGGCGGCGCCGGTCACCAGCGCGACGTCGTCGGTCGTGAACCGGTCGTCGGGCAGGACGAGGAAGTCGTCGGGGGTCAGTTCGGGCGCGCTGAGGTCGAACTCGTCGTCGTTCATCGGAACGGGTGGACCGAGGACGCCGGCCGGTTTAACGCCATCGCGGCGGTCGCCGGCCCGTGTGGTCGACGGGTCGCTCCCCGCGGTCGATCGCGTCCTCGCGCGAGGGCCAACGGCCGGACTCCGCCGTCCCCGCGGACCACGCCGGGTCCGTGGACGACGCCGGATCCGTGGACGACGCCGGGTCCGTGGACGACGCCGGATCCGGGGACGGCCCGGACGGCCCCTCGACGTGGGTCGCGAGCGCCGCCCGGAGATCCGGCAGGAGTCGACCGAGCGCGTCCTCGTGGGGGTCCTTCCTCCGGTGGATCGCCGCCGGGGAGACGCCCACCCGATCGTAGCGGTCGAACGCGCCATCCGGAACGTCGTACCGGCGCTCGACGTACCGACGTACCTGCGAGCACAGCGCGTGAAGGTGGACGAGTTCCCGCTTTCACATCGCATCCCTCCCGAGTGGCTCGCGGGGGGTGTGGGGACCGTCCCCGGGGGAGGGGGGAGAGCAGGGGACGGGGCGTGTTCCGGCCGGGGTCGGAGAGTCCGAGCGGGCGGGTCCCGAGTGAGCTCACGGCGTACGGGTCCCGCGGCCGACACGCCATAAATGCGTACGTCCTCGTCGGGCAAAGAAGCAGTACCACAGTCACTAGCCCCGACGCCGGCGTTCGAGGACGGTACCCGATTCGGGGGACTGTACGCCACGAGGCACGGAGCCGACTCCCTGACTGGCCGTGAGTATCGGTATTGTGCAACACACTTTTGTTCGGAAGTATGGAATACAGACGTGGAGATGGGTTCGATCACGCCGACTCCCGACCGGTCGGTCGAGGTGGAGTTCGAACTGACCGACCCGTACTACTCGTTCGTTCGCGCTTCCTCCGAGGTCGGCTGCCGGTTCGAACTCGAGGGGGCGCTCCCGCGGGAGGGGGGTCGATACGCGGAGTTCTTCAGCGTGTCCGACGCGCAGGCCGACCGGGTCCTCCGCATCGCGGAGGCTAGCGACGGCGTCGAGCCGCGGCTCCTCGCCGAAGGTGACACGGGAGGGCTGTTCGAGTTCGTCGTGGAGGGGGGCTGTCCGGTTCTCTCCCTCGCCGAGCGCGGTGGCGTTCCCACGGCGGTGACCAGCACGGACGGGGCGGGTCGGATCGTCTGCCGACTCCCCGCGGAGCCCGATGTCACCGACGTGGTCGAGCCGTTCCTCGAGGAACACCCGACCGCGGAGCTGGTGGCCAAGCGGCGGTCGGACCGGCCGGTCGTCCCGTTCGCCGGGGGCACCCACCGGTGGTCGCCGGAGGACCGGCTCACTGACCGGCAGCGCGAAGTCCTCGAGACGGCCTACGATGCCGGCTACTTCGAGCGCCCGCGTGAGACCACCGGCGAGGAGCTCGCCGCGGAGCTCGGCATCCGACCGGCGACGTTCTCACAGCACGTCAGGGCGGCCCAGGACAACCTCCTCTCGGCGCTCTACGAGGAGGACCCGTAGAACGGGTCCCGACCCGCCCGAATCGGCGTCCCGGGACCGGATACCACTGCGGACCGGATCGTGCGCTCGGCGCTGGCATCGACGCGACCCTGCCACCCGGACGGGCGGATAGTCGAATCCCGGATGTCTCGATCCGCACGGACCGGCGCCGCCGTGCTTACCTCGGGGCCCGTGCGACCGGGCTCCCGTGGCTGCTCGCCGGGTGTCCGGGCGACGCCGGGACCGACCGTCCCGTCCTGCTCGTGCCGGCCGTCACCGACGGGAGGCCCTACACGGGCGAGAGCTCCTCGAAGCCCGCGCTGCGATCGGTGAGGCGACCGATCGCTCGCTGTTCGGGCTGTCGATCGGGGACGAGAGCGAGCGCCGGGGACGAGTTTTTGTGCGATAGAGATCATCCCTCACCGGGATGTGGGCGCAGGCCGACGCCCTCGGAGCCTTCGAACAGTTAGGTGCGGTCGAACCCCCCGCGGGCTGAGGGCGGCAGGAACCACCACTGGAACCCCGAGTGGTCGATCGCCGGGACCGCGAGTCCCCGACCCTCCGCCGCGGTCGTTCGCTCGTCACCCCCGCCGTCGCTGTGCCACCCGCTCCTCGGCCGTCTCCTCCGTGACGAGTTCGTAGAGAACCGCCCGGCCGCCGTCCTCTTTGGGCCGCAGGACCCGACCCAGCCGTTGTGTGAACTCCCGTTCCGAGCCGCTCCCCGAGAGGACGACCGCGACGTTCGCGTCCGGGACGTCCACTCCCTCGTCGAGCACGTTCGCCGCGACGATCCGGGAGTAGCGCCCGTCCCGAAACCGCTCCAGGATGCGACGCCGCTCGCTCGCGGACGTCTCGTGGGTGATCGCGGGGATCAGGAACCGCTCGGAGAGCCGGTAGACGAGGTCGGTGTGGGCGGTGAAGACGATCACGCGGTCCCCGCGGTGGCGGTCCAGTACAGCGGCGAGCTCCTCGACCTTCCGCTCGGCGTTCATCATCACCTCCCGCGCGCGCTGTTTCGCCAGGAGCGCCTCCCGCGCCCGGGGGTCGTTCCCCGAGCGCTTGATGATCTCGCGGTAGTCGCTCCCCGAGCGCATCTGAATACCGGACCCCGCGAGGTAGTCGGTGAACGTCCCCTGGTGTTCCTCGTAGCGCTCGCGCTCCTCCGGGGTGAGCGACACCTCGATCCGCTTGATGTCGAACGCCGCGAGGTGGTCGCCGGCCAGCTCCTCCGCGGAGAGCCGGTGGACGACCGGGCCCACGAGCTCCTCGATCACCTCGTGGGCGCCGTCGGGTCGCTCGAACGTCGCCGTCAGTCCGAGCCGGGCGGGCGCCGCGAGCAGCCGCCCGATGTCGCGGTAGCCCTCGCCGCCGAGGTGGTGGACCTCGTCGAAGGCGACCAGCCCGAACCGGTCGCCGAGTTCGTCCGCCCGGAGGTACGCCGAGTCGTACGTGGAGACGGTGAGCGCTTCGACCCGCTGCTCGCCGCCGCCGAGCCGTCCGACCGGGACGTCGAACTCGGTCCCCAGTTCCCGCTCCCACTGGTCGAGCAGGTCGATCGTCGGGACGACCACCAGCGTCGGTGTCGAGAGCGCCTCGACGGCCTTCAGCGCGATCACGGTCTTCCCGCTGCCCGTCGGGAGTTCGAGGGCGCCGCGGTCGCCGGCGTCGCGCCACGCCGCCAGCGCGTCCCCCTGGTACTCGCGGAGCTCGTAGTCGGAGGCGAGCGCCGGGAGGTCCGGGAGCGAGAGCACGCGGTCCTCGACGGCGACGCCGCGTTCGGTGAGCGCCTCGCGGAGCGCGGCGTACCGGAATCCGGGGGCCCGGCCTGTCTCCGTCCGGGGGTCGTACTCGACGCCCGGCAGGTCCTCGAGGACCTCGCGGGGGCCCTCCACCCGGACGGTTCCCTCCTCGAACGTCAGCCGGACGGGCGCGTCGGTCACGTCCGGACGTCGGGGTCGGCGGGGCTTGAACCCCCCGTCCGCGGTCTGGTCCGGGCCCCGTCGGGGTTCGGTCCGCGATCCGTTTCTCAACCCTTATACGCGCCGCGGCCCCTCGATACGTGTATGAGCGAGAACGGGAGTGCCGACGGGGAAACGCCCGACGGCACCGCCGCGGAGGGCGACCCGTCGACTGACGGTGCCGCTCCGGAAGCGCCGGACGAGGGCGCCCGAGGGGATACGACTGACGGAACGGGCGGGGCCGACGGCGCCGACGCCGGGACGGACGGGGAACTCCGCGAGCGGGTCGCCGACGCGGATCCCGAGGAACTCGCCCGAGAGATCGCCGCGCTCCGCGAGCGGGCCCAGGAGGCAGAGGAGCGAACGGCCGAGGCCGAAGCGGAAGTCGAGGAACTGGAGTCGAGGCTCAAGCGCAAGCAGGCGGACTTCCAGAACTTCAAGAAGCGGATGGAGCGCAAGCAGGAGCGACAGCGCAAGCACGCGACGGAGGACCTCGTCGAGCGGCTGCTCGACGTCCGCGACAACCTGGTCCGGGCGCTCGACCAGGACGAGGGGGCGGACCTCCGGCCGGGGCTGGAGAAGACCCTCGACCAGTTCGACCGGGTGCTCGACGCCGAGGAGGTCCGGACCATCGATCCGGAGCCCGGCGAGGACGTCGACCCGGAGCGCCACGAGGTCCTGATGCGCGTCGACTCCGAGCAGCCCGAGGGGACCGTCGACGACGTCCACCGCCAGGGCTACGAGATGGCCGACCGGGTGCTCCGCCCGGCACAGGTCACCGTCGCCGAGTCGAGCGAGGAGTGACCGATCGGTCCGCGGGCGAGCGGTTTCGGACCGAGTAGTCGCCGGGCGCAGCGGTCCGCGGGCGGTTCAGTATAAAACTCCCGGCGGCGACCGCTCGGCGATCGCGGAAACCGCACGACGGAGCGGAGGAGCCGTTCGGCTCCGTCTCGGACCATCTAGTAATCTTTAACGGGCACAAGCGGCTACTCGTCGACAACAATGGCGAGCAACAAGATCCTCGGTATCGACCTCGGAACCACCAACTCCGCGTTCGCGGTGATGGAGGGTGGCGATCCCGAGATCATCTCGAACGCCGAGGGCGACCGTACGACGCCCTCCGTGGTCGCGTTCACCGACGACGGCGAGCGGCTCGTCGGGAAGCCGGCGAAGAACCAGGCCGTCCAGAACCCCGAGCGGACCGTCCAGTCGATCAAGCGCCACATGGGCGAGGAGGACTACACGGTCGAGATCAGCGAGGCGTCCGCGGACGCCTCGGGCAGCCGGACGCAGTCCGGCGACGAGGACGAGGAGTACACGCCGGAGCAGATCTCGGCGATGATCCTCCAGAAGATCAAGCGGGACGCCGAGGAGTACCTCGGCGACGAGGTCGAGAAGGCCGTCATCACGGTTCCGGCGTACTTCTCGGACAGCCAGCGCCAGGCGACGAAGGACGCCGGCGAGATCGCCGGCTTCGACGTCGAGCGCATCATCAACGAGCCAACCGCGGCGTCGATGGCGTACGGCCTCGACGACGATTCGGACCAGACCGTTCTCGTCTACGACCTCGGCGGGGGCACCTTCGACGTCTCCATTCTCGACCTCGGCGGAGGGGTCTACGAGGTCGTCGCCACGAACGGCGACAACGACCTCGGGGGCGACGACTGGGACCGGGCGATCATCGACTGGCTGGCCGACGACTTCGAGGCCGAGCACGGGGTCGACCTCCGCGAGGACCGCCAGGCGCTCCAGCGGCTCAACGACGCCGCCGAGGAGGCGAAGGTCGAACTCTCCAACCGCAAGGAGGCGACCATCACGCTCCCGTTCATCGCGGCCGACGACGACGGCCCGAAGGACCTCGAGGCGACGCTCTCGCGGGCGAAGTTCGAGGCGCTCACGAGCGACCTCCTCGAGCGGACCGTCGGTCCGACCGAGCAGGCCCTCGAGGACGCCGGCTACTCGAAGTCGGACATCGACGAGGTGCTCCTCGTCGGTGGCTCGACCCGGATGCCGCAGGTCCGCGAGCAGGTCGAGGAGCTCACCGGCCAGGAGCCCCGCAAGTCCGTCAACCCCGACGAGGCGGTCGCGCTCGGCGCGGCCATCCAGGGCGGCGTGCTCTCGGGCGACGTCGACGACATCGTCCTGCTCGACGTCACCCCGCTCTCGCTCGGCATCGAGGTCAAAGGCGGGCTGTTCGAGCGGCTCATCGAGAAGAACACCACCATCCCGACCGAGGAGTCGAAGGTGTTCACCACCGCCGCGGACAACCAGACCCAGGTCCAGGTGCGGGTGTTCCAGGGCGAGCGCGAGATCGCCGAGGAGAACGAGCTCCTGGGCGAGTTCCAGCTCGCCGGCATCCCGCCCGCGCCCGCCGGAACCCCCCAGATCGAGGTGACGTTCAACATCGACGAGAACGGCATCGTCAACGTCGAGGCCGAGGACAAGGGGAGCGGGAACCGCGAGGACATCACCATCGAGGGCGGCGCCGGCCTCTCGGACGAGCAGATCGAGCGGATGCAGGAGGAGGCCGAGGAGCACGCCGAGGAGGACCAGCGCCGCCGCGAGCGCATCGAGGCCCGCAACGAGGCCGAATCGGCCGTCCAGCGCGCCGAGACGCTTCTAGAGGAGAACGAGGAGAACATCGACGACGACCTCCGCGAGGGGATCGAGGCCGCCGTCGAGGACGTCGAGGAGGTCCTCGAGGACGACGACGCCACCAAGGAGGACTACGAGGAGGTCACCGAGACGCTCTCGACGGAGCTCCAGGAGATCGGCAAGCAGGTGTACCAGCAGCAGGCCCAGCAGCAGGCCGCCGGCGGGGCCGGCATGGGCGGCGCCGGGCCCGGTGCCGGCGCGGGGCCGGATGCCGGTGCCGGTCCCGGTGCGGGTGCCGCGGACGGCGACGGCGAGGACTTCGTCGACGCCGACTTCGAGGACGTCGACGAGGACGACGAGGACGACGAGGACGACGAGGAGTAGGATCGCCCGAGCGTAGCGAGGGCCACCTGCGGGCGAGCGGGGAGAAGCGAAGCGCCGAGCCGCGAGCAGTAGCACGGCCCCGGGGAGAGCGACGCGACCGAAGGGAGTGTCTCGGAACCCCGAACGGCGGCTGCCGGGAACCGCGAACACGAGTCGCCGAGGTCGCTGCTCCCCTCCGGTCCCCCGGAGCGATCGGTCCCCACCGGCCGCCGTCGGTTCGCCGTCACCGCGAGGACCCCGGACCAGGATGTGGTCCTCCGGGTGTCGTCCCGTCCGCTGACGCTCGTCTCCGAGGTCCGTCGGAAGGGCGGCTCCCGGGAAGCGGCGGGCATCGAACGAGTCACCGGGTCGACCCCTGGGGGCCGACCCCCGATACGGACGACGGCGACCCGTATCAGGCCATGCTCGCGCCCTCCGGCGGTTCGGTCGCCGGGGGCTCGTGCTCCACGTCCACGTCCTCGCCCTCCGGATCCGTCGGGCGGATGCGGTCGTAGAGCCGTACCGGCGCCACGACCGGGAGCACCGGTAGCGGCACCAGCAGCGACCCGGCGGCGACGACGTACACGATGAGGCTCATGTCCGGCCGCGGCGAGGCCTCGGGTCTCCCGGTCACCGTTCGGGGCATGGCGGTTCGAACTCGGGGCGCGAGCGAAAGGACGACACGCCCGACCGGGGGATCCGGTAGATCGACAGGAGGGATCCGCGGCTACTCCACCTCGTGGAGTCGCTCGCCGCGGTGGAGGCGGGTGGCGATGGAGAAGGTCTGCTCGGCCTCGCGCCGGGTGGGGAAGTGCGCGGCCATGTAGCGGGCGGGTGCGACGAGCGCCATCCGCCTCGCCGCCTGCCCCTCGACGGCCTCGAACCGGCGGAACCCGGCCTCGACGTTCTGGAGCGTGTGGAAGTCGGCGTCCTCGCGGAGGAGTCCCCGTCCCATCGTCCGCTCGAGGTCGGCGGGGTCGCCGCCGGCGTCGAAGTGCTCGTGAACGAGGCGGGCTGCGCGGTTCACCTCGCCCTGCTCGTCGAAACAGGAGAGCAGGTCCTCGCGTATCTCGGCCGGGTCCCGGGTCGTGTCCGAGTCGCCCGGGGAGGGGAGCGGCGCCCGCGGGCTGTTGAGAAATCGGTCGAGGTAGACCGACATCGCGCCGTCGAAGCAGGCCCGGTAGAGCTCCACGGCGTCCGTCCGGCGGGTCGCCCGGTGGACGGCGTTCGCGTAGGTGAACGTGTGGTGGACGGTGTCCCAGTCGCCGAACTCGTTGTTGGTGGCGAAGTACGCGACCCGCCGGGTGGCGGCGCGGGCGACGGCATCCGCCAGTTGCTCGCGGGTCGCCCCCTCCCGGATGGCACCCGTGAGCGCGTCGAGTATCGCCTCGGGGTCCTCGCCCATGATCGTCTCGACGAACCCCTCCGGCCGCTCCCAGGTCCGTCCCTCGCCCGCGGCGACGAGGTCCGGGAGGCGGTCGTGGGCGTCGAACACCAGGTCGGCGATGTCGATGGGGTTGCGCCAGGCGGACTGCTCCTCCATCCGGGTCGCCCCCGTCAGTTGCGGAACGACCGACGCCAGCACCGCGTCGGCGTGTTCCTCGTACCCGACGTGGTCCAGCGTCTCGAACGCGGTGTTGATGAAGTCCAGCGTGTGCGAGGCGTTCATGTAGAGGTGGTCCGTCGCCGCGGCGAACAGGATCTCCGCGACGTCCTCTGGATCGAGGTTGGCGATGGCGGTGAGCAGGACCCGTTCGGCGCCGTTGGCGTCCCGCACCTCGCAGTTCTCCCGGAACCACCGCTTGAGCCGCCCCTTCGACACGTCGCGGTTCTCGAAGCCGTACTGCTGGAACCGCGGCGGTTCGCCGGCGCACTCGTCGGCCACCTCGCGGACGCCCATGAACATCGCGCGGCGCTTGTCCCGGCCACCGACGTCCGCGTGGAGGTTCGCCATGCAGCCGAGCGTCGTGAGCCCGCGGCCCCAGCCCATGTCGCGGTACTTCGTCCCGAAGTTCACCGCCGTCTCGACGGGCGTGTGGAACCCGTCTCGCGGCTCGCTACGCTCACCGCTCGCTCGCTCCGAGGCGCTTCGCGCCTCGCCGTCCCCTTTGTCGTCCAGGCCGATGACGGCCTTGGCCATCACGAGCGAGAGGTTCTCCTGGAGGCCGTCGGCGAGCCGGTTCCGCCAGTGGGTCGACGGGGGGACGTCCGGCTCGGGGTCGGGATCGAGGTAGACCTGCCCGTCGCGTACCTCAGTTGGGAACGTCCGGACGTCGTCGGCCCAGATGTCGAACGTGTCGCCCTCCTCGAGTTCGAAGCGGGCGTGGTGCCAGTGACAGGTGAGGACGCCGTCCTCGACGGAGCCCCGGGTGAGCGGGAACCCCATGTGCGGACAGCGGTTGTCGACGGCGTACACCTCGCCGTCGTGGTGGAAGAGGGCTATGGCCCGTCCGTCCTCGCTGACGACGGCCTGTCCCCGCTCGCGCAGGTCCTCGACGTCGGCGACTGGCACGTAGTCGGCGGCCCGTGACATACCCGCAGGCTGTGTGTGCGAGCACAAGAGCGTTCCCTGAAACGCGCTTTGGTAGCGCGCGTGACACGCGGCGTGTTCGACCCGTTCTTTTGAAGTGGGTCAGTCGACTATCCCCGACAACGAATGAGCGAGGACTTCTACGAGGTGCTCGGCGTCTCGCAGGACGCGAGCGAGGACGAGATAAAGCGGGCCTACCGGAAGAAGGCGGCGGAGTACCACCCGGACGTGAGCGACGACCCCGACGCCGAGGAGAAGTTCAAGCGGGTCAAGAAGGCCAAGGAGGTTCTCACCGACGAGGAGAAGCGTCAGGCGTACGACCGGATGGGCCACGAGCGCTTCGAGCAGGCCGAGAAGCGCGGGGGGTTCGATGACGGCGGTCCCGGGGGCGCGGGCGGCGACCCGTTCGGCGGCATGGGCGGCGCCGGCGGCCCGTTCGGGGACATGAACGACATCTTCGAGCAGTTCTTCGGCGGTGGCCGGGGCGGCGGAGGCGACCGGAACCGACCGCGCCAGGGTGCGGACCTCCGGACGACCCTCGAGGTCACCCTGGAGGAGGCGTTCTCGGGGACGACCAAGCAGATGACCATCACCCGGCCCGAGCGGTGTCCGGAGTGCGACGGGGAGGGCCATCCACCGGAAGCCGAGGCCGAGACCTGTCCGCAGTGTAACGGTCAGGGTCAGCAGACGACGGTCCGACAGAGCCCGCTCGGCCGGGTCCAGCAGACCCAGACCTGCACGCGGTGCGAGGGGGAGGGGACCCTCTACTCCGAGACGTGTTCGACCTGCCGGGGGGACGGCCAGGTCCGCTCGGAGTCCACCCTCCAGGTCGAGGTGCCCGCCGGGATCCAGGACGGACAGACCCTCCGGATGGACGGGGAGGGGGCGCCGGGGGAGAACCGGGGGCCGAACGGCGACCTCCTCGTCGAAATCGACGTCCGCGAGCACGAGGAGTTCGACCGCGAGGGCGACGACCTCTACTACCGGCTGGGGCTGTCGTTCCCGCAGGCGGTTTTCGGCGACACCGTCGAGGTCCCGACGCTGGACGGCCCAGTGAAGACCGACATCGACCCCGGTACCCAGTCTGGGGAGGTGCTCAGGCTCCAGGGCAAGGGGATGCCCCGGCTCCAGCGCCGCGGCCGCGGCGACCTCTACGTCCAGGTGCAGGTCGTCACCCCCACGGAACCGAACGAGGAGCAGCGGGAGGCGCTCAAGCGGTTCGCCGAGGCCGGCGGCGAGGAGGTCGAGGTCGAGCAGGGCTTCTTCGAGCGGATCCGGAACAGCCTCTGAGGCGTCGTCCCGTCCCGCTGCGCTCGCCCGGTCCCCTCGGTCCCCCGACGCGCCCGACCCCGGAGCCTCAAGTGTCGCCCGCGACTCCTCCCGACCATGAGAGACACCGAGGCGGCGGTCGAGCGGTTCCTCCGCGGCTACGACGCCGCGATGGACGAGTACGAGTCGGGCTACGCCGACGCGGACGCGACGCTCCGGGTCGTCGACGGACACGTCGAGCGGCTCCGCGAGGCGCTCGGCGAGTGAACTCCAGTCCGGAGAGCGAGGACGACCGCCCGAGCGACGGCTGTCGAGCAGCGAAGCGTGCGAAGGGTATAGACGGGCCCCCGAGAAGCCGGTGACGATGCGGACGGTCTTCCACGTCACGGACGGGTCGGTCGAGACACACCGGCGCGCCCTGCTCAGCGTCTCGAACCTGCTCGCCGACTCGACGGTCGAGGACGCCCGGGTCGCGGTGGTGGCGAACGCCGCCGGCGTGCGGATGCTCACCGAGAACCCGAACGCCGACCGGGTCAGGGCGCTCCAGAGCCGCGGCGTCAGGTTCGTCGCCTGCCGGAACTCCGTCGAGCGCGTCGGCTTCGCGCCCGGGGCGCTCCTCGACGGGGTCGAGGTGGCGGCCTCCGGGGTCGGCGAGCTCGCCCGGCTACAGGAGGAGGGCTACGGGTACGTGAAACTCTGAGCGGGCGCGCCGGGGCCGTCCTGCCGGGGCGACCCGTCGATCCGACCGGATGCGGGGATGCCCGCCTCCGAGCGCGCTACAGCGCCGCCGTCCCGACACAGCGTTACGTGGCTCGGCAACGTCCGTCGGGACGCATGACCGAGAATCGTGGTCATAGACGGTGCACGGACCGCATACGGCGCGCTCCTCGGCGGGCTCGCCGATCCGGGCGCGGTGGACCTCGGCCGGGCAGCGCTGGACGGCCTGCTCGACCGGGTCGACCTCGACCCCGCGGCGGTCGATCACGTCACGGTCGGGCACGCCATCCATGCGGCGGTCGGCCAGGTCCCCGGCCGGCAGGCGACGTACGCCTCGCGGCTCCCGAAGGAGGTACCGGTGACGACGGTGGACGAGGCGTTCGGGCCCTCATGAACGCCCACGACCACCTCGCCGCGGGCGGGGCGAGTTCGCCATCGCGGGCGGGGCGAGTTCGCCATCGCGGGCGGGATGGTGTCGATGACGAACAGCCCGTACGCCGTCCCCGACTACCGGAAGGGTCGCCGGTACGGCAACACCACGTTCCGGGACACGATGATCTACGACGCGCTCTGGGACGTCCCCTACGACGCCCACACGGGCGAGGTGACCGAGGCGCTCGTCGAGCGCGAGGGGATCACCCGGGAGCGGCAGGACGGGTACGCCCTCGAGTCGAACCGGCGGGCCGCCCGGGCGACCGAGGAGGGGCTGTTCGACGACGAGATCGTCCCCGTCGAGACGCCCGACGGCGTCGTGGACACCGACGAGGGACCCAGGGGGGACACGTCGCTGGAGGCGAACGACCTCGTGGTCGAGGACGTCGACCGGTTCGAGGTGAACGAGGCGTTCGCCGCACAGATGATCCACGTGATGGACCGGGTGGGGGTGCCACACGAGCGGCTGAACACCCGCGGCGGCGCGGTGGCCTACGGCCACCCCATCGGCGCGTCGGGCGGGATGATCGCCGCCTCGCTGCTGCACGAACTCGAGCCCGAGGACCTCGCCCGGGGGTTCGTCGGCATGAGCGTCGGCGGCGGTGGCGGCGTGATGGCGATGCTCGAGCGGCCGTAGCTCACGGGAGGTACGTCGATTCGACGAACGATCGGGTCGACGCCACCACCTCGGGGTCGTAGCTCCAGAACCCGCGGTAGACGCCCTGGTCGTCCTCGAGGGTGACGAGCGTCCCGCCGCGGTCGGTATCGTCCTCCGGGGGCTCGTAGACGAGGAACCACGCGTCCTCGAGTTCCGGCTCGGGCAGGCCGTGGGCGGTCAGCCCATCCCAGCCCGGGAGGTCGGCGTCGGCGACGCCGTAGAGATGGACCGTCACACCCGTCTCGTTGAGCCGCTCGTAGACCGACATGGTCTCAGGGTCCTCCAGGAGGTTCGAGAGCGACTGGAACCCCGCGTGGAGGTCGCCCCCGTCGTCCCCGACGGCGAGCCGCTCGATGGTCCGGCTGATCCCGAGGAGGGTCCGCCGGTCCACAGCGCGGCTCGCGAACAGCTTCTGCGGAGCCGCTTCGAGCACCGACACGGGGTCCGTCTCCGGATCGGCGGCGTCCAGCGCCGACGAGACGGCCTCGATAGGCGAGGCGGCCAGCAGGTCGTCGCCGTCGTGGAGCAGCGCCAGGTTCCGCGGCGCCTCGACGTCCAGAGATGTCGGACGGACGGCGACGTTCAGCCGGGCGAAGTGCGACTCGACGGCGCCCGTGTCGTGCCCGTCGTCGACGTTGCAGAGCGTGAGCGTCGGGCCACCGGCCAGCGTCCGCTCGATGAACGCCGCGAGCGAACTCCCCTGCGACGCCCCGACTCTAGGGGCCGTCGACGCGTCGGGCGCCCCGGACGTCCTGTCGGCGTCGTCGTCGGTGGCGGCCGTCCCGAGGTCGACCTCGACCGAGCCGTTCGGCGTCGATTCCACCCATCCTCTCTCGGTGTCGCCCACGCCGACGAACCGGAACTCGTTTCGGTTCCGGAACTCGATGCGCCCGTCGGCGGTCGACCGGAGCCGCGCCGTCGACTGCGGGTCGAGCCCGTCGCTGTCCAGGGTGGCGAGGAACAGCCCGCCGCGATCGACGGCCTGTCCCCCGAGGCTGTGGAGGAACCGGAACAGGCGGTCGAAGTCGGTGTAGATGGACAGCGTCGCCAGGGAGTCGATACCGATGAGCGGTCGGTGGAGCCCTCCGGATCGGTCGCCGATGCGTTCCAGTGCCTTCGAGACGGCCACCGCGACGCCGGTCAGGTCGGCCGGCGAAGGAACCGACTCGAGCACCGGATCGCGGTCTGGCAGGTCCGTCCCGGTACAGTCGACGATGCCGGCGTGGCCGGGGTTGAACGAGCCCGGATACCGGTCGAGCAGGGTCGACGCCGACGCGTCGGTCGAGACGACCAGCGCCTCGCGGTCGAGCGGTGCGGCGCCACGCACGAGGTTTACGAGGAACTCGCGCTTGCCGGTCATCGGGGGGCCGACACAGAGCACCCGCTTGCCATCCCCGAGAGATTCGAGCACGTCGATCCCGTCTTCCATGCGTCACCTGCTCGGGGCCCTAGATTAACCCTGTCGTCGCTGTCGGACGGTGAGGGCCCGGCGGACCGGGGTCGGGTGCCGACTGGAACCTGAAACCGGGGACCGACGTCGGGGGAGCGATGTCGTACGGGGTCGGCGCGGGGTGCGCCAGGTCGTGTTCCCCAGCGTCGGAACGGTGATGGGGGGCTGACAGGCGGGCTGCGAGGCCGGCACCGGGACGGCCCGCACGACCGCGTTCCCCCGTGCCGCGGCGGTCAGATCACGGTGGGTCCGGTCGCGGGTCGGTACTTGAACCTGCGGGACCGGTCGGACCGTGCGACGAGGCGACCGTACGGGTCATCGAACGTCCGTGGGGAACGCCTCCAGGACCCTCGTTCCGTGTCCGGTGGGACGCCTCCGGGGACTCCGCCCGTGCCACCCCCGTGTGCGCGCCCGTCCACGCGAAAGCGCGCACGCCTTCGCTGTCCGGCGGTTTCATGCCGTCTCGCCCGAAAGGCTTAGCAACGGGTGTGACATAGCCGCTGGCAATGAGAGACAACGGAGGTGGGTACGCGTGGACCTCGTCGTGACCGAGAAGGACAACGCCGCACGGCGGATCTCGGAGATACTGAGCGACGGGAGCTGCGGGACCGACCGACAGAACGGCGTCAACGTCTATCGCTGGGGTGACAGGCGCTGTATCGGGCTCTCGGGCCACGTCGTCGGCGTCGACTTCCCCCCGGAGTACGACGACTGGCGGGACGTCGAACCCGTCGAACTGGTCTCCGCGGACGTCACCAAGCGACCGACCAAGGAGAACATCGTTCGCACCCTCCAGGACCTCGCCCGCGAGGCCGACGCGGCGGTCATCGCCACCGACTACGACCGGGAGGGCGAGCTCATCGGTAAGGAGGCCCACGAGCTCATAACGGAGGTGGCGGACGTCCCCATCGAGCGGGTCCGGTTCTCCTCGATCACCGAGCGGGAGGTGACCGGGGCGTTCGCGAACCCGGACGACCTGGACTTCGACCTCGCCGCCGCGGGCGAGGCCCGCCAGGTGATCGACCTGCTCTGGGGGGCGGCGCTGACGCGGTTCCTCTCGCTGTCGGCCGGACAGCTCGGCAACGACTTCGTCTCCGTCGGTCGGGTGCAGTCACCCACGCTCAAGCTCATCGTCGACCGCGAGCGGGAGATCGAGGCGTTCGACCCCGAGGACTACTGGGAGCTGTTCGCCGACCTAGAGAAAGGGGGCGAGGGCTTCGAGGCGCAGTACTTCTACCGCGAGGACGGGACCGAGAACGAGCGGGTCCGGGCGGAGTCCGCGGCGAACGAGGCCCACGAGCGGCTCGCGGGAGCGGACTCAGCGGCGGTCACCTCCGTCCGGCGGCGCCGACGGACCGACGACCCGCCCGCCCCGTTCAACACGACCCAGTTCATCCGCGCCGCCGGGGGTGTCGGCCTCTCCGCACAGAAGGCGATGAGCATCGCCGAGGACCTCTACACAGCGGGCTACATCACCTACCCGCGGACGGACAACACGGTATACCCGGAGGACACCGACCCCCGAGAACTGCTCGAGACGTTCGCCGATACGGGGGCGTTCTGCGAGGACGCCGCGTCGCTGCTCGACCGCGATGAGATCGAGCCGACCCGCGGGGAGACGGAGACGACCGATCACCCGCCGATCCACCCGACCGGGGAGATCCCTGCCCGACAGGAGCTCTCCGAGGACGAGTGGAAGGCCTACGAGCTCGTGGTGCGGCGGTTCCTCGCCACGGTCGCCGAGCCGGCGGTCTGGGAACACCTGCGGGTCGTCGCGGAGGCCAACGGGTGCTCGCTGAAGGCCAACGGCAAGCGCCGCCTCGAACCGGGCTACCACGCGGTCTACCCGTACGGCTCGGCCAGCGAGAGCCACGTCCCCGACGTCGAGGAGGGCGAGGAGCTGGCCGTCTCGGAGGTGCGCCTCGAGGCGAAACAGACCCAGCCGCCGCGCCGGCGCGGTCAGTCCAGACTCATCGAGGAAATGGAACGTATCGGGATCGGAACCAAGGCCACCCGCCACGGCACGCTCCAGAAGCTCTACGACCGGGGGTACATCGAGGGCGACCCGCCCCGGCCCACCGGGCTGGCGATGGCCGTCGTCGAGGCCGCCGAGGCGTTCGCCGAACACGTCGTCGACGAGGGGATGACCGCCCGACTGGAGGCGGACATGACCGCCATCGCGGAGGGGGAGAAGACCCTCGACGAGGTGACCGAGGAGTCCCGCGAGATGCTCCTGGAGATCTTCGAGGAGCTCCACGACTCCCGGGAGGCCGTCGGCGAACACATCCGCGAGGCGCTCAAGGAGGACAGCGTGCTCGGGCCGTGTCCGGAGTGTGGCGAGCGACTGCTCGTCCGGCGCTCGAGGCAGGGGTCGTACTTCGTCGGCTGTGACGGCTACCCGGACTGCGAATTCACCCTGCCGTTGCCCTCGAACGGGGAGCCGACCACCATAGACGAGACCTGCGAGGAGCACGACCTGAAGCACGTAAAGATGCTCGCCGGGCGGTCGACGTTCGTCCACGGCTGTCCGATGTGCGAGACCGCACGGGCCGACGACGAGGAGGACGTCGTCATCGGCGAGTGTCCCGAGTGCGGTCACGACGAGGGCGGCGAACTCGCCATCAAGCGGACCCGCGCGGGCGGCCGGCTCGTCGGCTGTACGCGCTACCCCGACTGCGAGTACTCGCTGCCGCTCCCCCGGCGGGGCGAGATCGAGGTCACCGACACCCGGTGCGAGGACCACGACCTCCCCGAGCTCGCGGTCCACACCGACGGGGACGACCCCTGGGAGCTCGGCTGCCCGATCTGCAACTACGCGGAGTACCGGGATCGCAACCGCGTCACCGACCTCGAGGACCTCGACGGCGTGGGCGCGAAGACCGCCGAGAAGCTCGGGAACGCGGGGATCCGGACGCTGGCCGACCTCCGGGCGGCCGACCCCGACGCGCTGGCCGCGGAGGTCCAGGGGGTCAGCGCCGACCGGGTCCGCGGCTGGCAGGCCGAGATCCCGGAGGAGGGCCCGGATCCCGACGAGGAGGGCGGACCGGAGGACGCGTCCGAGGCAGTCACGGCCGACGGCGTCGACAGGGAAGACGGAACACGGGAGGAGATAGAGGCCGAAATCGGCGGGATCACCTCCGAGGACTGATACGGGCGACCGCTCCCGACGACGACCCGCCGGCCGGTTCAGGGACGCGGCGTCTTGCGTCCGTCTGACGCCCGCGTGACGCCCCGAGTGGGTTTAATACCGGTCCGGGATACGCCCGGATGTGTCAGTCCGTTCCGACCCGCTGGACCGCCTCGCCATCCCGGACGGGACGACGGTGGAGGAGCACGACCTGGTGACCGACGGCGACGTCGTCGTCGGGGGGCAGACGGCCGTCGGGTTCGGCGTCCGGGGCCGGAACGTCATCGCGGGCGAGCGGGTGCGGTTCGGCGGCGACATCGAGGCCAGCGGCGACTGCCGGCTGGACATGTGGTGCGACGTCGAGGGGAACGTCCTGGTGGGCGGGGACGCCTACCTCGGCGAGCGGGTCCACGTCGGCGGGCAGCTCATGGTCTCCGGCGACCTGGACATCGGCGACGACGTCGACATCGACGAGGGGTTCGAGGCCAACGGCTGGATCGTCATTCGGAACCCGATGCCGGCCATCGTCTTCCTCTTCATCTACCTCTCCCAGCTGCTACGGATCGGCGAGGAGGAGGCCGCAGAGGAGGTGGTCGAGGGGCTCCAGCGGTCGGCCGAGGGGGAGCACGAGCCCGTGGTCGTCCCCCGCGGGGCGCGGGTGAGCGACGACGCGTGGCGCGTCTCGACCCCCGCGGAGGTCGGCAGCGAGTGCCGGCTCCACGGCAACCTCCGGGCGGAGTCGCTCGAGGTCGGACGGGATACCGAGATCTTCGGATCGCTCCGGGCGAAGGGCGACGTGACCGTCGCCGAGAGGACGGTCGTCCACGGCGACGTGACGACCCGGAACGGGGACGTGACCGTCGCGGCCGGCACGCAGATCCGGGGCGACATCTCCTGCGAAGACCTCGACCTCCACGACGACGCCGAGGTCGACGGCTCCATCCGGGCCCGCGGGGAGGTGACCATCCGACGGGACGACGCGCGCCCGAGCATCGCCGAGGCGGAGGCCGAAGCGGGAACTGCGCCGGGCGACGCCGACGGGTCGGGCGCCGATCCGACCGACGGCGACGGCGGGCGCGTCGATCCGACCGACTGGGCGGCGCTCACCCCGGCGGTCGCCCGCGTCGACTCGCCGGACGACGAGGGGGGTGGGGAGGCCGCCGAGGGGGAGAGCGCGCCCGACCGCGACCGGGGACTCGAGGACGTCATCGCGGAAGCCGAGCGGTAGGCGTCCGACGGCCCCGACCGCCCGCCGGGGCCGTGACGGGTGGCCGGAGGCGGCCCCGGCGCCCCGTAACGGTCCGCGCGTGGTATCGGGCGGTGATCCAGCGGTAGCTCCTTTCCCCGGGGACGACTCCCCTTAGTCGATGGCGGTCAGGCAGGGGTTCACCGTCGGGCACGGGGCCGACGCGGGGGCGTCGGGAAACTCGACATCGGGGCCTTCGCCGACGCGATGATCGGGACCGGGTGGTCGGGGACCTGTACCCACGAGGCGTCCCCGTCGACGACGAGCCGCGCGCTCGGGGGGCGGAGCTTCGACGTCTGCTGGCGCGCTGAGAGTCCCGGGCCGGCCCTACCGCTCGAACTCGACCCCGGTGACCTCGAACCGCGCGCCGCCGTCGATCCCCTCCGTGATCGACAGCGACCAGCCGTGTTCCTCGGCGATACGGCGGACGATGTTCAGCCCGAAGCCCGTCCCCTCGGGATCGGTGGAGTACCCCGGCTCCAGCACCGCCTCGCGCCGCTCCGGGGGGATGCCGGCGCCGTCGTCCTCGATGTAGAACCCGTCCTCGAGGGCGCCGAGCCGGACGGTCGTGGTGGCCGGGCCGTGTCCGGTCGACCCGTCGAGCGGCGACGGATCGCTCGCGGCGGCGTGTTCCACGGCGTCCCCGCCGCCGGACGGTCGACCGTCGAACCCCTCGGCGACGTCGTCGGGGGGCGCCCGACCGCCCGTGGAGCCGTGCTCGACGCTGTTCCGCACGAGGTTCTCGAACAGCTGCTGGAGCCGCCCCCGGTCGGCCCTGACGACCCGGTCGGTCTCGAGCACCCGTCTCGCGCCGACCGTCTCGACGCTGCGCCAGGCCTCCCGCATCACCTCGGCGAGGGCCACCGGCTCGACGTCGATCGCCGCCCGGCCCTCCCGGGCCAGCGCCAGGAGGTCCCCTATGAGGGTCTCCATCCGGTCCAGCGCCCGCTCGATCGCGTCGAGTTGCTCGCTCTCGCACTCCGCGGCGGCGATCTCGAGCCGTCCGCTCGCCACGCTCAGGGGGTTCCGCAGGTCGTGGCTGACGACGCTCGCCAGCGCCTCCAGCCGCTCGTTCTGCCGCTCGAGCTCCCGCTCGCGGGCCCGCTTCTCGGTGACGTCCTGTGTCAGCGCGAGGCCGGCGACGACCGTCCCCGCGTCGTCGCGGACCGGGACGACGTGTGCCCGGAACGTTCGATCCCCGTACTCGAACTCGAAGCTCCGGCGTTCGCCCTCCAGTGCGGCCCGGTAGTGCCGGAGGTACCGCTCCGCGTAGGGTTCGGAGTGGACCTCCCGCAGGGGGCTCCCCTCCATCTCCCCCGGGGAGATGTCGAGTTCGTCGAACACCGCCCCCCCGACGAGGGTGTAGCACATGTCGGTGTCGAAGAGGGCGATCGCGCCGTTCGGGAGGCTCTCGGCGATGGCCCGGTAGTGCCGCTCGGTCGCGTCGACGTCGTCCCGCTCCCTGTTCCGGAGGCGACGCCTGACGTGGGCTCCCTCGAACGCCCGTCCGATGGTCTCCGCGAGTTCGGCGAGCACGGCCCGCTCGACGTCTGTGAACGCGTCGGGGTGGTCGGCGTAGATCGCCAGGATCCCGTGGAGTAGCTCCCCGCGGAACAGCGGGAGGACGACGACCGACTCGAAGCCGAACTCGGCGGCGACGTCGTGCCACGGTTCGAACGAGGGGTCCTCCGGGATGTTCCGCACGGACTGCGCCTCGCGGGTCCGGATCGCCATCCCGACCGGCCCCCACCCCCGGGGGCGGTCGTCGTGGTAGACGGTCACTCTCTCGAGGTACTGGTCGCCGTCGCCGGCCGAGGCCCTGGGGACCACCTCGCCGCTCTCCGGGTCCGGTTCGCCGATCCACGCGAACCGGTACGGCTCCGAGTCGGTGATGGTCTCGCAGACCGCACGCTCGATCCCCTCGACCGAGCCGGCGTCCACCAGCCGCCGGTTGACGTCGCGGATCAGCGTGTTGATCCGCTCCTGGCGGGCCGCGCGTCGCCGGGCCCGGTAGGCCACGACCGCGTTCGTGACCCGGTTCGCGAGGACGGCGTACTGGTCGTCGCCGGCCCCCTTCTGGAGGTAGTCGGTGACGCCCGCCGAGATGGCCTCGCCCGCGACCCGCTCGTTGCCCTCGCCGGTGAACAGGACGAACGGCACCGCCTCGTCCCGCTCGCGGATCGCCTCGAGGAACGCCAGGCCGTCCCTGCCGGGCATGTCGTAGTCCGAGACGACGCAGTCGAACGGCTCGGCCTCGAACGCGTCGAGCCCGGCTTCGGCGCCGGTCATGCCGGTGACCTCGAGCCGGTCGTCCTCGCGTTCCAGGAGCCGCGCGGTCAGCTTCACGAACGCCGGGTCGTCGTCGACGTGGAGGACTCGTATCGGGTCCGCTGTGTCGCCCATGTCGGTTGAGGCCCGGATGTGTCGCGTTCGCGCACTCCATATATAAATTTTGGACAAGCTCGGCGGGAACGATCCCCGCGACGGCCGCCCGGTGACGGCTCCGGCGTCGACCGATCGACCGCCGGGCGTCGGTCGGCGCACGATCAGTGCCGGCACGTGCCGGCGGGACCGAAAGGCAGTTCCCCCGGTCGGGGGTACGGAAGGTATGCGCTCGGTCGCCCTCGCCGGCAAGCCCAACGCCGGCAAATCCACGTTCTACAAGGCCGCCACGCTGGCCGACGTGGCGGTCGGCAACTACCCGTTCACCACCATCGACGCCAACCGGGGGGTGAGCCAGGTCCGCACCGAGTGCCCCTGTCTCGACCTGGAGGAGCGCTGCGGGAGCGAGCGCTGCCACGACGGCAAGCGGTACGTCCCGATCGAACTCGTCGACGTCGCGGGGCTGGTGCCGGGGGCCCACGAGGGCCGGGGCCTGGGCAACCAGTTCCTCGACGCGCTGACGAACGCGGACGTCATCCTCAACGTGGTCGACGCCTCCGGGGGGACGAACGCCGAGGGCGAGCCGGTCGAGGCGGGGAGCTACGACCCCGTCCGGGACGTCGAGTTCGTCGCCGAGGAGATGGACCTCTGGCTCGCGGGGATCATCGAGCGGAACTGGGAGTCGGTCGAGCGCCAGTCCCGGTCGCCGGAGTTCGACATGGACGAGGCGCTCACCGACCTGCTCACGGGGATCGGCGCGACCATCGCGGACGTCGCGTGGGTCCTCCGGTCGCTCGACTACTCGGAGGACCCCATCTCGTGGGCGGACGGGGACCGCGAGGCGCTCGCCCGTGCGGTCCGCGAGCGAACGAAACCCATCGTCGTCGTCGCGAACAAGGCCGACGTCGCCCCCGAGGGGAACGTCGAACGGCTCCGCGAGGCCGCCGAGCGCGTCGTCCCGTGTACGGCGGAGGGGGAGCTCGCGCTCCGGCAGGCCGCGAACGCGGGGCTGGTCGACTACGACCCCGGCGATGACTCCTTCGAGGTGACGGGCGAGCTGAGCGACGCGCAGGCCGAGGGGCTCGAGCGCGTCCGCGAGGTGATGGAGCGCTGGGGCGGCACGGGCGTCCAGGCGGCGCTGAACGAGGCGGTGTACGACCTGCTCGACCAGGTGACCGTCTTCCCGGTCGGGAACGAGAGCAAGTGGACCGACGGCCAGGGGAACGTCCTCCCGGACGCGTTCCTGCTCCCCCGGGATTCGACGCCGAAGGACCTCGCGTACGCCGTCCACTCGGACATCGGGGACGGCTACCTCCACGCGGTCGACGCCCGCGCGAACCGGCGGATCGGCGAGGACCACGAACTCGAGGAGGGCGACGTGGTCAAGATCGTCTCGACGGCGGGGTGACGACGTCCGAGGGGGGCGATACCGGGTTCACCCGACGCGCCGGCCCCGAACCGCCCGCGGGCCCGCCCGACCACGAGGGCGAGTCCGCCGGCGGCGAGCCCGCCGAACGCCGCGGCGAGGAATCGAGCCGGGGGTTTGACGGTCACACGCGGGACGGAGGGACGGGCGCCCGCTACACGTCCCCGCCGGTCCGGATCACCCCTCGGCCCTCCGGGCGACGAACAGCCCGACCTCCTTCGTCACCTCGAGGGTCCCGTCGTCGAACCGCTCGGCGAACGCCCGGGCGATCGCGGGCGCGTCGTCCCCGTCGAACTCCTCGCGGGAGAGCGCGTAGCGCACGAGCGGCTCGACCTCGGTCCCGCGGAGGTCGTCGTCGTACCGGACGAGTTCGACCGACTCGAACGCGCGCTCTCGCCGTGGACCGCCTCCATGACCTCGCGCACCGCCCGCATGTGGGCCTCGCCGTTCGTCGTGGCGAACAGGTACCCGCCGGGCCGGAGGACGCGGCGTATCTCCCGGAGCGCGCGCCGGCGGTCGGGGACGTGGTAGAGCATGTGGTTGGCGGTGACGGCGTCGAACCGACGGGGGCGGTAGGGGAGCGAGGCGGCGTCGCAGACGGCGAACCCGAGGTCGAGGCCGTCCCCGGCCTCGTGGACGTGCCCCTGTGCCTCGACGACCATCCCGGCCGAGGCGTCGGTGACGTGGACGGTCCACGGGACGCGGTGGGCGTTCTCCGCCCAGAGGTAGCCCGGGCCGGCACCGAGACCGAGCACCGCTGCGTCCGGGTCGAGTCGCTCGGCCATCCGGTCGAACCGCCAGGGGTTCAGCCCGACGTCGGCCGTGCTGTAGTCGCGGTGGAGTGCGATGCGGGCCTCGAGGTTGTCGCTCTCGGCGTACTGCTCGCGGACCGTCTCGCGGTCGTCACACCAGTCGGTCACGGACGGGTGTGGGCCGCGATGCGTGAAAAGTCCCGGTCGGCCGTGTCACCCCAGCGGCCGGAACCAGACCGCGGCGACCAGCACGGCGAGGAAGAGGTACGACCCGCGGATGAGCAGCTTCGTCGCGAGCGCGGGGCCGGCCCGGGCGGCGAACGCGGCGACGACGGCGAACGCGGCGACGGCCACCGCGGAGGTCGGCGGGAACACCCCGACGAGGGCGAGCGCGACGACCGTCCCCATCCCGGTGGCCATCAGCCCGTAGGCGAGGGTCCGGGCACGCCGCGGCCCGAGGACGACCGCGACGGTCCGCTTGCCGATGGAGCGGTCGTAGTCGTAGTCCTTCGCGTCGTCGATGGTCTTGATCCCCGAGAGGACGGCCAGGAACACCGCGGCGAAGGCGACCACGACCGGCGGGAGCGCCTCGGCCTGGACGTAGTGGCCCCCGAGGAGCCCGAACGCGATGCCGGTGGGGTAGCCGGCCGTCGCGCCGACCGGATCGAGGTCGAGCTGCGGGGCGTGGAGGTAGCCGATGACCCACCCGGGAAGGGTCAGCAGCGCCGCCACCGGGCCGACGAGGGCGCCCAGCGCGAGCGCGCAGGCGAAGAAGACCGCGGAGGCGGCGAGCAGCGCCACCCGACAGCCGCGGGCCGTCATGGGGTGGTCGTCGTCCTCGCCCCGGACGTGGAAGTCCACGTAGCCGTCCTTCACGTGGGCGGTGTACAGCGCCGCGAACGCCGCGAGGAGGTGGACGCCGAGGAGCAGGGGTTCGACCCGACCGGCGAGCACGGCGCCGAACGCCGACGCTGCCAGCGGCGGGAGCATGAACACCGGGTGGACCTGGGAGATGAACGCCCGGACGACGTCGGCGAACCCGTCGCCGTGTCGTGCGATGCCCCGGACCGTGACCATACCGAGACCTCGGGGCGGCGGAACATAAACGTACGCCGGAGCCGGGGCTTCCGGCCGCGTCACTCGGTCGAACGCGTCCAGTTCGACCGGTCGAACACCGTCTCGGCGAGGTGCGAGGCGAGCGTCCGGGCCCCGGCGAGCGTCGGCTCGTGGAGCTCCCCCGAGTAGGGGCCGGTCTCGCCGCCGAGCCGTTCGACCTGCGAGACGGCGTCGGGGACGGGCTCCTCGTGGCGGTAGGCGAGCACCCGGTCGCGGAGGGCGCGGAGCGCCCGGGGGGAGAGCTCGACGCCGAGGTGCCCGAGGTCGTAGCGGACGACGAACCCCCGGGCGCCGTCGCGGACGGCGACCACGGGGCGGCCGTCCCGGGCACACCGCTCCCAGAGTTCGCGGCCGGACCCGGGCGTGTCGTAGACGGGGACGTGGTCGGGCGAGAGCGATTCCATAGCCGAAGAAGTGGTTCCGGGCGCTTGGGGCTGTCGGAGCCGGCGGTCCGTGCGGGGGCGACCGCCGGGGTGGGACGCCGCGCTACGCGACGGCGCGCGTCGCCTCGGCCATGACCGCTATGGCCTCCTTCAGCGTCTCGACGTCGACGGCGTAGGAGATACGGGCCTGGCCGGCGCCGTTGTTGCCGAACGCGTCGCCGGGGACCACGACGACGCCCCGGTCGATGACCTCGTCGACCCACCCCTCCGGGACGCGGGGCATGGCGTAGAACGCCCCCCTCGGCGTGGGCGTCTCGAGGCCCATGTCCGCGAGGCCGTCGAGCAGGACGTCCCGCCGCTCGGCGAACGCCCCGACCATCTCGTCGACGACGTCCTGCGGGCCGGTGAGGGCGGCCTCCGCGGCGAACTGCGACGGGGCGGCGGCACAGGCCTGGGCGTACTGGTGGACGCGGAGCATCCGCTCGATCCGGCGGTTCGAGGAGGCCACCCACCCGAGCCGCCAGCCGGTCATCGAGTAAGTCTTCGAGCAGGCGTTCACGACGATCACGTCGTCCGGGTCGGCGAAGCGCATGGGAGAGTAGTGTTCGCCGTCGAAGACGATCCGCTCGTACACCTCGTCGGAGAGGCAGACGACGTCGTGTTCCCCGGCGATGCGGGCGAACTCGCGCACGTCCGCCTCGGACTGGACCGCGCCCGTCGGGTTGGCGGGAGAGTTGACGACGAACATCGCCGTGTCCTCGGTGATGGCGTCCTCGACGGCCGCCGGGTCGAGCGTGAGGTCCTCGCGGAGGTCGACGGGAACGGGCGTCCCGCCGGCGAGGTGGGTCAGCGCCTCGTAGGAGACGAACCCGGGGTCGGGGATCAGGACCTCCTCTCCCGCGTCATCGGACTCCGTCCGATTGCCCGCAGGGCTCCGCCCCGCGCTGTCGACGTGTGCCTCGATGGCGACGTGGAGCGCCTCGCTCCCGCCCGCGGTGGCGATGACGTGCTCGGGGTCGAGGGAGTAGCCGTTGTCCCGGTCCGTCTTCTCGGCGATGGCCTCGCGGAGCTCCAGGGTGCCCTTGTTCGACGTGTACGCGTCCGTGCGGCCGTCGTGGATGGCCTCGACGGCGGCCTCGCGGGCGTGGTCGGGGGTCGGGAAGTCCGGCTGGCCGAGTCCGAGGTTTATCGCGTCCTCGCCGGCGGCCTCGAACACCTCGCGGATGCCGGAGATGGAGACCTGCTCGACGCGGCTGGAGAAGCCTGTCATACCCGCGGGGGCGGGGGCCACCGGGATAACTCTTGACGTGCGCCGGCGGGGAGTTCCGCGCCGGCGACGCGTCGGGCGGGGCCGGGAGCCGGGGGCGGTGGCGGGGGGCAGACCGATCCCTCGAGGCGAACGTGTTCGGGGCGAGCCTCAGGGTCGGCGGCGACACAGGGGTAGCTATGCGCACGCGGACCTCCCGGGAACTCCAGGACACCGCCGCGACGACCACGGTCGACGTGAAGGCGACCGGCCACGTCCGCACCGCGCCCGACGAGCACCGCTTCGAGTTCACCTTCGAGGGGTCGACCCTGCGGGAGTTCCTCGAGGCGTTCCTCGAGGAGCACGACGTCGCCGATCTGCTCGTCGCCGAGACGGAGGCGGAGGCCTCCACCGAGGGGTGGGCGAGGCTCCCGGACGTCGACGCGCTCCCGGGCCGATGGGTCGACAACCCCGAGGGCGAGCAGACCCGGCCGTACGCCCGGGTGCCTCGTCAACGGTCGGTTCAACGAACTGCTCGACGGGTTCGATACCGAACTCGATGACGGGGACCGCGTGACGCTCGTCAACCCGTTCATGTACTGCTGCTGATCCCGGGTGTCACGTACTGCTGCTGAGCCGGGAGTCGATCCCGATTCGTCCCCCCGCGCCGTTCCTGCAGGACGCTCCCCCTACGCTACCCAGAACGCTCCCTGTCCACAGCCTCCCACGACGTGCCCCGACGCGCGCCGACGGCGCCCGCTACGGCCAGCCCTCGACGATCCCCTCGAACTGATCGTGGTCGTGGCCGTAGATCACTTCGGCGTCGTGGCGGCGCTCTATCTCCTTGGCCGTCCGGACGCTCTCGAGCCACTCCTGCCGGTTCCAGATCAGCCCCGGCCCCATCGGCCACTCCTTGCGGTAGTTCGCGGCCACGTCCGCGAGGTCGCCGGTGAACAGCAGCGTGCCCGCGTCGTCGAGGTGGAGCAGCGTCCCGAGCAGCCCCGGGGTGTGCCCCGGGAGGTGCAGGAGTTCGAGGTCCTCGAACGGCGTCTCGCGGTGCCGGTGGACCAGTCGCCACTCCAGGTCGTGGTGGAAGTCCTCGAGGACGTACCCCGCGCTTCCCTCGTCCGTGGTCGCGCTCATGTACGCGTACTTGAGCTCCTCCTCGTGGACGTACACCGGCACGTCCGTCCCCGCGAACCGCTCGAGCCCGCCCGCGTGGTCCATGTGGAGGTGGGTCTGGACGACGCAGTCGATGTCCCCGAGCCCGTACCCCGCCCGCTCCAGGTCGGTGTCGAGGTCGTGCTCCCGCGGGTCCTCGACGGGGTACGCGTCGAACAGGCCGGCGGGCCAGTGTCCGTCGCCCGCCTCGGGGTGGGCGCCGGTGTCCCACAGGATCGTTCCCTCGGGGTGGTCGATCACGAGGTTGTAGATGGGCGACTCGACGAACTCGAGGCCGGGGTTCGGGTCCGACCGCCTCGCGATGGTGTGTGCCTCCTGCTGGAAGTTCCGGTCCATACGGATCGTCCCCCGGGGGACGACCGTCACGTCGGCGTCCGTCATGCCCGCACCACCCGCCGGGTGGCGCATATCTCTTCCCCCGTTCTCGCCCCCGACGACGGGATTCCGCCGAGGGGTTCCCAACGCCGAGGGGTTCCCGGCTACCGGAGGCGAACGCCCTTTGTCGGTCGGACCCGTATGGCCGGTATGGCAGCGACCGAACTCGCGACGCTCGGCGGCGGCTGTTTCTGGTGTGTCGAGGCCCCGATGAAGGAGTTCCGGGGCGTCAACGAGGTCACCTCGGGCTACGCCGGCGGCCACGTCGAGGACCCGACCTACGAGCAGGTCTGCTCGGGGACGACCGGGCACGCCGAGGTGGTCCAGGTGGCGTTCGACCCCGACGTGATCTCCTACCGCGAACTCCTGGAGGTGTTCTTCGCCGTCCACGATCCGACGACGGAGGATCGGCAGGGGCCGGACGTCGGCTCGCAGTACCGCTCGGCGATCTACTACCACGACGAGGACCAGCGCGAGGTCGCCGAGTCGCTCATCGAGGAGTTCGAGCGCGAGGGCGTCTACGACGGTATCGTCACGGAGGTCGAGCCACTCGATACGTTCTACGAGGCCGAGGAGTACCACCAGGACTACTACGAGAAGAACCCGAACCAGCCCTACTGCGCCGTGCAGATCCCGCCGAAGCTGGAGAAGGTCCGCGAGAAGTTCGCCGGGAAGGTCCAGGGCGTCCAGTAGCCGGCGTGGGTCCTCGGGGCGCCCTGGATCGCCGTGGGTCGCCGTTGCGAGCACCGGAGCACGGGACTGGCGTCGCCGAGGCAGACCGACCGGTAGTGTTCGGATAACCGACTGCAGGCAGAACAGCCGTATGGGTGGGACTGATACGGTCGTGCGTCGTCCGTTACCGATGATCGCCGATCCCGGCCGGGCGATCGCCGGTACATCGGTACGCACGACCGTATGAAAGGGGGGCTTTCCAGCCGGTCTCAGCACCTCTACCAGGTCGATCCCTCTTATCCGAACACCGCCCGCCGCCTCGGGACAGCGCTTAACCCGACCCGGGGAGAGCCACCGCTATGACCGACGAAAGGGACGCGACTGATGGGACCGACACGACCGCGACGGTCGAGGCGGCGGTGGAGCGGTACGGTCCGTCCGAGATAACCACTGACGACGTCCTCCGCGTCGCGGAGGGCCGGTTCGGGCCGGGATCGGTGGCGCTGGTCACCGGCGCGGCCAACGGCATCGGCCGGGCGACCGCGCTCTGTCTCGCCGTCAACGGCCTCACGGTCCTCGGGGTCGACCTCGACGGCGAGGGGCTGGCGGAGGTGGCCGACCGCGCGGTGTCGCTCGACGCCGACGGGTCGATCCGGTCGTTCGAGGCCGACGTGACCGAGGAGTCGGACTGCGAGGCGGCGGTCGAGGCGGCCGCCGGGATGGGGACGCTCCGCTACCTCGCGAACGTCGCGGGCGTCCAGCACGTCGCGGACATCGGGTCGTTCCCGACCGACGCGTTCGACCGCCTGCACGCCGTGCTGCTGCGGGCGCCGTTCCTCCTGACGAAGCACGCCTGGGAGCACTTCGAGGCGGCGGGCGGCGGCGCGGTCGGCAACATGTGCTCGGTCCACGGCCACTACGTCACCGGTGGGAAGGTCGCGTACAACGCGGCGAAGTTCGGCCTCCGCGGACTCACGGCCTCGATCGCCGCCGAGGGGGCGGGCTCGATCCGCTCGTTCTCGGTCTCGACCGGGTGGGTCCGGACGGAGCTCGCCATCCGCCAGCTGCCCGATCTCGCCGAGGCCCGCGGGATCAGTCTCGAGGCGGCCGTCGAGACGGTCTCGCTCGGGCAGGCCCGGCGCAAGGAGATGATGGAGCCGGTCGACGTGGGGAACCTCTTCGTCCTCGGGCTCTCGGAGCACGGCCGCCACCTGAACGGTGGGGACCTCCTCTGGGACGGCGGGATGGTCCACACCTACGGGTGACTCCCCGGATCCACGTGGCCCGCCGCGTCCGGAACGATAGGAAGATTGATATTCTTCCGCGAGAACCGGCAAATGTGACTGGTATAGACGTGGATCGCCCGCCGGTGAACCGCCGGGCGCTCGCGGGGATGGTCCTCGCCGCCCTGATCGCCATGTCCGGGTTCTTCCTGATGCCGGCGCTCGAGTGGGTCGGCGTCGGGTTCTGGCCCGCGTTCCTCGGCATTTCCGGGATCGAGGTCGCCTGTGCGGCCGTCATCGCCGTCTCGGTCCACAACCGCTACCCCGACGACTACGAGCCCGAGTACTACTGAGCGCGCACCGCGACCGGGATCGGGGGTCTACCGCGTCCCGGGATCGGTCGGTCCCTCGCCGGTCCGCCGTGCCGAGCGGCCCTCGAACCGCTCTCTGAGCCCCCGGTGGTGCTCGCGGACCTCCGGGGAGACCGAGGGGCCGACGGCCTCCAGCGCCCGTTCGAACGCCTCGCCGGTGACCCGGACGTCGGCGGCCCGCTCCGCGTCGGTCCGCTCGGCGCGGAGCCGCTCCTCGATGGCCAGCAGCGACGCTTCGCGGACCACCGCCTCGAGGTCGCTCCCGGAGTAGCCATCCGTCTCGCGGGCTACCTCGGACAGGTCGACGCCGTCGAGCGGGACCTCCCGGGTGTGGACGCGGAGTATCTCCTCGCGGGCGTCGGCGTCCGGGAGCGACACGGGGACGACCCGCTCGAGCCGGCCGGGCCGGAGCAGCGCGGAGTCGACGAGTTCCGGGCGGTTCGTCGTCGCGATGACGGCCACCTCCCCCCGCGGTTCGAGGCCGTCGATCTCGGTCAGCAGCTGCGAGACCACCCGCTCGGTCGTCCGCGACCCGGACCCGCCCTCGGACCGCTCGGGAGCGAGCGCGTCCACCTCGTCGAAGAAGACGACGGCGGGCGCCGTCCGTCCCGCGCGTCGGAACACCTCGCGGACCGCCCGCTCGGACTCGCCGACGTACTTGTCCAGCAGTTCGGGGCCCTCCACGGGGATGAAGTTCGCCTCGGTGACGCCGGCGACGGCCCGGGCGAGCAGCGTCTTGCCCGTTCCGGGCGGGCCGTACAGCAGGACCCCGCGCGGCGGGTCGACCCCGGCCGCCTCGAACAGGTCCGGCCGGCGGAGCGGGAGTTCGACCGCCCGGACGAGTTCGCGCTTGGCCGCCTCGAGGCCGCCGACGTCGTCGAAGGTCACGTCGGGGACCTCCGCGGAGACGCTCCGCATGGCACCGGGTTCGACGGTCCCCAGGGCGGCCTCGAAGTCCGACGTGGTGAGCACGGCGTCCCCGGCGTCCGACCGACCAGTCCGGCGGACCGCCCGGAGGGTCGCCTCGTCGACGAGCGCCCGCAGATCCGCGCCGACGTAGCCGAACGTCCGGCCCGCGAGGTCGCCGAGGTCGACGTTCCACGCCGGCGCCTCGGCGGTGAGCGCGCGGAGTATCTCCAGGCGCCCCTCGCGGTCGGGGACCGGGAGTTCGAACTCGCGGTCGAACCGGCCGCCCCGCCGGAGCGAGGGGTCGAGGTCGTCCGGGTCGGTCGCCGTCCCCACGACGAGGGTCTCGGGGTGCCGGCGGAGGTCGTCGAGCAGCGACCAGAGCGCGACGGTGGTCGCCCGGTCGCCCGAGGAGCCCTCGCCGGAGGTGGGGGCCGCCCGGCCCACCGCGTCGACGTCGTCGAGGACGAGCACCGCGGGCGAGCGGTCGAGGACCGTGTCGGCCAGCTCCCGCAGCCCGTCGGGGCCGTCGAGGAACGCCGTGGCCGGGACGGCGACGGCCTCGACCGGCGACTCGTTGGCCACCGCGCCCGCGAGGAGTGTCTTGCCGGAGCCGGCGGGGCCGTGGACGAGGACCGCGCCCGGCGGGCGGCCGCCCAGCGCCTCGAAGGTCTCGCCCCGCTCGAACGGCATCCTTACCAGTTCCCGGAACTCCTCGAGCCACGGCACGCCGCCGACGTCGTCGAACCCGACCGTCCCGGTGTCGAGCCTGGGTGCGTCGGCCTCGGGCCCCTCGACGTCGAGGTCGGTCCCCCCGGCGATCACGACCGGTCCCGCCGGACGGGTCTCCCTGACGGTGAACGTCACCCGGACGGTCCCCCCCTGGAACGTCGCCTCGACGGTGTCGCCGGGGAGAACCGGGTCGCGCTCGAGCCGGCGGCGGAGGAACGACTCGGCGCCGCGGACCGACCGCGAGACGTCGAGGTGGACGGCCTCCGCCGCCGGCGCCGTCACGGGTTCGACCGTCACCTGCGTCCCCGTTCCGGTGCCGGCGTTCCGGGCGGCCCGCTCGCCGAGCGCGGGGCCCTCGCCCCGGACCACCCGGCCGACTGTCCGGCGGCTCCCCGTCACCGCCACGGTGTCGCCCTCCGCGACGTCGAGCCGCTCCATCGCCTCGGCCGTCAGGCGGACGGCCCCGTCCCCGTCTGCCGTTCCCTCGGGGCGCACCCGGACGCTCGCCGCCATCCCGCTCAGTACTCGTGGAAGACGCGACCGCACCGGGTACACTCGATGGTCGACGTCCTGATCCACCGCCTGATCCTGGTCACCGGGCCGTGACAGTCCGGACAGACCCCCATCCCGCCCGAGTGGGCCGCCCGCGAGGAGAGGTCCAGCAGCAGGTCGTTCAGCTCGTCGATCTGCTCGCGCTGCTCCTCGACGGTCTCGCGGAGCTGCTCGACGGCCGCCTCCTGCTCCTCGGCGGCCTCCAGGTCGATCACCACGTCGTCCTCGGCCGTGGCTTCCTCGGTCGCCTCGCCCTCTCCGTCCACCGAATCCTCGACGGTGTCGTCCATGTACGGAAATAGATACTACTCCCATGTTAATCTTTGACCACCCCCCTTCGACTACCGGTAGAGGATACCGACTGCCGTCTACTGGGCTGGAAACAGAATTTTTTGCCGGAAGATCCGGTGGTACCAATCGGACTTAAAGATTGGTATACCCCCATCGACATGAACGGTTTCTGAGTTCTTAAGTAGTGTCTGACCCTACCCCGGGATGTCGTTCAAGGGTGGCAACCATGACAGCAACACTCGAACTGATACCGACACAGGCCAGCATCCTGGCCGAGCGGCCGGAGGCGATCTGGCTCGCACTGGGAACGATACTCATGCTCCTCGGGACCGTCTACTTCATCGCGAAGGGATGGGGTGTGACGGACCCGAAGCAGCAGGAGTACTACATCATCACGATCATGATCCCGGGGATCGCGACGGCCGCGTACCTGTCGATGTTCTTCGGGTACGGGCTGACGCAGGTCCCGGTGAACTACGGCGGCTCGTTCGTCGAGGACGGGACGCTGGCGATCTACTGGGCGCGGTACGCCGACTGGCTGTTCACGACGCCGCTGCTGTTGCTGGACCTCGGGCTCCTGGCGAACGCCGACCGTAACGAGATCGGCGCGCTCATCGGGCTCGACGCGTTCATGATCGTCACGGGCCTCGTCGGCGCCCTCTCGAAGGACCTGGTCGCCCGGTACACCTGGTGGTTCATCAGCACCGTGGCGATGGTCCTCGTGCTGTACTTCCTGTACTCCGTGCTCACCGCACGGGTCCAGATGATGGACGAGGACACCCGGTCGACGTTCAAGTCGCTACGGAACCTGGTGCTGGTCCTCTGGACCGTCTACCCGATACTGTGGCTAGTCGGGACCGAGGGTGCACAGCTCGTTCCGCTGTTCGCCGAGACGCTGGGGTTCATGATACTGGACGTGACCGCCAAGGTCGGGTTCGGCATCATCCTGCTCCGTAGCCGCGCCATCATCGGCGAGGACAGGAGCGCGCCCGAGCCCTCGGCGGCGGCGACGGCAGACTAACCGACGCGGTCCGCGGTTCCGGTGCGGTTCGATCTTCCGCGCGACGCCCGGAAAGCGGCAGCGCTCTCCCGACCGCTTCCGCGCCGTGGCCGTCGGTGGCGTCCGGGTCGGCATCGGGCCCGCCACGTGGCCCGCGTCGTCGTCCTCGTCGGCTCGCTGCTCGTTCTCCCGATCGCGTTCGCCGGGTGAGGACGGGCGTAGTCCCGCTATCCCTCGTCCGGCCCCTCGGGATCGGCATCGGTCCGGTCGTCGCCTGGCTCCGCGACGTCCGATCCCTCACCGTCCGAACCCGCCGCGTCCGCGTCCTCGTCGACGCGGATCCGTATCGGCTCGTCCGGCACCTCGTCGTCGGGCTCCGGGCCGTCGGGCGGCTCGACGTCCGCGGCCGTCGGCCAGCCGAGCTCCTCGCGGACGAGGTCCGTGGCCCGCGAGACGGCGCCGACCGAGCCGAGGTAGGCGCCGCCGACGCTGGCCTTCGCGGCCCGTGCGGCGGTGCCCCGCGGGACGGTCGGACCGATCTGCGCGACGGCGCCGTCGCCGACGGAGACGACCCACCCGGGGGAGTCGAAGTCGAAACCCTCTAACCGGGGGCGGAAGCCGTCGCCGCCCGAGCGGTCGTGTTCGACGAGCCTGGCGACGTTCGTCGCCGCGACCCGGGCGGACCGGACGGCCGACTGCGCGCTCGCGGGGACCGCCTCGCCGGAGGCGTCGACGATCCGCGCGGCGTCGCCGACCGCGAACGTCCGCTTGCCGAGGCGGAGGTCCGCGCGGACGACCGGGCGGTCCCCGCCGGTGGCCTCGCTCCCGGCGATGCCGCCCGTCCAGACGAACGTGTCGTAGGGCAGCTCCTCGCCGTCGGCGAGTTCGACCGCCTCGGCCGCCGCGCCCGCCACCGTGGTCCCCGTGTGGACGACCACGTCGCGGGCCTCCAGTTCCTCGCGGACGGCGTCGCCGAACCGCCGGTCGAAGTTCGGGGCGACCGCCTCGAGCTGTTCGAGGAGCGTCACCTCGGCGTCGAGGCCCTCCTCGTCGGCGAGCACGGCGAGTTCGCCGGCGACCTGGACGCCCGAGAGCCCCGCCCCGCCGACCACCGCACGGGGCGAGTCGCTCGCGAGGAACGACTCGCGGATCCGCCGGGCGTCCTCGAGCCGCTTCAGCGGGAGCCCGTGCTCGCGGACCCCGGGGAGGTCGTAGAACGCGGTGGTCGCCCCGAGCGCCAGCACGCCGTAGTCGTACTCGACGGCGTCGCCCGACTCGAGGGTCGCGACCCCCGCGTCGGCGTCGACGGAACCGACGTACCCCTCGACGACTTCGGCTCCCGCGAGCACGTCGGCCAGCGGGAGGGTGATGTCCTCGGCCAGGTCGGGCCGGCGGACGACGCGGTGGAGTTCGTGCTGGACGAGGTGGTCCGGCGAGTCGTTCACGACGACGATGTCGACCTCCCCGGGCAGGAGGCGCTCTAAGCGTCGGGCGGCAGTCAGGCCGGCGTACCCGGCTCCGAGGACGGCGACGCGCATACCGTCGGTAGGACCCTGGGCCGTTTGAGGGTGCCGTCTCCGGTTCGGATCGCCGTGGCTCCCCGGTCGCCGGCGACCGGCCGTCGACTCCGGTATCGGCCCGGCGGACGCGCGGTGAAATACGAGGACGGCGTGAGGGGTACCATGCCGCGGAACGTGCCGAGCACTGCCACGCAACCGCCGGGTTCCGGCGTGCGAGGGTACAAGTCACCCCAGCGTGTGGTCCGTCCGCATGGAGAGGATCCCCATCGGCGACATCAAGGAGGTACCGCACTGGATGGGCGCGAACACGCACCGGCAACCGCTCTCGCGGCACATCGAGGGGATGGACTTCGCGACGACGTACCTCGAACTCGAGCCCGGCGACGCGTTCTCCGGCGGACTGCACACCCACACCGACCAGGAGGAACTGTTCATCGTCCTCGACGGGACGGCGACGTGGGAGACGAAGGAGGGCCCCGGCGGGGAGCCGACGTTCACCGAGGTCGGACCGATGGAGGCGATCCACTTCGGGGCGGGCGACGTCTACCAGACCGGCCGCAACGAGACCGACGAGGTCGTCCGGGGCATCGCCATCGGCGTCCCGGGGACCCGGCACACCTGGGAGGGGACGAGGGCGCTGGTCGACTGCGAGACCTGTGGCGAGGAGACGGTCTTCACCATCGAGGCCGAGGGCCGGATGCCGGACATCGCGGACACGAGGATCACCTGCACCGAGTGCGGGACCGACCTGG
>PXRQ01000079.1:0-14219 GCA_003022005.1 Halobacteriales archaeon QS_5_70_15
GAGATGGCGTTGTCGATCCGGTTCGCCAGCAGTTCGTACTGCCCGGTTCCTGACCCTTTCTGGAGATAATCGGTTGCCCCAGCCGAGATCGCGTCACTGGCGACTTCCTCACTACCTTTGCCAGTGTAGAGGATGAACGGGAGGGTCGGATACGTCTCCCGGACGGCTTCGAGGAACTCGATCCCACTCTGGCCGGGCATGCCGTAATCGGAGACCACACAGTGGTACTCGTCGTCCGCAAGCCGATCGAGTCCTTCGGCCGCGCTCGTCACCGTTTCGACCTCGAACCGCTCGTCTTCACGTTCGAGCAAGGTGGCAGCCATCTCTGCGAACTCCGGCTCATCATCGACGTGTAGAACGTCGACCACCCCATTTCCCGTCTCCATCTTTATCACTGATTGACGATCTTCGTATTCGAAACTATACATCGGCGAGCTCGATGTCGGTGATCTCGAAACGGGCCCCGCCGGCTTCGCTCTCGCTGACACGGATCTGCCAGTCGTGTGCATTGACGATCCGGGCGACGACACTGAGTCCGAGTCCCGACCCGTCACACCGTGTCGAGACGCCCGGCTCGAACACCGAGCCGCGGACGTATTCGGCGATTCCGCTGCCGTCGTCTGCCACGTAGAAGCCGTCCGCTTCATCGAGGTCACCGACTTCCACCCGGACGTCCGCACCGTTGTGTTCGATGGCGTTCCGGAACAGGTTCTCCAGCACCCGCTTGAGGCTGCTCGGGTCGGCCTGTACCGCGAGCGTACTCCTGTTGTGGAGCGTGGCCTCGCTCGCTGCCACGTTCTGCCAGCACTGATCGACGAGTGCCGGCAACCGAACCCGCTCGGACTCGGTGAGTTCCGTGCCTGCAGCCGCCCCTTCCTGCAGGTCCTCGACGAGTGTCTCCATCCGGTTGAGCGCGGTGGCCGCCTTCGCGAGACCATCGTTGTCGACCGCCTGGCGGGCGATATCGAGTCGGCCATGCACGACGGCCAACTGCGATTTCAGGTCGTGGCTTACTCGGGAAACGACCGCTTGGAGCTGTTCAGCATTCGGTGAATCCCCCGGTTTGGCTACCCGTGACCCGGTCCCCCTGTGCGCCTCGCCTGTCCCTTCACGATCAGCGGGAGCCGTGGTAGTGTGGTCGGACCCGGCATCGTGTGTCTGTCCGTTCGTGTTTTCGTGCCGTGCAGCCCGCCGGGATGTACTCCGGTCGGCAGAACCAGCCGCCTCTATATCAGCACTGTCCTCCGGGTCGTCAGTATCGTGCCGCTCGCTCATGTGCTGAAAAAAACCGGCGGGACGGGGCTAACTTCTTTTTTTCAATTTAAATGCGTTTATTAGGTCTGTCGCTCCGGCGGACGTGTTCCGGGCAGCGTCGTCCCGACGATCGTCCCGATTCCGCGCCGGAGCCGGGAGGCAACTGCCTGTGGGGTGATACCGAGTTCGTCGCCGAGGTCGGCCATCGTCACCTCGCGTGGCGTGTTGAAATACCCCTGCTTGTACGCCAGTGACAGGGCCTCCTGCTGGCTGTCGGTGAGCGACGGCCCCGACCCCGAGGTGAGGGGCGCGAGCGCGTGCAGGCTGGTGAGCGTGATCGGGATGTCCAGTTCTCGACAGCGCTCTTGGAACGCGGCGATGTCCTCGTGGTCGTCGCCCCGGACCTCGAACGTCCACTGGTCGTCCGTCCCGGTAGCGTCGATGAGTGGGACCTCCGTCTCCGTCAACGTGGTCAGGATGCTGTCGTACCCTATGGCCCACTCGACGCGCAGCAGGTACTCCTCCTCGACGGAATCGACCAACTGGACGGATTCGACGCCGGGGTGGTCGGGAAACGCGCGTTCGACGTGGTCGATTTGGGCCCCGTACACCCAGAAGTACGGAATCACGACGTCCTGGGCAGGGACGATTCGCTCCAGTTCTACAGTAACGTCCGGGAGCTGCTCGAAGATGGTTCCCAACGGGAACTGCTCAGCTGGAACAGCAAACGTCGCTTCGGTAGCCATCGTCCGTCCTCTCGCACGCCAGCGGTAAAGGAGCAGCGTCACTCCGGACGGGCGCACTGACAGCCGGTACTGCGACCTGCTCCGTCGAGCGGGTTGTGATAGAGCCCGTACCCGGTATCCGTGTTCTCGAACCGCCCCAGTACGAGGTTCCGCTACGTATCCTGCACGCCGATCTCAACAGGTGCGTAATCCGTCAGTTTCGAACGTATGAACGCTCCCGCTCATCGCTTGACTCATACGGATCGTTGTAGTCCTTTGCCGGCGAACGCCGACCCCGTTCGGGTGCTCGCCGGTAGATCGTTACGACAATCCGTATCAGGCGTTCAGGACCCGTTTGAGGACGTCCGGGGCGTCCGCGAGCGCGTCGTCGAGCGCGCCCGCGTCGGGGCCGCCGCCCTGCGCGAAGTCGGGCGGGCCGCCGCCGCCACCGCCGACCCTTCGGGCGAGTTCGGAGACCACCTCGCCGGCGTTGATGCCGACGCCGTCGGGGACCGCGACGACGAACGTCGCACCGTCGATCCCGGAGCCGACGACCGCCACCTTCCCGTCCTCGACGAGGGCGTTGGCCGTCGCCCGGAGCTCGTTCATGTCGGCGTCGAGCCGCTGGACGACCGCGGTCGTCCCCCCGACGTCGACCGCCTTGCCCTCGTCGCCGCCCGAGGCGCGGGCCTCGGCGAGCTGCTCCTTGAGCTCCTCGATGCGCTTGCCCCGCTCCTTCCACTCCTCGAAGAACCGCGCCGCGGTGTCGGGCACCGCCTCGGGGTCGACGTCCAGCACGTCGGCGGCGGCGTCGAGGGCCTCCTCGACGCGCTGGACGGCCTCGATGGCGGCCTCGCCGGCCGCGAAGGAGAGCCGCTCGACGCCGTCCTGGACCCGCTCGGTCCCGAGGATCCTGATCGCGCCGATCTCGCCGGTGCGGGCGACGTGGGTGCCCGCACAGGCCTGGACGTCCTCGCCGACCGTGATGACGCGGACCTCGGTGCCCGGAGGGATCCCCCCCTGGAAGAGGTCGAAGCCGTAGCGCTCTTGGGCGTCGTTGCGGTCGAGCCACTCCTGCTTGACCGGGAGGTCGTCCCTGACCATCCGGTTGGCGACCCGCTCGATGGCCTCGACGTCCTCGCGGGAGATCCGGTCGTAGTGGGTGACGTCGAGCCGCGACCCGTCCGTGCCCTTCTGGGCACCGGCCTGCCGGACGTGGTCGCCGAGCACCTGCCGGGCCGCGTGGCCGACGATGTGGGTCGCCGTGTGGTTGCGCATCAGCCGGCGCCGGCGGGTCCCGTCGACCTGTCCGCGGACGAACTCCCCCTTCCCGGGGTCGCCGTCGGTCCGGTGGAGCACCACGCCGTCCACCGCCTGGACGTCCTCGACCTCCACGGTGACGTCGTCGGTCGAGAGGGTGCCGACGTCCGCGGGCTGGCCACCGCCCTCCGGGTAGAACATCGTCTGGTCGAGCGCGACGTCGTAACCCTCCTCGCGCTCGATCACGTCGAGGACGACCGCCTCGAACTCCGTCCGGTCCTGGTCATCGTAGAACAGCTTCTCCGTGTCCGGGAGCTCGGCGATCCGGTCCCGGATGGACGCGAAGGGGTCGGCCTCCTCGGGGGTGTCGGTCCCGCTGTGGCGTTCGGCGACCCGGGCGTAGAAATCGTCCGGGATCCCGACGGTCGCCCCCCGTTCCTCGGCGATCTCCTCGACGGTGTCCGGCTGGATGCCGTGGCTGTCGTAGAGCTCGATCACCTCCTCCAGCGGGATCGGCTCCTCGCGGTCGGCGTACGCCTCGGCGAGCTGTCGGACCCGGCGGCCGCCCCGCTCCAGGGTCTCGCGGTACTTCTCGACCTCCGTCCGGACGATGTCACGGACCGTGTCGCGGTTCTCGTAGCCGAGCCGCTCGGCCTGCATGTCCACCAGTTCGTCCAGCGGCGCGTCCACCCCGACGCCGTCGGCCAGCCGCTTGGTGCGCCGGAGGACCATCCGCGCGAGGTAGCCCGTCCCGACGTTCGAGGGGACGATGCCGTCCCCGAGCATGTAGGCGAGCGTGCGACAGTGATCGGCGATGGCGTAGATGTCCTCCAGCGGCTCCATCAGCGCCTCGAGTTCGCCCGCGTCGACGCCGAGTTCGGCCGCGATGTCCCCGCGAGCGGTCTCTATGTCCTCGGCCTCGTCGATGTCCATGTGGCCCGCGAGCTTCGCCGCCCGGTGGACGAGGTCCGCCTCGGCCTCGGTGTGTTCGAGCCCGGCGTTCTCCTTCAGGAAGGCGATCATCTCCGGGTAGACCGCCTCGTAAACAGTGGGCGTGCCCTGGGACATCCACGTCCACCGCTCCAGCCCGTAGCCGGTGTCGACGATGTACGTGTCCATCTTCGAGTACCGGTTGCCGTCCTTCAGGAGGAACTCCCCGTCGGGGTCCTGCTCCATCGACATGAAGACGAGCGTGGCCAGCTCGAGCCCCTTGTAGATGACCTCGATGGCCGGGCCGGCGTTGCCGCCGCCGACCCACGGGTCCTCGATGTAGGTGACCTCCGTGGTGTCGACGCCCATCCCGTCGAAGAACCCCTCGCAGAGCTCGACCGTCCCGTCCTTCCAGTAGACCTCCCCCTCGTAGGCGTACTCCTCGGTCGCGTCCTCGCGCGTGTTGAACGCGTGGTGGGCCATCATCTCGAACGCCATCGTGTGCCGGCCCGTCTTGCCCACGTTGTCGATGTCCTGCATCCGGATGCAGGGCTGGCTGATACAGAGCGGGTTCGCCGGCGGCGGCGTCCTCCCAGAGGTGACGAGCGGCTGGAAGTCGTAGATCGACGCCTGGGTCAGCAGGACGTCGTCGCGCCAGCGGTTCGCCGCCACCGGATACGGGTCGATGCGCTCGTGGCCGTGCTCCCCGAAGTACGAGAGGAACGCCTCGCGCATCTCCTCCAGACTGTACTCCTCGTCGAACCCGGGGTCGTCGATGAAGCCGTACTCCTCGCAGGGCGGCTCGCCGCACAGCTCGCGGTCCTCGTCCCGCGTCCAGAAGTGGTCGCCACATTCCGGACACTCCTTCCTGTGGAACCCCTCCTCCCGGAAGTACTCGAGTTGGTACTCCTCCGTGAGGTCGCTCATTACACTCCGTTCGTCCGACCGGTTCCAAAAGGGTTCCGAACGTGCCGTCCGAGCCCCCGGAGGCGGGTCGGCGGCGTCCGTCCCCGGCTCGGGCACCCGGCGCGGCCGGACCGGTGCGGGGCGGTGTCACCCCGAGTGGAGCCCGCCCGTCCGGAGCGTGTCACCGGTTCCGGACGCTACTATCCCGGCCCCCGTCCGGCCCCGGGGACCGGACAGTTATACCTCGACGCCACCCACCGGCGGACGTGAGTCTCGCGCTGTGGGTCGGGGTCGCCGGGTTCGCACTCGGGACCGCCGCCGTCGGCTACCGTGCCCGGTCGGTCGACGGGAGCGATCGGGCACGCGCCCTGGCGGTCGTCGCCGTGTTCGTCCCGCTCTCGATCGGGACGTGGTACGTCGCGATGGCGCTCGGGGCGGCCGTGAGCCGTTCCCCCGCGGGCGTCGTCCACTGGGGCCGGTTCGCCGACGGCGTGATCACCCTCCCGCTGGTCTGCGGATCGCTCGCGGCCCTCGCCGGCGCCGGCCGCGTCACGGTCGGGACGACGGCGGCCGTCGCCGGCTACACGATGGCGACGACGCTCGCCGCCACGCTCGCGACCGGGACCGGGAAGGTCGTCTGGCTGGGGGTGAGCGTCGGCGGGTTCCTCGCGCTCCTGTGGCTCCTGCTCGGCCCGGTCGGCCGGATCGCCAGCGGGACGGCCGCCGCCGGGCGGTTCGTCCGGACCCGGAACTTCGTCGTCGCCGCGATGTGTGCCTACCCGGTCGTCTGGGCGCTCGGCCCCGAGGGGTTCGCCCTCGCACCCGGACCGGCGGTCCCGGCGGGCGTCGCCCTCGACCTCGCGTTCAAGACCGGGGTCGGACTCCTGCTGGCGAGCGCCGCACGGGGCCTTGCCCGCGACTCCGATACCGGGACCCACGCGACCGGTCGGTCGTGTTCCGGGTAGCGGCACGAAGCACCCCTCCGGCCCGTCGACCGTCCGACTGCCATCACCACCGCCGGCCCGATGGCTCTCGGGATCGAGCTTGGTAGCCCCCGGGATGGTGACGGCGCTCCGGGTCGGGTCCCGGGGTCGTCGCCGTCACCGCCGGGGGCGCTCGGCGGCCCGCAGCGGTTCCCCGCCACGAGCACGCGGGAGTGTTCGGACCCCTCGTACTGTCGGACGTAAGCCCATGAACGAAATCGCCCTACCGTGGTGGCGGTGATGTGCAGGTAGCTATGTCCGACAGTATCAGAACGAGCCGACGAACCCCGGGCGAGGCGATGGACCTCTACCGCTACCGGTGCTCGAGGGCGAGCGACGCCAGCAGCGCTTCGAGCTGGACCTGCTCGTTCGCGCCGGCGGTGATGCGGTAGTCGGCCTCGCCGATCCGCTCCATCACCCGGACCGCCTCCCGCTCCTCGAGCCCGAACTCCCAGACCGAGCGGTGGAGCTGGTCGATGATGTCGTCGCCCGCGATGCCAGACTCGACGAGCAGTTCGTCGAGTTCGGCACGCGCGGCCGTGAACTCCCCGTCGAGCGCGAGCCTGACCATCTCCCGGATCTCCTCCGGGCGTGCCGTCGAGGTGATGGCGTACACCGCCTCCTCGTCGACCGTTCCCCCGAGGACGGCCGCGGCCTGCAGGCCGTTGATCGCCTTGCGCATGTCCCCGTCGGCGGCGTAGACGAGCGCCTCGACCCCGCCGTCGGCCAGTTCGATCCCCTCCGCGACGGCGATCTCCCGGACCTGCTCCTCGACCGCCTCGTCGCCCAGCGGCGAGAACCGGAACACCGCACACCGGGACTGGATCGGATCGATGATCTGCGAGGAGTAGTTACACGAGAGGATAAAGCGCGTGTTGTTCGAGAACTGCTCCATCGTCCGCCGGAGCGCTGACTGAGCGTCAGAAGTGAGGGCGTCGGCCTCGTCGAGGAATATGATCCGGTAGTCGAACCCGCCGAACGAGGACCGCGCGAAGCTCTTTATCCGATCCCGGACCACGTCGATGCCCCGCTCGTCGGAGGCGTTCAGTTCGAGGAAGTTCTCCTGCCACTCCTCGCCGTAGATCTCCTTGGCGATGGCCAGCGATGCGGTAGTCTTGCCCACGCCGGCCGGTCCCGCGAACAGAAGGTGCGGCAGGTCGTCCCGATCGATGTACGACCGCAGACGCTCGGTGATGTGCTCGTGGCCGACCACGTCCTCCAGGCGCTGCGGGCGGTACTTCTCGATCCAGACCTCCCGCCCGCGCGCCGGCGCGTCGGTGTCCGTAGCCTCGCTCATGTCCGGGTGGAGGTCCCGTCCGCGCATAAAGGCCCCGAGACGGGTCGCTCCTGTTGGCCGAGCTCGCGTCGGCCGGACCGCCTACGGCCGGGTCGCAGTCGGCGAGTGGCCGACCGGGCTCGCGGGTATCGAGGGCCGCCGACTGGCCCTGCTCGTCGGACGTCTCCGTTCCTGCGCCGGTCGCGCACGACCGCCACCGCGGCCGCCACGGCGAGTGGCTCGAACCGGCCGGTTCCCGCGTTCCCTGCGGTGTCCTCCCGGCCCTCGCAGTCCCGCGACGGACGCCACGTTCTTGCCCGCTCGCGTCGACCGGCCGGTATGCGCGTGTCGTGTGAGGTTCCCGGCGACCGCACCCGCGACCTCGACCTCCCGGCGGACGCGACCTACGGCGACGTGGTCCGCGCCGTCGGCTACTCCGTCCACGAGGCCTCGGTGCTGGTCGAGGGCACGCCCGTCCCGGAGGACGCCCCCGTCGATGCCGACCGCGTGACCGTTCTCCGGCTGGTACAGGGGGGGTGACGGGCGTGCACGTCCGCGAGGCCCGACCCGACGAACACGCCGCGGTGATGGGTGTTCTCGACGGCGGGATGCTCGAGGTCGACGCCGACCGGGTGGCGGGCGACAGAACGACGGCGCTCGTCGCGTGCGAGGCCGACCGCGTGCTCGGGGCGCTGGTCCTCGGCGGGGAGGAGATCGCGGCGGTCGCGGTCCGGCGGTCGCGCCGCGGGCAGGGGATCGGGACGGCGCTCGTCGAGGCCGCCGCCGAACGGCGGGAGCGGCTCGTGGCCGAGTTCCGGGAACGGGAGCGGCCGTTCTACGAGTCGCTCGGGTTCGAGGTCGAGCCGGCAGAAGAGGACGGACGGTTCCGCGGAGTCGTCACCCCCGAACCGGGCGAGAGCCAGTAGTCCCCCGAACCGGTTGCCCTCGCGACTACCGCGAACCGCGCCCGCCCGAGACCCCTCGACCGGCCCGGGGCGGCGTCCCGCGAGGACTGCCGCGGCGACCGACCGGGGATCACCGATCCCCTCGAGTTCGTCGAGGGGTCACGACAGCCCCCATCAGTCCTCGAAGGTGACGTCCCGCCGGCGTTTGCGCCGGATCCGGCGCGCGCGGCGTAACAGCAGGCGTCGGACGAACGTGACACAGAGCGCGACCGCCCCGGCGAAGATCCCCCAGACGAGGATCCCGCTCCAGCCATCGACCGGGGCCCTCGTCCGTTCGTGCCCCGACAGGCCCGACGCCTCCGCCAGGACGGACCGAAGACCGCGAGCGGCTGGAGGAGGACGAACACCGCGAGGAAGAACAGGCCCGTCGCTACCACCCCGCTCGCCACGCGCTTGTACGAGAGGTACGCGGTCGTCGCCGCCCAGACGATCAGGAACGCCCACACGGGGGTGTGGAGGTTCAACACCGTCCGATCGAGGGCGTAGCCGACGGCGCCCGCCAGCAGCCCGTTCGTCACGCCGAGCGCCGCGATGAGCACGTGGGTCAGCGACGAGTCCCCGGTGAACGGCGAGGACTCGGCGATCCAGTCCGGAACCCCGCGGTTGCCGCGCATACGTCCCCGTCGACGAGGGAGGGACACCAATCGGAGGGGACTCTTCCGAGCCCGAACACGCCCGGCCGCGCCGGTCGCGCGCACGGCGGGGGTCACGGCTACGCCGCCCCCGCCGTCCCGATGGGAGCGGCATCCCTCGACGCTACCGCGACGCCGCCTCCGGCCGCAGTGGAGAAACCGACCGCTCCGAACGGGGCGCGGACGGACGACCGGGGCCGACGGTCGGACACTGGTCCGGCGCGGTGCCGCCGGATCCGCGTGGCGGGTCAGATCAGCGGCTCGACCAGTTCGCGCCCGGCCTCGAGCAGTTCGTCGACCCGTTCCTCGCTCCCGGCCTCGGCGTACACGCGGAGCTTCGGCTCGGTACCCGAGGGTCTGACCAGCAGCCACGACCCGTCCGCGAGCAGTATCTTGAACCCGTCGACGTCGTTCACGCGGTTCACGTCGACGCCGGCCACGGAGTCGGGGAGTTCGTCGGCGAGCGCCGAGAGGACGGCCGACTTCCGGTCGCCGGGACAGTCGACGCTGACGCGGTCCTGGTGGGCCTCGCCGTACGTCTCGCGGATCCTCGCCAGCCGCTCGTCGAGCGGCTCCTCGGCGTGGGCGGCCGCGGCCAGCCCTGCGATCAGCACGCCGTCCTTGTTCCGGAGGTGGCTGGTGAGGCCGTAGCCGCCCGACTCCTCGCCGCCGAACAGGGCGTCGTGCTCGCCCATCGCCTCGGCGACCCACTTGAACCCGACCGCCGTCTCGTAGGTCCCCTCGCCGTGGGCCTCGGCGACCCGGTCGACGAGGAACGTCGTCGAGACGGTCCGGACCGCCGCCCCGGAGTTCGACTCGAGGAGGTGCTCGTACAGCAGGACGTACAGCAGGTTCGCGTCGACGAACCCCCGGGGCGTGACGACGGCCACCCGGTCGGCGTCGCCGTCGTTTGCCACCCCCATCTCGGCGTCGCCCTCGGCGACCCGCGCGATGAGGTGTTCGAGGCGCTCGGCCTTCGGCTCGGGCGAACTGCCGCCGAACTCGGGATCGTGGTCCGTCCGGAGCCGCTCGACCTCCGCGCCCGCCTCCTCGAGGAGGCGGTCGGTCACGCCGCGCCCGGAGGCGTGCATCGCGTCGTAGCAGACCCGGAGCCCCGAGAGGTCGAACCCTCCCTCGAGATCCTCGAGGAACGAGACCGCGTGGTCGAGGTACGGGCCCACGAGGTCCTCCTCCCGTCGCTCGCCCGCCTCCCCCGAGGGGTCGGCCTCCCGGAGGTTCGCCTCGATGCGTTCGGTCACCTCGGGGAGCGCGGGCACGCCGTCGCCGGGGAGGAACTTCACGCCGTTGTACGCCGGCGGGTTGTGGCTCGCGGTGAGCATCAGCCCCCCCGCCAGCCCGCGCTCGCGGACCGTCCACGCGAGGGCGGGCGTCGGGAGGTCCCGCTCGGGGAGCAGAACGTCGAAGCCGTTGCCGGCCAGCACGTCGGCGAGGTCGTCGGCGAACCCCGGGGAGCTCCCCCGTGCGTCGTAGCCGACGGCGACGGTCCGGCCGCCGTGGCCCTCGCTCTCGAGGTAGTCCGCGACCGCCTGTCCCACCGCGCGGACCCGCGGCGACGTGAACGTGTCGAGGGTCGCCCGCCAGCCGTCGGTGCCGAACGCGATCTCCTCCATACCGTCGTCTCGGCACAGATGCTCAAAAACCGACCGGTGGTCCCGGCAGCACTCCCCACCGCCGGGACGCCCCGACCGTCAGGGCGGCAGCGATACCGTCTCGACCTCCAGCCGCCGGTGGGCGTCCCAGACGACGAGCCGCTCGACGGTCCACTCGACGGGGTCGCCCTCCCGCCCGACCAGCCGGCGGGCGTCCCCGCGGCGCGCGACGGTGACGTGCGGGACGTAGTCCCCGCCCTCGAGCCCCGGTAGCGGCTCGAACGCCCCGCAGAGCCGCCGGTGGGCCTCCCGGAGACCGGGGCTCTCGACCGCCAGGTAGACGACGGGGCCGGTGCCGCTGGTCGGTCGGTCGAAGCTCTCGACGCCCGTGACGCGGGCGGCGAACGGCCCGAACCCGTCGAGGACCTCGCGGGCCCGGGCGGCGAAGGCCCGGACGTTCGGCCCGCCCCCGGCCCTCCCGGCGTCCGCCGGGAGCCGCTTGACGACCATCGAGTGTTTCGTCCGCACGTCCGCGGTCCGCAACTCGCCCGCGAGGCCGGCCGCGAGCCGCGCGACCCGCGCCGGGACGGGCGCGTTGAGGCTGTACGTGCTCACCGTCCGACCCTGGGCGTCGGGCGGAGAAAGGCCTGGCGACGGGACCGACCCGCCGTCGGCACGCTCCCGGTCTGGTGATACCGTGGCGGCGACGGTCGAGTCGTCACGTCCGGAGTGTCAGACGTAGTCGAGGAACCAGGCGACGATCAGCACGATGATCACGAGCCCGACGAGGTTCGAGAGCGGCCCGAAGACGAAGCCGATGATCTCGAACAGCAGGTCGACGGCGATGTAGACGATCACCAGCACGAGGACGAGCTTCAGCAGGTCCTCGACCGCGAGGCCGCCGCGGCCGTCACCTATCATGTCCGAGGCGAGGCGGGTCGGCGGTAAAATCCTGCCGGCCGGTCCCGGGCTCCGGTCGTTCGATCGCCGGCCCGGGGGCCCGGACTCGCGCATCGAGCCGGTGTCAAACCACTTCCCCGGGCGTGCCGTCCGCCGGGGTGATGAGGTGCCGGCTGTGGCCCGCCGCGTTCGCCGTGCTCCTGCTGGTCGGAGCGGCCGGCGGACCCGCCGCCGGGGTCGGGGGCGGACTCGGTGCCGAGGGCGGGACCGGAGCCGAGGTCGACCCGGACCGGGTGGTCATGGAGGCTGCCGTCGAGGCCGACGGCGACGCCCGTTGGCGTGTCGCCTACCGGTTCCGGTTGAGCGACGAGAACGCCACGGCGGCGTTCGAGGCGTTCCGGGCCGACGTCGAGGCGAACGCCGCGGCGTACCGGGAGCGGTTCGCCGACCGGATGGGCCGGACCGTCCGGGCGGCCGAGAACGCGACCGGACGGGAGATGGCCGTCCGGAACGTGAGCGTCCGGACCTCCCGCGAGGAGCTGACGGCGTACGGCGTCGTGACCTACCGGTTCCGCTGGACGGGGTTCGCTGCCGTCTCGGGGGACCGCCTGCTCGTCGGCGACGCGCTCGAGGGGCTCTACCTGGACCGGCGGACGACGCTGGTCGTCGCCCGGCCGGACGGCTACCGGGCGAGTGGGATCGAGCCGGTGGCCGACAGGCGGCACGAGGACTCCGTCGCCTGGATCGGCCCGACGGAGTTCGGTTCGGGGGAGCCGCGACTGGTCCTCGAACCCGATCCGGCCGTCGACGGGACCGCCGCCGCGTCCGGGACCACGGCGACGAACGCCGGGGGAACGACCGGGACTCCCGTCGACCGGAGCGACGACCGAGGGGGGGCCCTCCCGGTCGGCGGGGTCGCGCTCGGGGGCGCCCTGCTGGCACTCGGCCTGGGCGCCGGCGCGGCGCTGACGCTGGCTTCCCGGCGCGAGGAAACCGCGGCGGCCGAGTCCGGGGCCGACGACGGGGCGGCGGGCCCGGCCGTCGACGAGTCGCTTGCGCCGCCCGACGAGCGGGTGCTGACCCTCCTCCGGACGGAGGGCGGCCGGATGAAACAGGCGCAGGTGGCCGAGCGGCTGGACTGGACGGCAGCCAAGACGAGCCGGGTGGTGAGCGACCTCCGGGAGGCGGAGGAGGTGGAGACGTTCCGGGTCGGCCGGGAGAACGTCGTCGCGCTCCCCGAAGATTAATATTTAAACCTTTCTACCGTCGAAGACCGTTCAGAGGTCGATATCGGAAAACACAATACGGCGGGCGGATGAAATTCGGCGAAATCCGGCGTGATCCGGCTGAACCGGACGAACGACCGTCCCTTTATTAGTGGATATGGGCGGTAGGACGGGGTGTAATGCGACGAATCACCTCGCTCCTCGTGGCGGGTCTGCTGGTGGTCGGGACGCTCGCTGCGCTCCCGACGGCCGCCGTGGCCCACGCGGGGTCGAACGCACAGCCGGCTCTCGACGCGGCGGACGCGAACGAGACGACGAACACGAGCGCGAACGCGACCGGGGACGGCGTGGCGCCAGGCGAGCGCCTCTCGGGCGTCCTCGGCGTGCAGGCGGCGGAGGTCGAGGGCGAACTCGAGACCCGGGCGTTCGACAGCGCGTTCGAGCGCGCGGACGATAACGCCTCGAAGGCCGAGGTCGTCGCCCGCGAGGCGGCCAGCACGGACGAGCGGCTGGCGGAGCTCCGCGAGCAGCGCGAGGCGCTGCAGGAAGCCCGCAGGAACGGCTCGATGAGCGAGGGCGAGTACCGCGCTCGGACCGCCGTCCTGGCGACGAGGGCCGAAACGGCTCGCCAGCTCGCCGACCGGAGCGTGAACGCCTCCGAGGGGCTCCCCGAGGAGACGCTCCGCGCGAACGGGGTGAACGTCTCGGCCATCCGGGCGCTCGGCGCGAGCGCGGCCGACCTGGGCGGCGGCGAGGTCGCCGAGATCGCCCGCTCGATCGCCGGTAGCCCGGCCGGGGCGCCCGACCGCGCCGGCGGTCCCGACGAGCGCGGCGAGTCGACCGGGAACGCGACGGCCGCTGACGGGGCCGACGAGGACGCCTCCATCGAGCGGGCCGAGCGCCGTGTCACGACCGCGACCGAGCGCGTCGAGAGCGCCCGCGAGCGGGTGAACTCGACCGACGCGGGCGAGAACGCGACGGCGGCGCTCGACCGGGCCGAGTCGCGGCTGGCCGCGGCGGAGCGTGCCCTCGCTGACGCCCGGAACGCCAGCGAGGCCGGCGACGCCGACCGGGCGGCCGAGCTGGCCGAGCAGGCCCTGGAGAACGCCGAGAGCGCGCTCGACGAGGCGGAGGCGGCCGTCGACGCCGCCGGGTCCGGCGCGGCCGATACGGGGACGCCGAGCGGCTCGGAGGACGGCGACACCGACTCGGACGGCGACGGAACGGAGGGTGGCTCCTCCGACGCCGGGGACTCGACCCGGTAACCTGTGCGCGTACACTTCGCGATACCGACCCGAGCATCAAGTAGCGCTCCGATCACGGTCCCGACATGACGGCGGTCTCGCGACACCTGGGCGGGCTCTGCGCGGTGGCACTGGTCGGCCTCCTCGTGGCGGGCGCGGCGGTGCCAGCGAGCGCCCAGTCGAGTGAGGGCTCCTCGTTCGTGGTGGCACTGAACGAGGACGGGTCGGCCGAACTGACGCTGACGCTGGCGTACGACCTGCGCGACGACGACGACCAGCGCGCGGCGTTCGAGGCGCTCCGGGACGAC
>PXRQ01000079.1:14230-20268 GCA_003022005.1 Halobacteriales archaeon QS_5_70_15
TAGCGGCCGACGCGGCGAACGCGACCGACCGCGAGATGACCGTCTCGGCCGCCAGCGTCGACCTCTCGACGGCCGACGACGGGACGACCGGCCTGGTCGAGCTGTCGGCCACCTACGAGGGCCTGGCCGCCGTCGAGGACGGCCGCCTGACGGTCGCGGAGCCGTTCGCCTCGGGCTTCGAGACGGACTACCGGTTCACGCTCCGGGGGCCGGACGGCTACCGGCTCGCGGACGCCGCGCCCGAGCCCGCGGCCGTCGAGGACGGCCGGGCGACCTGGGCCGCCGGGAGCGATCTGAGCGGGTTCGAGGCGACGTTCGTCCCCGAGTCGGGGGCGGCGGCCGAGAACTCCGATGGGACGAGCGGGACGGACGGGACGACCGGCGACGCGAGCTCCGGGGACGGTCCCGGGCTCGGGCCGGTGGCGGTGCTAGCGGCACTGGCGGTCGCGACGGCCGGCCTGGTCGCCCGACGGCGGACGTAGTACCGCCGCGCTACCGACTCGCACACCGTTCTCGACGCGAAAGGGTTTAGTAGCGGTCCGCGGATACGGTCGAGTAGATGACGATCGAGGCCGGCACCGCGCGCGCTCCCGCCGCGAGCGGCGCCGCTCGGTCCCCCGCCCTTCTCCCGCGACCGCGACCGCGACCGGGCCGGTAGGCCCAGTCACAACACCACTTCCCCGAACGGACGCGCCCGGTTCTCGACGACACCGCCCGGCCGGCGGTACTCGGATCCACACCACACACCACACACGACACACATGCCACAGGACGTCACAGCTGACGGGAACGGAACGGTCGCCCTCGCCTTCTCCGGGGGGCTCGACACGACGGTCTGCGTCCCGATACTCGAGGAGGAGTACGGCTACGACGAGGTCATCGGCGTTACGGTCGACGTCGGCCAGCCCGAGGCGGAGTTCGCGGAGGCCGAGGAGACGGCCGAGGCGCTCGGGCTCGAACACTACGTCGTCGACGCCAAGGCGGAGTTCGCGGCGCTCTGCATGGACGGCATCCGCGCGAACGCCACGTATCAGGGCTACCCGCTCGGGACCGCGCTCGCGCGGCCGGTCATCGCGTCGGCCATCCTGGAGGTGGCCGAGGAGCACGGCTGCACGGCCCTCGCCCACGGCTGTACGGGCAAGGGCAACGACCAGCTCCGGTTCGAGGCCGTCTGGCGCGACTCGGACATGGAGGTCATCGCCCCGGTCCGGGAGATGGGGCTGACCCGCGAGTGGGAGAAGGCGTACGCCGCCGAGCGGGACCTGCCCGTGGAGGGCGGCAACGAGGGCGACTGGTCGATCGACACGAACCTCTGGAGCCGCTCGGTCGAGGGGAAGGAGCTCGAGGAGCCGTCCTACGTCCCCGGCGAGGAGATCTACGAGTGGACGACCGCGCCGACGGGCGAGACGCTCGAACTCGAGATCGGCTTCGAGGACGGCTACCCCGTCTCGCTCGACACCGTCGGGGAAACCCCGACGAGCCCTCGGCTCCCAGCCGAGGACGGCGAGGCGGTCTCGCCGGTCGAACTCGTCGAGACGCTGAACGAGACCGCCGGCGCGTACGGCGTCGGCCGGACCGACGTCATGGAGGACCGGATGCTCGGGCTGAAGGTCCGCGAGAACTACGAACACCCGGCCGCGACGGTTCTGCTCTCCGCCCACCAGGGCCTCGAGTCGCTCGTCCTCACGAAGGAGGAGCGGCAGTTCAAGACCTACGTCGACCAGGAGTGGGCCGAGAAGGGCTACGAGGGGCTCGTGAACGCCCCGCTCGTCCGCGCGCTCGAGGGGTTCATCGACGGGACCCAGGAGCGGGTGACGGGTACGGTGACGATCCGCCTCGAGGGCGGGCAGGCCCGCGTCGTCGGGCGCGAGTCGCCGTACGCCGTCTACTCCGCCGATGCCGCCTCGTTCAACACCGAGGACGTGATGGACGGCATCGAACAGGCGGACGCGACGGGCGTCGCGAAGTACCACGGCTTCCAGGAGCGCCTGGCGAACACGATGTTCGACGCGGCGAAAGCGCGCGAATCCGCCCAGGCCGCCACGGACGGCGGCACCGACGACACAGGGGACGAGTGAGATGAGCGGCGAGGAGCCCGAGGACCGGACCGGCGCCCCCGACGCGGCGGACGGCGGCGGCCACGCGGACGACGCGGCGGACGTCGTGCGCCGCGAGCGGTTCAGCGGCGGCCCCGCCCGCGGGTTCCTCTCCTCGCTCGACGCCGACGAGCGCATCTTCGAGGCCGACCTCGCGGTCGACCGGGCACACGTCGTGATGCTCGCCGAAGGGGGGATCATCGACGAGGACTCCGCCGGCGAGGTACTGGCCGCGCTCGCGGAGGTGGAAGACGCGGGCCACGCCGCCCTCCCCGACGGCGAGGACGTCCACGCCGCCATCGAGACGGCGGTCGTCGATCGCGTCGGCGAGGTGGGCGGACGGATGCACACCGCCCGGTCGCGGAACGACGAGGTGGCGACCTGTCTCCGGTACAGCCTGCGCGAGGACCTGCTCGAAACGGTCGAGCGGACCCTCGAACTGCGGGAGGTGCTGTGCGGGGTCGCCGCGGGGCACTCCCACACCGTGATGCCGGGGTTCACCCACCTCCAGCCCGCCCAGCCGACGACGGTGGGCCACTACCTGCTGTCCTACGAGTCGTCGCTCCGCCGCGATACGGGACGGCTGCTCGACGCCTACGACCGGACGAACCGGTCGCCGCTGGGCGCGGCGGCGTTCGCCGGGACCACGTTCGACGTCGACCGCGAGCGGACCGCCGAGCTGCTGGGGTTCGACGGCGTGGTGGAGAACTCGATGGACGCCTCGTCGGCGAGGGACTTCCTCGTGGAGGCGACCGCGGCGGTCGCGTCGCTCGCCACCGGTCTCTCGGGGATCGCCGAGGACCTCGTGATCTTCTCGAACCGGGGGCTGGTCGAGCTCGACGACGACTACGCCTCGACCTCCTCGATCATGCCCCAGAAGGTGAACCCGGACACGATGGAGCTCGTGCGGGCGACCGCGGGCGACGCCGCCGCCGGGCTGAACGGGCTGCTGACGACGCTGAAGGGGCTCCCCAGGGCGTACAACCGCGACCTCCAGCGGGCCCACGGCCACGCCTTCGACGCGGTCGACGCGGTCGCGGAGGCCACGGGGGTCGTCGCTGGCGCGGTCGCCACCGCCGAGTGGCCCGAGGCGGCGCTCGCGGCGGCGGCCGGCGGGGGGTTCTCGACCGCGACCGGCGTCGCGGACCTGCTCGCCGCCTCGGGGGTGCCGTTCCGCACGGCCCACGAGATGGTGGCGCACGCGGCCGAGGCCGTCGAGGCCGGCGGCGCGGCGGACTACGCCGCGCTCGACGCCGCCGCCCGCGAGGTGCTCGGCGAGCCCCTCGAGGCGAACGTCGACCCCGACGCCGTCGAGCGGGCGCTCGGGCCGGCAGAGAGCGTCGCTTCGAGGGACTCGTTCGGCGGGCCGGCGCCCGACGCGGTGGCGGACGCGCTCGACCGGGCGGCCGACGAACACGAGGCCGACGCCGGGGCGCTGGCCGACCGCCGCGAGGCGCTCGCGGACGCCGCCGACCGGCTCGCATACGAGGTGAGCCGGTATGTCTGAGCGACCCGGGTCGAGGCGAGCGGCCCCCGACGCGGCCCGCGGGCCGCCGGGGCTGCCGTCCCCGCACGGGGACGAATTACCAAAATTCCGATAACGTCGTTCGGAATACGCTGTTTTGGTCGTCTCGAGGCGCTTAGCTCGGAGTATTTTCTATGAATTCTTCTGACAGGTTCGAAGCGCTTAAGTGCCGGAGGGTCCGAGTACCGGGTACAATGGCAGAGTGCATCGAGTGCGGGGCCGACCTGACCCTGCACGCGGACCTCGAAGTCGGAGAGATCGTCGACTGTGGGACCTGCGGTGCCGAGCTCGAGGTGGTGGGGACCGATCCCGTCGACCTCGAGACGGCGCCCGAACTCGAGGAGGACTGGGGCGAGTGAGCATGTCGGCGGCCGGCAACACGGGGACGCGCCGATGAACGTCGGGGTCCTCTACTCGCGCATCCGGCGGGACGAGAAGCTCCTCCTGTCCGAACTGCGCGAGCGCGGCCACGAGGTGACGAAGATCGACGTCCGCAAGGAGCGGTTCGGCGTCCATGAACCGCCGGTGTCGTTCGAGGGATGTGACCTCGTGCTGGACCGGTGTCTCGCGACGTCGCGCTCGCGGTACATCACGCGGTTCGTCGACCGCTACGGGATCCCGGTGGTGAACGACCCGGAGACCGCCGAGGTCTGCGCGGACAAGGCGCGCAACAGCCTCGTCCTCTCGGAAGCCGGGGTTCCGACGCCGAACACCGAGGTGGCGTTCACCAAGGAGTCCGCGCTCGAGTCGATCGAGGGGTTCGGCTACCCGTGTGTCCTGAAGCCGGTCGTCGGCTCCTGGGGGCGGCTGATGGCGAAGATCGACTCCCGGGACGCCGCCGAAGCGATACTGGAACACAAGGAGACGCTCGGGCACTACGAGCACAAGGTGTTCTACATCCAGGAGTTCGTCGAGAAGCCCGGCCGGGACATCCGCGTGGTCGCCACCGACGGCGAGCCGGTCGCGGCGATGGCCCGCTCCTCGGAGCACTGGCTCACCAACGCCGCGCAGGGCGCGGAGGTCGAGCCCCTCGAGGTGACCGACGAGATGCGCGACCTCGTCGAGCGCGCGAGCGACGCCGTCGGCGGCGGCCTCCTCGGCGTGGACCTGATGGAGACCGGCGACGACTACACCGTCCACGAGGTGAACCACACGGTCGAGTTCAAGGCGCTCGACTCGGTGACCGACGTGGACGTCCCCGCTGCGGTCGTCGACTGGCTGGAGGCCACGGTACAGACGCCCGAGGTGACGGCCTGAGATGACCCGGGCCGCGGTGGTCGGCGGCTCGGGGTTCACCGGCGGCGAGCTCTGTCGCCTGCTCGACGGCCACCCCGAGTTCGAACTCGTCCAGGCGACGAGCCGGTCGTACACGAACAAGACCCTCGGGTACGTCCACCCGAACCTCCGGCACCTGGACCTGCGCTTTACGGATCCCGGGGAACTCGAGAGCGTCGACGTCCTGTTCGCCGCGACGCCACACGGCGTCTCGATGGGACGGATCGACGAGTTCCGGGACGCCGCCGGGGTCGTGGTCGACCTCTCGGCCGACTTCCGCCTGCCCGGGGAGTCCTACTACGACGAGTGGTACGACGGTCACGAGCGGCCCGAGCTGCTCGAGGAGGCGGAGTACGCCCTCCCCGAACTCGGCCGCGAGGCGCTCCCGGGCGCGGGCCTGATCGCGACCGGCGGGTGCAACTCGACGGCGACGATCCTCGGGTTGCTCCCGCTGTACGAGGACGGGATCCTGTCCGGGGACGAGCAGGTGGTGGTCGACGTGAAGGTCGGCTCCTCGGAGGGCGGCGCGTCGGGCTCCCCGGCCTCGCACCACGCCGAGCGGTCGGGCATCGTCCGGCCGTACGCCCCGACGGGCCACCGCCACGAGGCCGAGATCGAGGCCTACCTCGGCGCGCGGGTCTCCTTTACCGTCCACGCCGTGGACATGATCCGGGGCGCGAGCGCGACCTGTCACGTCTTCCCCGACGGGCCCGTCTCGAAGGGGGATCTCTGGGGGGCGTACAGGGGCGAGTACGACGAGGAACCGTTCGTCCGGATGGCCGCCGGCGGGGGCGACGTCTACCGCTACCCCGAGCCGAAGGCCGTCGCCGGGTCGAACCTCGCCGAGGTCGGGTTCGAACTCGACCCGCGGAACGGACGGGTGGTCGTCTTCTCGGCCATCGACAACATGATGAAGGGCTCGGCCGGCCAGGCGGTCCACGCCGCCAACCTCGCGCTCGCGTTCGAGGAGACCGCCGGCCTGGAGTCCACGGGGTTCCACCCCGTCGGAGCGCCCTAGGTGAGTTCTGATATGAGTTCGGAGACGACGCCTTTCGATACACCGACCGTGACGACGTTTTCAGGAACACCTCGGAAGCCCCTTCACGAGTCGGCGCAGGGAACACCTCGGAAGCCCCCGGGCG
>PXRQ01000079.1:20431-54260 GCA_003022005.1 Halobacteriales archaeon QS_5_70_15
AGGAGGGCGAGCCGGTCGCGGTGGTCCACGGCGGCTCGACCGCCGTCGACGACGCCCTGGAGCGGATGGGCATCGACCCGGAGTACGTCGAGACCCCCTCCGGCGTCGTGGGGCGGTTCACCGACGGGGAGACGATGGACGTGTTCAAGATGGCGATGGCCGGGCTCGTGAACACGGACCTCGTGACGGGCCTGCGGAACCAGGGGGCCGACGCCATCGGACTCTCCGGCGTCGACGGCGGCCTCCTCGTCGGGCCCCGGAAGTCGGCGGTCCGGGTCGTCGAGGAGGGGACGAAGAGGATCCGTCGCGGCGACCACTCCGGGACCATCCAGGGGGTGAACGCGGACCTGCTGGCGTCGCTGCTGGCGGACGGATACGTCCCGGTGGCCTCGCCGCCGATGCTCGGGGACGAGGGCGAGGACGCCGACCCGCGGTACACGGCGGTCAACACGGACGCCGACCGGGCCTCGGCGGCGGTGGCGGGCGAACTCGGCGCGACGCTCGTCTCGCTGACCGACGTCGCGGGGATCTATCGCGATCCGGACGACCCCTCGACGCTCGTCGAGGACGTCGCGACGCCCGAGGGGTACGAGGACCTGGAGAGTGCGGCGGAGGGGTTCATGCGCCGGAAGGTGATGGCGGCGACGGAGGCGCTGGAGCGGGGCGCGCGAGAGGTAGTCGTCGCGGACGCGAACGCCGACCGGCCCGTCCGCGCGGCCCTCGAGGGCGGCGGCACGCACATCCATCCCGAGGCGGTACAATGACAGGGTTCGTCTTCTCCGAGAAACCGATCCGCATCGACCGCGGCGAGGGGCCGTACCTCTACGCCGACGACGGGACCGAGTACCTCGACTTCGGGGCCTCGTACGCGTGTACGCCGCTCGGCCACGCCCACCCGCGGGTGGTCGAGGCGGCGACCGAACAGCTCCGGGGGCTGTGCTACGTGCAGGCCTCCTACCCGCACGACGAGCGCGACGAGCTGTACGAGAAGCTCGCGGCGACCGCGCCGGGCGACGTCGACTACACCTGGCTCTGCAACTCGGGCACCGAAGCCAACGAGGCGGCGCTGAAGTTCGCCCGCTCGGCGACGGGCCGCTCGGAGATCATCGCCACGACGCAGGGCTTCCACGGCCGGACGATGGGCGCGCTCGCCACGACGTGGAAGGAGAAGTACAAGAAGCCGTTCGAGCCGCTCATCGGCGACGTCGAGTTCGTCCCCTACGGCGACCGCGACGCGCTCGCCGAGGCCGTCGACGACGAGACTGCCGCCGTGATCCTCGAACCCCTGCAGGGCGAAGGGGGGATCAACCCCGCCTCGACGGAGTACCTGCAGGCGGTCAGGGTCCACACGGCCCAGCACGGCGCGGCGATGATCCTCGACGAGATACAGACCGGGATGGGCCGGACGGGGACGCTGTGGGCCGCCGAGGGGCACGACGTCGTCCCGGACGTGGTGACGACGGCCAAGGGGCTGGCGAACGGCCTGCCGGTCGGGGCGACGCTCTGCCGGGAGTGGGTCGCCGAGGGCGCCGGCCCCCACGGGTCGACGTTCTCCGGCGGACCCGTCGTCTCGGCGGCCGCGAACGCCACCCTCGACGAACTCGTCGACTCGGACCTCCCGGGTCACGCGGCGGACGTCGGCGGCTACCTTCGCGAGGAGCTGGAGGCCGCGCTCGGCGACTCGGTCCGGGACGTTCGGGGATCGGGCCTGATGGTCGGCATCGAGGTCAAGCGGGGGGCCAACCGCGCGCTGCGGGACCTCGCGCTCGAGCACCAGGTGCTCGCGCTGCCCGCGGGCCGGACGGTCGTCCGCCTGCTCCCGCCGCTGACTGTCGAGAGAGCGGAGGTCGACCGTGCCGTCGAGGCACTGGCCGAGGTGGTCGGATGAGCGACGCGAGCGTCGCCGAGGGCGAGGGGGACACGGAGGCACGGGACCTGCTGGAGCGGCTGGTCTCGATCCCCTCGCCGACCGGCGAGGAACGGGCCTGCGCCGAGGCGCTCGCCGAGTTCCTCCGCGACCACGGCCGCGAGGCCTACCTCGACGGGGTCGGCAACGTCCGCGCGCCGGCCGACGACGCTCTCCTCCTCACCTCCCACGTCGACACCGTGCCGGGGGAGATCCCCGTGCGGATCGAGGAGGGAGGAAACGAGGCCGACGAGGGGCCCGTCCTCTGGGGCCGGGGGAGCGTCGACGCGAAGGGGCCGCTGGCGGCGATGGCCGTCGCGGCGGTCCGCACGGGCGCGTCGTTCGTCGGCGTCGTCGGCGAGGAGGTGAACTCCCGGGGCGCACGCCACCTGGTCGAGGACCGCGATGCGCCCGACGCGGTGGTGAACGGCGAGCCCTCCGGAACCGACGGCATCACCCTCGGCTACCGTGGCATCCTCTCGGGGACCTACCTCGCGACCAGCGAGTCCGGACACTCCTCCCGACCGGAGAACAACGCCATCCAGGACGCGATGGACTGGTGGAACCGGGTCGTCGAGGCGTTCGAGCCCGACGAGTGGGCGCCCGTCTTCGAGCAGGCCACCCCGAAACCGACCCGGTTCGAGGGCGGCCCGAGCCAGGACGGCCTCTCGGTGGAGGCGACGATGGACGTCTCGTTCCGCGTGCCGCCCTCGATGACGGTCGACGAGGTCCGCGAGATCGCCGACGGCGAACTCGACCCCGAGGTCGGCACCGTCAACTGGACGGACGGCGTCCGCCCGACGATGCAGTCCCCGCGGACCGAAGTAGCGAGAGCGTTCCGCGCCGCCATCCGCGAGCCGGGGCTCGAGCCCCGGCTCGTCCGCAAGACCGGCACGGCCGACATGAACATCTACGCGGGCGAGTGGGACTGCCCGATGGTCACCTACGGCCCGGGCGACTCGGACCTTGACCACGCGCCCGACGAGCGCCTGCCGCTCCGCGAACTCGACCGCGCGGCCGCCGTCCTCGCGGACGCGGCCGGGAGGCTCCTATGACCGACGACACCGACACGCACGCAGACACCGACACCGGCATCGACACGGACGGCGGTACCGACACCGGAGAGCCCACCGGCACCGACGTCGTCCCCGGAAGCGGCGTCAGGCACTTCCTGGACGTCGACGACCTCTCGCGGGACGAACTCCACGACGTGCTGACACGGGCGACGGAGCTGAAGGAGCGACAGCAGCGGGGCAAGCTCCACCGCCTGCTCGAGGGGGACTCGCTCGGGATGATCTTCGAGAAGCCCTCGACCCGCACCCGCGTCTCCTTCGAGACGGGAATGACTCAGCTGGGCGGCCACGCAGTGTTCCTCGGCCCCGACGACATCCACCTCGGCCACGGCGAACCGGTCAAGGACACCGCGCGGGCGCTCTCGCGGTACGTCGACCTCGCCATGGCCCGCACGTTCGACCACTCGGACGTCGAGGAGCTGGCCGAGTACGCGACCGTGCCCGTCATCAACGGGTTGACCGACGACGCCCACCCGTGCCAGACGCTCGCGGACCTGCTGACGATCCGGGAACGGTTCGAGAATTTCGACGTCTCCGTGGCGTGGGTCGGCGACGGCAACAACGTCTGCCAGTCGTTCGTCCTCGGGGCGGCGATGACCGACATCGACCTCACCGTCGCCACGCCCGGGGGGTACGGGGTGGCCGACGAGGTGCTCGACCGGGCGGCCGAACTCGGCGGCACACCCGAAACGACCCACGACCCGGAGGCCGCCGTCGACGGGAGCGACATCGTCTACACCGACGTCTGGATCAGCATGGGCCAGGAGGAGAAGCGCGCGACCAAGCTCGAGGACTTCGACGGGTTCCAGATCACCCCCGAACTCCTCGGCGACCGCCACCTGATGCACTGTCTCCCCGCCCACCGCGGCGAGGAAGTCACCGACGCGGCCCTGGAGTCCGAGAACGCCGTCGTCTGGGATCAAGCGGGGAACCGCCTCCACGCGCAGAAGGGTCTGATGACGTTCCTCTCGGGCGTGTAGGCACCCCTCGACCGTGTAGGCGCCCTTCGACCGTGGGGTGCGCCGGCGCGGGCGTGGCCGGGCGTTTTATGCGATGCCCTCGCGCCTCCCCGGTGTGAGCGACTCGAACCGTATCCAGCACGGGGCGAGCCGGGACGAGGCGGCCGCGCTGCTCGCCGACCTGGTCGCGATCGACTCGCGGAACCCGCCAGGCCGGGAGAAGCCGGTCGCCGAGTACGTCGTCGACCGCCTCGAGGGATGGGGTATCGACGCCCGCCTCTTCGAGCGGCCCGACCCGGATCGACCGCAGGTGATCGCCGAGGCGGGCGACGGCGACCCGGACGCGGGGACGCTGATCCTGAACGGCCACATCGACGTGGTCCCCCCGGGCGACACGGAGCAGTGGTCCCACGACCCGTTCGGCGGGGAGCGCGAGGGCAACCGCGTCTACGGGCGCGGGGCCAGCGACATGAAGGGCGGCGTGGCGGCGGGGGTGCTCGCGCTGCGTGCGGCTCACGAGCACGGGATCGACGGCCGGGTCGTCCTGACGTGTGCGATGGGCGAGGAGACGGCCGAGCCGGGGACGAGGACCATGCTCGAGGCGGTGAGCGGCGACTGGGGGATCGTCCTCGAACCGACGGAACTGGTCGTCGACACCGTCGGGAAGGGGCTCGCGTGGTACGACGTGGAGGTCCGCGGCGACGCGGCGCACGCGAGCCGACCGGGACTCGGCAGGAACGTCCTCGACGCGCTGTTCGCGTACGAGAACCGCATCGACGCCTACCGGGAGCGGATCGCCGAGCGCGAGCACCCGCTGGTCGGGACGTCGCTCTGCACCCCGACGATGCTCGAGGCGGGCACGAAGGAGAACGTCATCCCCGACCGCGCGAGGCTGACGTTCGACCGCCGGTTCCTCCCCTCGGAGTCGGTCGACGACCTCGACGCGGAGATGGAGGGGCTGTTCGACGGCCTCCGCGAGGAGGGGTTCGAGGTGTCGGTAGAGCGCACGCGGACGTACGAGGCCGCGGAGATCGACCCTGACCACGAGATCGCGACGGTCGTCCGCCGGCACGCCCACGACGTCGCGGGCGTCGAGACGGCCCCCCACGGCAAGGACGCGGCGACCGACCAGCGGAACTTCGTCAACGACGCCGGGATCCCGGCGATCATCTGGGGACCGGGCGCGAGCGAGCAGTCCCACACCGTCGACGAGTGGGCGCCGGTCGACACGCTCGTCGACGGCGTCGAGGTGCTGTGCCGGACGATCGGGGAGCTCTGCACGGACTGAGACCGCGGCTCTCCGGGAGGTCGCTGTCCGAACGCCGGGAGGATGGACGACCGGGACGTGCGAGCCGGGGCTGTCGGCGGGAGCGACGGCCGACTCAGTCCCGCTCGGCGACCTTCACGACCTGCTTGCCGATGTTCTCGCCCTCGAACAGCCCGAGGAACGCGTCGGGGGCGTTCTCGAACCCCTCGGTGATCGTCTCGCGGTAGCGGAGCTCGTCCTCGCGGATCCAGCCGGCGATGCGCTCGAACGCCTCGCTCCAGTCCGGGTAGTCCCGGACGAGGACGCCCTCGACCTTCCCGCGGGTCTGGATGAGCTGGCCGAGCTTCCGGGGACCGATGGGCGTCTCGGTCGCGTTGTAGAGGGAGATCTGTCCACAGATCACGACGCGGCACCCCACGTTCAGCAGCGGCCAGACGGCGTCGGTGATGGGCCCGCCCACGTTGTCGAAGTAGACGTCGACGCCGTCGGTCTCCTCGCGGAGGCGCGCGCGGACGTCCTCGGCGTCGTAGTTGACGGCGGCGTCGAACCCGAGCTCCTCGACGAGCCACTCGCACTTCCGGTCGGTGCCGGCGATACCCACCACCTCGCAGCCGCCGATGCGGGCGACCTGTCCGACCACGGAGCCGACGGCGCCGGCGGCGCCGCTGACGACCACGGTGTCGCCGGCGACGGGTTCGCCGACGTCGGTCAGCCCGAAGTACGCGGTCGCGCCGGGCATGCCGAGCACGCCGAGCGCCGTCGAGACGGGCGCGAGCGAGTCGTCGACGACGCGGAGGTCCTCGCCATCGACGACGGCGTGTTCCGCCCACGGGAGGCTGCCGTTGACGACGTCGCCCCGTTCGAGGTCGGCGTGGTTCGACTCGAGCACCTCGGCGACGGCACCGGCCCGCATCGGGTCGCCCACGTCCCACGGCTCGGCGTAGGACTCGGCGTCGCGCATCCGCCCGCGCATGTACGGGTCGACCGAGAGGTAGAGCGTGCGGACGAGCACCTCGTCGTGGCCGGGCTCCTCGAGGCTCGCCCCGCGCAGCTCGAAGTCGTCGTGGGTCGGTTCGCCGGTCGGCCGCGACGCCAGGTGCCACTGGCGGGTCTCCGTCGGCATGGAACGCCCGATGGGGGGCGGGTACAAGGGTGTGTGGGGTTCCGCCGTACGGGACGGCGATCCGGTTCTCCGGTTACCGCTCCAGCGCGACGACGACCGCACCGAGGGTCGCGCCGTAAACGAGGTGCCAGACGAGACTCGGGACGGCGAAGTTCGGGAACGGCGGCGCGTTCGGGAAGCCGGCGGCACCGAGCCAGACGGGCATCACCAGCGCCGCGAGGACCACCCACGTGACGACGCCGTAGCCGAGGGCCGCGGCGACGATCCCGCGTGGATCCCTCACGCCCGCGGCGTTCAGGACGGCGAGGAAGACCACGCCCAGGACCGCCCCGTGCGAGAGGTGGACGAACAGGCCGACGGCGGGGTTCGCCGGCGGCGCGAGCGTGTACAGGCCGGGTATCGCGCCGGCCAGCACCGGCAGGGCGCCCATCGCGATCATCGCGGCGGCCATGACGACGCCGCCGGCGATGCCGGCCAGCATCCCGCTGACCCAGGATCCTTCCTCGACGACTGTCTCCGACTCAGTTTTCGTACCAATAGACATCGTTTAACCGGTACGCAGGGGGAGCTAAAGGAGACGGCGGAGGTGTGCGCGTGGACGGTCGAGGCGCACAGCAGATCCCGCGGAGCCGTGGCGGCGAAGCGGAGCACCTGACGAGGCCCGGAAGCGACGACGAGCAGGGGACGAACGGCCCGAAAGCGGTGGCGAGCGGCGGCCGCGAGGCGCTACTTCGGCGTGTCGTTCGTCCCGGGAACGCCCCGGCCCTGATAGAACTGGCCGCCCCAGCTGCCGATCCAGATGTCCTGGTTGGCGAGGTAGAGCGCCTCCTCGGTGTAGAACCGGCGATCGGCGACCGACCACTCCTCGGCCGCGGTGTCGTACTCGACGGCACCGTTGTAGACGGCCGCCTGGCCGAACTCGCCGCCGGCCGCCGGCGGGAGCGGCAGCGTGAACTCGGCGCCCTCGTCCCGCGAGGGCGGCCGCTCGGCCCGCTGGAGCCGTCCCCGGTTGAACGTCCGGTCGAAGAACGTCGCGAACTGCTCCTTCACACCGTTCGTGCCCAGCACCGCGTCGGCGGCGTTCAGCCCGCCGGTGATGTCCCCGGCGTCCCGGGCGGTGATCCGGTAGGTCGAGTCGCCCTCGCCGGTGGCGAACGTTCCCGCCTCCTCGTCCCAGAGCGACTCACGCATGTAGCCGAGGACGTCGGCGGCGGCGGCGTGGTCGACGCCGTCGACCTTCGAGGCCCACAGCAGCCCCTGGCCGATGGCGCCCTGCGTGGCCGCCTGGTTCTCGGTCCCGCCCTCGACCATCCCGTTGCCGGCGAGGTTGGCTTCGACCTCGCCCGTCAGCGCGTTCGCGTACTCGGCGGCCTCCGACGCGAGCTGGTCGTCGCCCGCGTGGGTACCGTACCACCCGATCGCACCCAGCATCGTTCCGAGGTCCCGCGTCGACCGCGAGGCGACGTCCGCGGGCGAGAAGGCGTTCATCACCGTCTTGCCCATCCCGTCCGTGAGCTTCTGGACCTTCTCGGGCGGGATGAGCGGCTCGGGGTTCTCGTAGCCGAACCAGCCGCCGTGGGCCAGCGACGTGAGATCGGAGAGGAACCACAGCATCGCCGCGTGGTGGTGTGGCCGCGGCGTGTCGTCGACGACCGTCCCGTCCCCGGGCCGGAATCCGGAGACCAGCAGGAGGTTCTCCTCGGGGTTCTTCGTGAGCGCACCGTTGCCCTCCGGACCGCCCCGGACGAGCGTCGCGACGGTGCCGATCTGTGCCAGCGTCGAGAGCACCTCCGAGCGGAACAGCGCCGCGAGCGCCCCCGGCAGGAGGTCCTGGTGGTTCTGGAAGTTCTTCGCCCACGTCACGCCCTTCAGGTGGGTCCAGGCCAGCGAGGATGGCGAGACGACGCCCGAGGACTCGGACCCGTCCCACTTCAGCGTCGAGGCGTCGGGCCGACCGTCCTCGCCCGCGAGCACCGGCTCCCGGGTGAAGTACGGGTCCCCCTCGGTGAACGGCGCCATGTTGAGGTTCGGGTTCTTCACCGGCGGCCGCTCCTGGTCCGCCGCCTCGAGCATCTTCGGGAACCGCTCCTCGAACGCCTGCTGCTGCTGTTCGTTGTGCGGGAACAGGACGCCGTTGGCCGACATCGCGATGTTCGTCGACATGTTGTACAGCGAGTACCAGTAGGAGTCGAACGTCGCCTGCTCCCAGCCGTACGCCGAGCTACCGCCGTCGCCGTCGCCGCCGTCCCCGCTCGGGAGCTTCCCGAGAAGCGTCGAGAGGTTCGACCCGGCCGTCCCGCTCACCCCCTCGACGGGCGCGGCGCCCGGCCCCGTCGCCTCCTCGACGACCACGAGGCCGACCATCCCGAGGCTCTCGTGTGGGGTGCAGTAGTAATCGTGGACCCCCGGCGTGTCGAACGTGTGCTCGAAGCTGTTGCCGGCCTCGAGCACCCCAGAGTCGAACGCCGGCGCGTCCTCGGGGACGCGGTGTGGCCTGTCGTTGTCGCGGTGGTAGGCGGTCACCGAGTGGGCGGCCCCCTCGATACTCCAGGTGAGCGTCGTCCCGGCCTCGACCCAGACGACGGCGGGAGTGAAGACGAACTGGCCGGCCCCCTGGTCCGAATCGAGGGTGGCCGCCCGGATCGATGCCCCCGACTGGAGGTCGTCCGGCCCGCCGAGCACGTCCGCCCCGGGCGGCGCGTCGCCCGAGGATCCGGGGGTCGGGGTGGCGGTGTCGGTCGGTTCGGGGGTGGCGGTGTCGGTCGGTTCGTCCGTCTCGCCGCCCGTGTCCGGGCTGCTCCCGGAACAGCCGGCGACGGACGTGGCGAGCGCGATACCGCCGAGTCGCAGCATGGTTCGTCGGTCCATGTTCGGGCGTTCACCGGCCCCCGGTTAGGCGTGCCCCGCTCGTGCGGGCGTGAGACTCGGGCGCACCCCCGCACGAGCGGTGTGGGTTACTTACGCCCGGCCGATTTGCGTCCAGACTTGTTCGGCTGAACCGAACCCGGGTACCGGCGGTCGGGTCCCCCCACGGGACCCACTACTGCCGGGCGTGACGCCCGTCGTCGGACCGGGCCGTCCACGGACCGGCGCGTCGTGACGTGGATCCCGGGCAGGAGGGACGGGATTTATGCGGACGGCAGCGAACCGGTTGGTATGAACACAGACCCGGATCCGGGGCGCTTCCGGGACCTCATGCTCGACGACGAGCCGGGGTTCGAGGACGTGATGGCGTGCGTGTTCGGGATCCAGCGCCACGAGGCCCGGACGTACCTCGCGCTGCTGGACGCGCCCGGCAGCACCGTCGCCGAACTCGCCGAGGTCGTCGACCGCGACCGCTCGAACGTCAACCGCTCGCTGACGACCCTCCGCGAGAAGGAGCTCGCCTCCCGGCAGCGCCGGCTGCTCGACTCCGGCGGCCACGTCTACCAGTACACCGCCACGCCCCTCGACGAGGCCCGCGAACTGATGCACGAGACCCTCGACGAGTGGTGTGCGTACGTCCACGACCGCATCGACGACTTCGGCGAGGGCTCGATCTAATCGACCAGGCCGACCTCGTGGACGTGCCGTTCGAGGGCGGCCTCGCTGTCGAACGTCTCCTCGCACGCCTCACACCGATAGCGGTCACGTGCGTCCTCGGTCACAGGGGCGCTTCGGCCGCCGAAGGGCTTGAACGTGTCTCCCGCGTGTGCGGGCACCGCATCCCGTCTTACGACTCCGGTGGAACGCAGTTCAGCAACCGAGGCCACATAATATCATTTCAGCGACTGCTTTAGTGTCGGACCGCCGTAGCCGCCGATGCAACGACCGACCGAACCACGCGTCGTCGCGCTCTGCGGGAGTCTGCGCGACGAGAGCAGGACGCGAATCGCCCTCCGGGACGCCCTCGCGGCCGCGCGGAAGGCGGGAGCGACGACCGAGCCCGTGGACCTGCGTTCCCACGAGCTGCCGGGTCCCTACGCCGTCGACTCCGGGGTTCCGGACGCGGACGACCTCCGCCGAACTGTCACGACTGCGGACAGCGTCCTCCTCGGGACGCCCAACTACCACGGGTCCTACTCGGGCGCCCCGAAAGATGCCCTCGATCACTGCGGCCGGGACGAGTTCGCGGGGACGACCGTCGGGCTCCTCGAGGCGGCCGCCGGGTCGTATCCGGGGTCGGCACCGTGTCACCTGTGGACCGCCAGCCGGACGCTGGGGGCGTGGACGCTGCCGACCGAGGTCGGGATCCCGGACTCGCACTCGACGGTCACCGGCGACGGCATCGTCGAGGCGGCACTCTCCGAGCGGACCCGGCGACTGGGTCGGGAGCTCGTCGAGTACGCCGGCGTGGCACGGTACCCCGAGGCGGTGGACGGATCCGCGCCCGTCGACGGCACCCGTGGCGGGGGCGATAACTGACGGTGACGAGAGCCACGGACATGAAGGCGGTACGACTCCACGAGCACGGCCGAACGGACGCGCTGAGCTACGAGGACGCCCCCTGGCCCGAACCGGCGGCCGACGAACCCCTGGTTCGGGTCCGCGCGGCCGGGGTCAACCCCCTCGACTGGCTCGTCTGTCGCGGGGCGCTCACGGGCCTCCTCGACGAGCCGCTCCCGTGGGTTCCCGGCTGGGACCTCTCCGGGGTCGTCGAATCCGTCGGTACAGCGGTGACCGGCTTCGACCCCGGCGATCCAGTCTACGGGACGGTGCGGCTGCCCGGTTCGGGGGGGGACCTTCGCCGAGTACGCGACGGATTCCCGACTGCCCGACGGATTCCCGATGGTGTCGATAGTCCCGACGGTCCCGTCGCGGGTCCTCGGCCCGACGGCCCCGGAACGACCCCGGCGCCCGTACCGACGTCTTGCTACCCGGTTTCTCCGGGTAACCTATATGCTCCGCGGCGACCTACAGGGGTCCATGACCGACGAACCCCTCGAGGTGTGGTGTGCCGGGAAGGACTGGTGTCCGACCACGGCGACCGCGACCGTGCTCGGCCGCAAGTGGCACCCCGTCATCGTCCACCGACTGCTCCAGCGGGGGCCGCTGGGGTTCAACGCGCTGAAGGAGGCGGTCGACGGCGTCTCCTCGAAGGTGCTCTCGGACAGCCTGGAGCACTTGGAGGAGCACGGGCTGGTCGAGCGGGAGATCGTCAGCGAGAAGCCGTTCCGCGTGGAGTACTCGCTGACCGAGCGGGGCCGATCGCTCGACCCCGTCATCGCCGCGATGCGAGAGTGGGGCGAGACACACCTCGCCGCCCCCCCGGGGGAGCACGACACCGCGAACTGATCACGGCCGGCGGGCCGCGGCGATCCGTCGACCCCTGCCGTCGACGCCCGGGGGCTCCTTCCGGTCCGGACCGGAGCGATCGCCCCGTGGACGCGTCGGGGTCGAGTCCCGACCCGGACTGATGAAGGGGTGATCCAGTCCATGCGAACGCTCATGTGGGTAGCCACGATATCTCCTGACATGGGGTCTCCGACCGTCATCGACGCCGGCGAGTGCGCGACGGACGAACTATTGGAGCGCCTGCGCGAGGGGAACCGCATCGTCGTCCGCACGGAGTTCCTCGGGAGCGACCACGACGTGACGCTGCGGTGGGACGGCGAGTACTTCTACTGCGACACGCCGACGACGCTGCACAAGCACGACACCGAGGAGGAGATGCGCAAGTGCATCCGGAAGCACGGCTACTGCTCGACGTAGCCGGCCGTCGGACCCGACACCGGGACTTCCCGAGCCACCGCGAACCACCACGGACGTGACGACCCGGATCGGCCTCACGGGCGACGGGATGTTCGGTCGGAACGTCGACCGGCGCCAGCGAACGCGCCCTCCCGACGCCGTGTGGGGTGACCTCGGCCACCGGCTCGCGGCGCTCGACGGCGTGTTCGTCAACCTGGCGTGTGCGCTCTCGACTCGCGGCGAGCGCTGGACCCGCACCTACCGCCCGTTCCACTTCCGCGCCGACCCCTCGTGGGCGACGGACGCGCTCGAGGCGGCCGGCGTGCGGTTCGCCGCGCTCGCGAACAACCACCTGCTGGACTTCGGGGAGACGACGCTGCTCGACACGCTCGACGCACTCGACGACGCGGACATCGCCCACGCCGGTGCCGGACCCGACCGCGAGGCCGCACGCGCGCCCGCCGTCGTCGACGTCGCGGGGACCCGCATCGCCCTCGTCTCGTTCACCGACAACACGCCCGAGTACGCCGCCGACGGGGACTCGCCGGGCGTGGGCCACTGCCGGATGGATCCCGACGACCCGGGGGACCGGGCGGTCCTCGAGCGGTCGCTCGACCGGGCCCGCGAGCACGACCCGGACCTGCTCGTCGCGTCGCTCCACTGGGGACCGAACATGGAGGCCGAGCCGAGCGAGCGGCACCGACGGTTCGGCCGGTGGCCCGCCGGGCGCGTCGATCTGATCCACGGCCACTCGGCGCACGTCTTCCAGGGGATCGAACTGGTGGACTGAACGCCCGTGCTGTACGACTGCGGTGACTTCGTCGACGACCTGCGGAACGACCGGGGGTTCCTCTTCGAGGCGACCGTCGAGGACGGCGGGATCGACCGTCTGTGGCTCCGGCCGGTCGAGATACGCGACTGTGCGGTTCACGAGACCCCGCGCTCTGATCGACTCGCCGGGGGCCGACGGCCCAACCGACCGGTTTTTGCCCGGGGTGCCCGTCCGACCGGTAATGACAGACCTCGAACTCCCGACGGCGCCCTCGGTCCCGGAGGTCGCCGAGGACGGCGTCTGGCTGGCCTGTATCGAGTGCGGCGCGGCCCACGCCCCATACGAGGGGATCATCTACACCTGTCCGGACTGCGACTCGCTCCTCGAGGTCCGGTACGACTCCCACCCGACGTTCGAGGAGTTCTCCGGCAGCGGCGTCTGGCGCTACGCCGCCGCGCTCCCCTTCTCGGAGGGCGTCACGCTCCCGGAGGGGGACACGCCGCTCCACTACGTCCCCCGCCTCGAGTCGGACGTCGGCGTCAGGAACCTCCGCATCAAACACGAGGGGATGAACCCCACCGGAAGCTTCAAGGACCGCGGGATGACCGTCGGGGTACGGGTCGCCGAGCGGCTGGGCGTCGACCGGCTCGCCTGCGCGTCGACGGGGAACACCTCGGCGGCGCTCGCCGCGTACGGCGGCCGGGCCGGCCTGGAGACGCTGGTCCTCCTGCCGTCGGGCAAGGTCGCCGCCGGGAAGGTCGCGCAGGCGGCGCTCCACGGCGCGCGCATCCTCGAGGTGGACGGCAACTTCGACGCCTGCCTCGACCGCGTGCAGGACCTCGCCGACCGGGGGGAGGCGTACCTGCTGAACTCGCTCAATCCCTTCCGCCTGGAGGGCCAGAAGACCATCGGCCTCGAGATCCTCGAGGAGTTCTACGCGGACGAGGGGCGGTTCCCCGACCGGATCGTCCTCCCGGTGGGTAACGCGGGCAACACCGCCGCGCTCTACAAGTGCTTCCGCGAGATGGTCCGCGGGGGCGACCTCGCGCCCGGCGACGTCCCGAAGCTCACGGGCGTCCAGGCCGAGGGCGCCGCGCCGATGGTCGAAGCCATCGAGGAGGGGCTCGACGAGACCCGCCGCTGGGAGGAGGTCGAGACCCGCGCGACCGCCATCCGCATCGGCAACCCGGTCAACGCGCCCAAGGCCCTTCCGGGCATCCGCGAGACGGGCGGGACGGCCGTCGGGGTGAGCGACGAGGCGATCACCCGGGCACAGCGGGACCTCGCCGAGGAGGGGGTGGGCGTCGAGCCCGCCTCCGCGGCCAGCATCGCCGGCCTCCGCGAACTCCGCGACCGGGGCGTCGTCGGCGACGGCGAGGACGTCGTCTGTCTCACCACCGGTCACCTGTTGAAAGATCCCGAGGCGGCCGCCGAGGCCGGCGCCGACCCCGAACCCGTACCGAACGACACCGACGACATCCTCGCGCACCTCGCCGGGAAGCGAGTGGGGGGTCGCGGCCCCCTCGGGCGGCTCCGCCGGCTGCTCTGAGCCGGCCCCTCCGGCGACGACGGCGGCGGTCGAGGCCCGCCGTCGAGGGCGCGAACACCGGTACGCTCGACTCGTCGGTCGGGGCGGGGACCGCGTCGATCCGGGGGTCGAGCCGGGCGGACCACGGTCACCGGCGGAGCCGCCCGTGGCGTCGCTCGGATACGATCCCGGGGCCGACGGGATCGGCGCGCGGAATAGAGCGCACGTGCAGTAGATCGCCGGCAGATGGTGTCACGGATCGTCGGGGGTGGTCCTCCGGCGGACCGAGTTCCCTCACCCGACGGCCGGCGACGACCGCCGTTCCGGTCAGGAGACGGGATCCCGGGGATCCACCTGGTCACGGTGCGTCGCGGTCCCGCCGACGCGGTACCGGTACGACTGCGTGAACCAGTCGGCGTGTGGCCCCGGCGTCACCGTCGCGTTCTCCGGGACGTTCGTGTCCGAGTGGCCCGTACACGTGACGACGGCCTCGTACCCCCACGGCCGTTCGGACACGCCGTCCACGCGACAGGCGAGGGTCACGTCGGTGTACTCGTTGATCCGGAGGGAGTTGTAGGCGGCGCGGTACTCGAAGGTCCTGGCGTACTCGCGCACAGAGGACTCGTTCAGCACCGCCGGGCGCTCGGGGGGCTCCTTGGGTCCGTCGGGGAAGTCGACGCTCCCCTGCGGGAGCGGCGAGGCCGTGGGCGTCCCCGTCTCGGTACCGACACAGCCGGCGGTCGCGAGGGCGAGGGCCAGGAGGGCAACCACTGCAGTCCGGGAGCGATTCACGTCGACGAGCGTGGAGCTATCTCGGAAAGGGTCTCGTGTAGACGACAGTCGCGGATTTCGTTCCCGTTTCGAGCCGCCGACCGCGGTCGACCCGGCCACCCTGCCCCGTCCGGTCCCCGGACCGGTCTCGCGATCGCGAAACACCGACGAGCCGAGGTTCGAGAGGGCTCGGGGGCGCTGTCGTCAGATCCCCCACGGGTTCTCGTCCGGGACAATGACCCGGTTTCGGTCGTCGATCGCGTCGATGCGTTCGATCGCCGAGGGCTCCAGCGCGAGCTCCCGCGCCGCGAAGTTCTCCCGGAGGTGGTCCCGCCCGGTGGCCTTGGGGATCGGGACGACCCGGTCGTGATCGAGCAACCACGCCAGACACACCTGTGCCGGGGTCGCGTCGTGCTCGTCGGCGACGTCGCTCAGGACGGGGTGGTCGAGGATCTCGCCGCGTCCGAGCGGCGAGTAGGCGACGAGGTAGCGGTCGTGGTCCCGCGCGTACTTGACCAGCTCGGTCTGGGGGAGCAGCGGGTGCATCTCGACCTGGTTGGCGAGGACGGGCGCCTCGAGGATCTCCCGGGCCTCGTCGAGGAGTGCCGGCGTGAAGTTGCTCACGCAGACGTGGTCGACGAGGCCGTCCGCGTACAGCTCGTCGAAGACCGGGAGCGTCGCCTCGGGGTCGTAGGCCTTCGTCGGCCAGTGGACGTAGAGCATGTCCACGGTCTCGACGCCGAGGCGATCGAGGCTCTCCGCGAACGTCCGACGGACGTCCTCCGGCGCGAGGTTCGTCGGGTGGATCTTCGTCGCGAGCCGAACGTCGTCCCGGTCGACCGGGGCGGCCGCGATCCCGCGGCCGACGGCGCGTTCGTTGTCGTACATCTGGGCGGTGTCGACGTGGCGGTACCCGATCTCGAGCGCCGCCTCGACGGACGCCGCACACTGCTCGGGATCCGTGTTGCCGGACGTTCCGAGACCGATCGCGGGGATGTCGTCGGACATCGGATCGGGGGACGGGGCCGGGGACTAAACCGTTACCGCGATGCCCCTGCGGAGCGAGGGCGACCTCGACGACACGCCGGCCGCGACGGACACGCCGCCGACGGAGGTCTGACGTAGGTTTTTGTGTCGCTCGGCGGTCCCTCCACGCATGTCATCGAGCGACGGTGGCGGTAGCGGGAGTCCAGGGGGTACGGAGGCGCAGTTCGTGCGGACCGCGGGGCTGGACCCCGCGGAGCGGGGAGGGATCCCGCCCGGGTCCGACGGCGAGGCGGCCCGCGCGGAGGCCGAACGGCTCCGCGACCGGGTGTCCGAGCTGGAGGCGGAACTGCAGCGCCGGGAGGCGGCGCTCGATGCCCGTGAGGGACGCATCGAGGAACTGGAGATCGAACTCGAGAGCATCCGTAGCGAGCGCGACGACGCCCGCGAGTGGGCGGCGTTCCTCGGCCGGGAGCTCTCCGAGTGCCGCGGGCGGGTCGGGACGCTGGAGGACCGCGTCGAGACGCTCGAGTCCCGGGGACTGCTCGATCGGTTCCGCGGGCTGTTCGGCTGACCGGCCGGCGGGACGGAGCGGACGGCCGCCGACGCGCGTCCGTGACCGGCCTACATGACGGTCCGCGTCCGTGTCTCCCGATGTCACGAGCGAGGGCGACCCGGGGTCGGGGACCGCGGACGACTCGGCTTCCCCGCGGACGAGCCCCTCGCGGCGCCCTACCGCCGTCGGCCTACTCGTACAGGTGCTCGTGCCGCCGGTCCCGCTGGCGGCCGTCGTCGCCGACGGTGTCGGGTTCGTCCCGGTGTTCGGCGCGTTCACGGCGGGGTCGTCCTGCTCGGCCGGAAGCGACTCGTGACGGCCTCGTGGTCGTGATCGGGGGGGAGGGTCCGCCGTCCGGCGGCCCGGTGTCCACCGGGGGCGGGTGACGGACGCCGCAGGTGACGGACGCCGCGGGCGATCCCGGACACGACGGTGCCGGGGACGTCCGCGGGCCGCCGCTTCGTCATTCGGTTATCGACGCTCTGCGTCCGGACTCGACGTCCTCCTCGTCGTCCGAGAGGGTGATGTAGCGGGTTTCGAGGATGCGGGGGTCCTCCTCGAGCCGCTCGCGCGCCTCGTCGGGGACCGGGTCGTCGACGTTGTAGACGGTGAGCGCCTCGCCGCCGATGGTCTCGCGGGCGTTGTACATCCCCGCGATGTTGATGTCGTACTCGCCCATCACGCTCCCGATGAGTCCGATGACGCCCGGCTCGTCGGTGTTCCGGGTGACGACCATCCGGCCGCCCGGGATCGCGTCGACGCGGTAGCCGTCGATCCGGACGATGCGGGGGTCCTCGCCGGCGAACAGCGTCCCGCAGACCGAGACGTCGGTGCCGTCGTTCCGCACGGTGACGGTCACGAGCGACTGGAAGTCCTCGGACTGGCTACGCTTGGTCTCGGTCACCTCGATGCCGCGCTCCTCGGCGATGCGGGGGGCGTTGACGGCGTTGACCTGCCACTCCAGCGGCCGGAACCCGCCCTCGAGCGCCGAGGCGGTGACGAGGTCGATCTCCTCCTCGGCGATGTCGCCCGCGTACTCCACCTCGACCTCGCTGATCTGGCCGTCGAACAGTTGGACGGCGACCCGGCCGGCCGTCTCGGCCAGCTCGATGTACGGCCGGATCCGCGGGAACGCGCTCGCGTCCATCGACGGCGCGTTGAGCGCGTTCATAACCGGCTCCTCGGCGAACGCCGCGAGCACCTGGTCGGCGATGCTCGTCGCCACGTTCTCCTGTGCGGCCTCCGTCGAGGCGCCGAGGTGCGGCGTGACGACGACGTCCTCGACGTCGAGCAGCGGGGAGTCCTTCGGGAGGGGTTCCTCGGCGAACACGTCGAGCGCCGCCCCGGCGAGGGTGCCGTCCTCGACGGCCCTGGCGAGCGCGTCCTCGTCGACGACGCCGCCACGGGCGCAGTTGACGAGGTAGCCTCCCTCGATCTCGGCGAGCTCGGCCTCGCCGATGAGCCCCTCGGTCTCCGGCGTGAGCGGCGTGTGGACCGTGAGGAAGTCCGCCCGGTCGAGCACCTCCTCCAGCGGGGCGAGCTCGGCCCCGAGCTTCCCGGCGCGCTCCTTGCCGATGTAGGGATCGTAGGCGACCAGATCCATTCCGAGGGCGTGGAGGCGCTTTGCGACCTCCTGACCGACGCGGCCGAGCCCGACGATGCCCAGCGTCTTGTTGTTCACCTCGGTCCCGAGGAACTCGCCCTTGGCCCACTCGCCGGCCTTCAGCCGGACGTGGGCCTGCGGGATCGACCTGGCGACCGCGAACGTCATCGCGACGGTGTGCTCGGCGGCGGCCCGGACGTTCCCCTCCGGGGCGTTCGCGACGATGACGCCGTGCTCGGTCGCCGCGTCGATGTCGATGTTGTCGACGCCGATCCCCGCACGGCCGACGATGACGAGGTCCGGGGCGGCCTCGAGCATCGCCTCGGAGACCTCGGTTCCGGAGCGGACCACCAGCGCGTTCGCGTCCGAGACGGCATCGAGGAGCGCGTCGCCCTCGAGGGCGTAGGCGGTCTCCATCTCGTGACCGGCCTCCCGGAGCCGTTCGATGCCGGCCTCCGCGATGGGATCCGTGACGAGTACCTTCATGTCCGACCCCAACCGTCGGCCGGGATTAACGCTTCCCTTCCCGTCGTGGCATGTTACCTCGTGTCAGTGACCCACGCGATGCGGGCCGGCCCTCCGACCGTTCGGCGATCCGACGGTCGGCGGCCGTCACCACGATCCGACGACCGGAGCGGATCGGGCGATCACCCGTGGCGGCCGCGACGTTCGACCTCGCGCTCGACCAGGTCGCGGTCCGCCCGCCACAGGACGGCCTCGCTGTCCGGGAACTCGCCGCTCGCGTCCGCCGCCTCGACGTCGGACAGGTCGGCGTCGGGGTGGACCCGGTAGACGGAGTCGGTGCCGTCCTCGTTCGTGATCCGGCGGACCCCCTTCGTCCCCTGCGGGGCCTCGCCCGCGAGAACCGCGCGGGCGGCCACGACGACGGCGTCGTCGGCGTCGACGATCGAACTCATCTCAGGGCCTCCGGAGCTCCACCCGCCCGCCCGTGACCGTTTCGACCCGTGCATCGTCGAGCCGGTAGGCGTCGCGGTCGTCGCCGCCCCAGCCGAGTTCGGCCAGCACCGGCGGGTCGAGGTCGGCCATCGGCGTGACGTACGCGGTCCCGTGCCGTACCTCGTCGATGACACCCAGTTCCCGGCCGTCCGGGTCGAGGACGGGCTTGCCCTCGTCGCTGTCGGTGAACTCCATACGCCGACCTGTCGCGCTCGGCACTCCCGCCTGGTGCCGGAATACGCAAGCGATCTCGGAGCGCCCCGACAGGGGCGGGAACCCACGATCGAGACCCGGGCGACCGTCACTCGCAGGCAGGGGCGTTAGGACTACGAGCCAACGAGGGAGAACCGACGATGAGCGAATCCACGGTGACGATGCCGGACCCCGAACTGGGACGGGCGTCGATCGTCTTCGAGACGCCGGACGGCGAGGTCGAGTCGGTCGAGGTCGACAACGAGTTCCTCGTCTACTTCGGCGACCACTGGCAGGTCAGGACCGGCGAGGACGACGACGGCAACGACGTCGTCCGACGCATCCCCCGCGAGCGGGTGTACCACGTCGAGCGGTCGGTCGAGGAGTTCCGGGACCGGCTGGAGGCGTTCCTCGACGAGACGAAGAGCCGCATCGGCCTCGATTGATACGAGTGTGGAGTCGAAGCGGTAGAAGCCTGCGAACGCCGGCCGCTCGCTTACCCGCGCGCGCCCCGTCGTGAACGTATGGAGATACGAGACGCCGAACCGGACGACACGGACGCCGTCCGGCGGGTCGCACGCCGGTCGTTCGAGGCGTCGTACGCGCTCGACCCGTCGGTAATCGAGGCGCTCCTCGAGGGACCGTTCGCCGAGGACCGGCTGGCGTCGCGCATCGCGGACGCGGGGACCTCTTACCTCGTCGCCGAGCGGGACGACGACGTCGCCGGCTTCGCGGAGCTGACGGTCGACGAAGTCGATGTCACCTGGCTCCACGTCCACCCCGACCACCGGGGGGCCGGCGTCGGGACCGGACTGTTGGAGCGGCTCCGCGGGACGCTCCCCCTCGGGGTGGACCGTCTCCGTGCACTCGTGCTGGATGCGAACGCCGAAGGCGAGACGTTCGCCGAACGCCACGGGTTCGAGCACGTCGACCGTGCCGAACGCGAGGTCGCGAACGAACGGCTCGTCGAACACGTGTACGCCGACGTCGAGGACACCTCGATCGGGAACGGAACGGACCACCGGGTGCCGGGAACCGTCGTGGTCGACGGGCGAGAACTGGCCGTCGACGCCGACGACCGCACCACCGGAACGAACGCGCCGTTTTTCCGCGCGTTCGACGGCGACGAACGGTTCGGCTTCTACTGTGCGAACTGCGGGACCGTCGCCGAGGCGATGGACGAACTCGGACGGGTCGAGTGCGCGACCTGCGGCAACACTCACCGACCGGACGAGTGGGACGACGCGTACCTCTGACCGACCACTGCGACCGACGACCACCCATGACCGACGACCACCCATGACCGACGACTTCGAGGAGTTCGAAACCGGACTCGAGGACCGGTCGTACCCGGTGTCCAGCGCGGAACTCGGCGCCGAATACGCCGACCAGCCGATCGACCTCCCGAACGAGACGGAAACGGTCGGCGACGTCTTCGACCGACTCGACCAGGAGTTCGACTCCGCGGCGGAGGCGCGCGAGGCGCTCTACGGGGAACTCACCGGCGAGGACGTCGACCGGGCATGACCGTCGACCCCGCTCACGGCTCGGGGGGGTCGCCGTCCCAGGCGTCGACGTCCGCATAGAAGTTCAGCATCGCGTACCTCAGCTTCCCCGGGCCGACGTCGATCATCTCCGCGCGCTCCTCGTCGGGGAACGTCCCGTTGACGCTGTACTCGCCGAGCTCCGACGACCCGGCGAGGGTGTACCGTTCGTCGACGAGCACGCGCGCGCCGAAGTCCTCGGGCGAACGAACGACCCGCCCGAGCGCCTGCCGGGTCTTCCGTACCGTGGGTATCTCGACGGCGTAGCGCCAGCCCGCGTCCTCGTTCCCGGCGGCTCCGGCACCTCGACCCCCGGTGCCTTCGGCGCCGCTGTTTCCGGTGCCTCCGGCACCGTCCTCCCCGAACGCCCCGGCGTACGCCCGCTGGACGGCGTCCATCCGGTCGTCGAGGTGCGGGTACGGCACGCCCACGACGACGACGGTGCGGGCGTCGTCGCCGTCGTAGGAGACGCCCTCGGTCAGCGTGCCCCACAGGGAAGTGAACAGCACCCCGCGGTCGTCGGCGACGAACTCCTCGCGGAGCGCCTCCGCACGGACGCCGGGCCGGTCGAGGTACGGTGTCGCGTCGGTCTCGACGCGGTGGTAGTAGCGCTCGGCCTCGGCGTAGGAGGGAAAGAACGCCAGCGTGTTCCCTGGCGTGAACCGCACCGCGTCCTCGAGCACCTCGGTGACGGTCTCCTGGACCCCGGGGTCATCGCGGTTCCGGGCGTACAGCGCGGGGACGTCCACCGCGTAGGTGCGCCGGCGCTCCTCGGGGAACTGCTCCCCGTAGGCCATCGTGAGGGGGTCCTCGACGCCGAGGACATCCCCGAGGACGTCGAACGGCCGCAGCGTCGCCGACATCAGCACGGCGGCGTGGAGGTCCGCGAACAGCGGCGCCGCCACCTCCCGCGGGATGCAGGTGTAGAGTTCCGCCCGACCGCGGACGCCGCCCGTCCCGTCCCGGCGGACGCTCACGACCGGGTACTGGCCCGGCTTCTTCCCCTCCTCGAGCCACGCCTCGACGAACGTCGCGGCCGCCAGCACGCGGCACTCCTTGCGGGTGGCCGTCTCGGCGTCCTTGTACGCCTGCTCGTAGCGCTTGTCGAGCGTGGCCCCGAGTTCGAGCGCCGACTCGAGGTCGTGGTCGATCCCCCGGCCGGTGTAGCGATCGAGGAACGCCACCGTGAGGTCGTCGCGGCCGTCGGGGTTCTCGACGGTCAGGTCCGTCCAGTCCTCGCCGACGGACTCGCGTTCGTGTGGCGACAGCGCGTCCTCGTAGGTCCCCACCAGCGCGTCCCGGAACGCCCCGAGGACGTTCCGTGCGGCGTCAGCACGGTAGTCCTCCACCTCCGAGAGTTCGTCGAGCGCGCCGTCGAAGGTCACCTCCGCGCACGTGCGCGTGGCGTGATCGCGGGCCGCCTCCTCGATGTTGTGCGCCTCGTCGAACACCGCGACGACGTCCTCCGGGTCCCGGCCGAGCCACCGGAAGAACTGCTCGCGGACGAACGGGTCGAGGAGGTGGTGGTAGTTCGCCACCACGAGGTCGACCTCCTCCATCCCCTCCTTCAGCAGCTCGTAGCCACAGAAGCCGTGCTCGCCCGCCCACTCGTAGACGTCGTCGGGCGTGCGGACGTCCTCGAACAGCCAGTCGTAGAAGGCGTCGGTGTCGCCGGTGAGGTTCTCGTAGAACCGCTCGCAGACGTTGCGCTCCTCGCGGAGCGCCTCGATCTCCGCCTGGACGTCCCCGAGTTCGTCCATCACGGCGCCGCGGGCGTCGGCCGCCTCCTCGCGCCCGTCCCGGGCGGCGTCGAGCAGTTCCCGCTCGCGGGACTCGAGCGAGCGGAGGTCCTCCTCGCGGTCGACGAGTTCGCGGGTGGTATCGCGGAGCGCCTGGCACTCCTCGTAGCCGACGTCGATGTGACACATCGAGGCCTTCCCGCGGAACACGACCGCCCGAACCGGCTCCTGTCGGGTGATGGCGCGGGCGTCGCGGACGAACTGGCGGGTCTGCTGGTGGACGTTCGTCGTGATCACGACCGTCTTGTCGTGCTCGCGGGCGTGCTGGAGCGCCGGCACGAGCGCCGCGAGGGTCTTGCCCGTCCCGCAGGCCCCCTCGAAGAGGACGTGCCGACCCTCGCCGAGGGCGTCGTGGATGCGACCCATCGCCTCCCGCTGGTGGTCGTACGGCTCCTCGTACGGGAAGAAGCGCAGGTACTCCGGATCCGACGCTGACTCGGCGGGCCGCGACACGACCGGGGATACCCCCCTCTCCGATAAAAGGGTTCGCCGGCCGTGGCGGAAGTGTAACGCGACGGCGGGCCGGCCCGACGGCCACCCCGAGGTTCAAATACGGGGACGGGAGCACCGGGACGCGTGCCCGGCTAGAGGGCCGCGCGGCGCACGCGGGAGCGCGGGTCGCCGCCGCGCGGACGGCCCGACCGCCCGTGTCCGGGTCCGATAATCCCCGTTGACCCGCCTGCTCGCCTCGTACGGTCGTGCGTAACGATGTACCGGCGATAACCCGGACAGGGTCGGGTATCGATAGATCGTTACGCAGGACCGTATCAGACCTCGGGTTCGATGTAGACCCGCTTGACGCTCGAGTTCCTGGACATGATCTCCTCCTCGATCGACGTGATGCGGGCGTCGATCTTCCCGGCGTCCATTCCCGGCTCGAAGCTCACGTCGGCGGTGAGGACGGCCCGCTCGGGTCCGAAGTAGACCGTCCGGAGGTCGTCGACGTGGGCGACCCCCGGGGTGTTGCGGATGAGCTCCCGGAGCGGCTTCTCGTCCTCGGTGGGGAGCGACTCGCCGAGGAGGAGCCGCTTGTTCTCCCAGGCCAGTGCCAGCGCGAACCCCATCAGCATCACCCCGATCAGCAGCGACGTCACCGCGTCGTACAGCGGGTTCCCCGTCGTCCGCGAGAGGTAGACGCCGACGAGCGCCAGCCCGGCGCCCGCCATCGCGATGGTGTCCTCGGTCAGCGCCGTGAGGGTAGTCACGTCGCTGGTCTTTCGGAACGCCTCCCGGAGCGTCGTCCAGTCGTTGTCCGCCATCTGCCGGCGCATCTCCGCGTGGGCCTTCTTCAGCGCCCACGCCTCGAAGACGATGGCCCCGACGAGGACCGCGTAGTTGACGTAGACGCCGGGGAACGTGTACCCCAGCAGCGACGCGGTGTTGGTGCTCACCGGGTGGGGGTGGACGATGGCGTCGTAGCCGTGTTTCACCGACTCCCACCCCGCGATTCCGAACAGGAACACCGACACGAGGAACGCGTAGAAGAACTGCGCCTTCCCGTAGCCGAACGGGTGTCGCCGGTTGGCGTCCCTCGCGCCGAACCGGATGCCGATGAGCAGGAACACCTGGTTGCCGGTGTCGGAGATCGAGTGGTACGTCTCCGAGAGCATCGAGGGGCTCCCCGTGATGAGAAAGCCGAGGAACTTGAGAACCGCGATGGCTCCGTTGGCGACGAGCGCGGCGAGGACCACCGACTTGCTGCCTGCCATTACCGGGTGGCAGTGGCCGCCGTCTCAAAGGCCTACCGACCACGGTTACGGCGGGCCTCCTCCCCGTCCCGTGTCGACCGGTTGATGTCGGTGGGGAGCCGACGGGTCGTATGCTCGTCGTCGTCTCGGACACGCACGGCACGACCGACCACCGCATGGAGGGGCACACTTTAGAGGCGGTCCGCGAGGCCGACCTCGTCCTCCACGCGGGGGACTTCCTCACCCGGTCGGTCCTCGCGGCGTTCGAGGCTGAAGCCGCCGCGTTCCGTGGTGTGTACGGCAACAACGACCCGACCGAGCTCCGCGAGCGGCTGCCGGCCGACCGGGTCGTCGAGTGGGCCGGGCTGCGGATCGCCATGGCCCACGGCCACGATCACTCGGACACCGCCCCGGGAGCCACGCCGACCCGCGGTGGCACCCGCCAGCCCACGCCGAACTCCGGTCGGACGGGGCGGGCGGCGAACTCGGGGTCCGCGGGCGCATCGTCGAACCGGACGGCACGCTCCTCGAATCGTTCGAACTGTAGAACGAGCGGCGGGGGACAGCGGGACACGGTTCGGTGGAGGGCCGAAGCGTACCCGACAGTCCGTGGGTAAGAATCAAATAGGCGTCGTAGGCTCAAAGAGGCGTTTGACTCTCCGTTCAGCGGCCGTAGGTCAGCGCCACGGCGGCGACCAGCACGAGCGCGCCGCCGAGGAAGAACAGCAGCCCCGGCGGGAGTCCCGCGGGTGCGAGCGCGTCTCCGCCGCCCGGCCCCGCGACGGTCCGGGCCGTCTCCGTGGCGAGATCGGTGGCCGTCGCGGCCGGCGTCGGTTCGGCGCTCGCCGTAGCCGTCGCGGCTTCCGTCGGGACCGGGGTGGCCGCCTCGGTCGCCATCGGCGACGGCGTCCCCTGGGGCGCCGGCGTCCCGGTCGCCATCGGGGTCCCGGTCGCCGCGGGTTCGGCCGTCCCGGCCGTCGTCTCGGCGACCTCCGTCGGAGCGGCGGTCGGGGTTCGCGTGGCCTCCTCGATACCCGCCCCGTCGCCGGCTGGCGTGGCCGTCGGCTCCGCGGCACCGGCGCCGCCGTCGCCGCCACCCGCGCCCCCGGCGTCCTCGGCGTCCCCCGCGTCGCCGCCCCCGCTACCGGTCCGCGCGACGGGGGACGGGAACCCCCCGCCGAAGGCCTCCTGGACGGCGACGGCGCCGACGGCGAGGGCGGCGACCCCGCCGACGAGCCGCGAGAGGGCGGCCCGCAGGCCGGAGGCCTCCTCCTCTCGGCCGGCGTAGATGACCAGCGGCTCGTCCGCGGGGGCGTAGACGTCCATCTCCCGCCCCTTCTCGGAGTAGGCGGTCCCGACGGTCGGCGAGACCCGACGGGGGTGCGGGCTCCTCGTGGAGGAGCGAGAGGAGCCGACGTGCGGTCCGGGAGGTGAGCGCCGACATGAGGTCGTCGGCGTCCTCGCTGTCGACGCCGACGACCCGGGGACCCGCGTCGGCGTCGGAGGAGAGGTCCGGCTTGGAGGGCAGCAGTCCCATCGCGTTTGTCGTATCCGGTGGCCTCTCAAGTACTTTGTCACGAGGTCGGTCGGACGACCCCGCTCCCGTCGCCGGACCCTATCGGTGCCCCGCGGCGCGCGACGGTTCCCCGCCGTACCGTGCGGCCCGAAACCCCTTTGCTGTCGGCGGGCACACCCGCGGGTATGCTCCTACAACTCGACGTCGATCCCGTGCTCGTCGGGCTCGTCCTCTTCCTGCTGCTCCTCGTCTTCTTCGTCTTCCTGTTCCTCCGCCGCATCGTCACGGGGTTCACCGAGGGGCTCCGCGAGGGGCGGGACCGCTGAGGAGCCCTACTCGCCGTCGCCGTCGCCGTTCCCGTCCCCGGCCGCCGACGGGTCCGGCCGCGTCCCGGTGAACGGCTGCGGGGTCTGCTCCTGGCGGGCGAGGAACGCCGAGACGCGCTCGTCGAACTCCTCGCTCGCCCACACGTTCGCGGTCATGTCCCGGGCCATCGGTTCGGCGACGAGCCCGAAGTTCGTCCACGTCTTCATGATCCCCTTGATGGCGCGGTAGGCCTGCGGGCTCTTCGTGTCGACGATGCGTGTCAGCAGCCCCATCGCGCGGTCCTCGACCTCGTCGTCGTCGACGACCCGGTTGATCAGTCCGATGCGCTCGGCCTCCTCGGCCGACAGCAGTTCGCCGAGGAGGAGCATCTCGCGGGCACGCTTCTCCCCCACGAGGAGGGGTAGCAGCTGGACGCCCCCGCCGGCCGCCGAGGAGCCGACGCCGACCTCCGGCTGGCCGAACCGGGCCGATTCGCCCGCAACGACGAGGTCACACGCCATCGTCAGCTCGTTCCCGCCGGCGACGCAGGTGCCGTCCACGGCGGCGACGACCGGCTTGCCCGTGTCCCGCAGCACGTCGAGCGTGTCGAAGTAGAGCTGCATCCACCGCGTGCCGTCCTCGAACCCGAGCTCGCGGAGTTCGCTCACGTCCGCGCCGGCACAGAACGGGTCCGAGGTGCTTCCGAGCAGTACGCCCTGGACGTCGCGGTCGCGGTCCGCTGCCGTGAACGCCTCGTGGAGGTCAGCCAGCATCGCGAGGTCGATGGTGTTGTTCCGCTCCGGCGCGTCCAGGCGGACCCGCGTGACCCGGCCGTCGTCCGGGTGGGGTTCGACGTCGATCGTCTCGTACTCGGCCATGTTCGGTGGCGTCGTGAACCACGGACATAACTGGTGGGGTCGATGAGGTCCCCCGTCGGGACCCGGCCCCCGAGACTCGGGACCGCTCCCCCTACTCGTACATCCGGTTCTGGAAATCGGGGAAGTCGAACTCGCCGACCTCGCCCATCTGCTCGCGGACCCGGCTCTGGTAGAGCATCATCGCCACCTGCGGGACCGCCCCCGGCGGCACCGGCACCTGGCGGTCGAACGACTCCTCGACCCACTCGTTGTAGTCCGCCACGACGTCCATGGCGTCCTTGAAGCTGCGGAACATGAGCTCCTTGTACGCGTCCTGCATTACCCGCGCTTCGGGCCGGAGCCGATAATACCTACCGACACCGACGCGCGACGAGCGCGGCGGGGGTATCCCGGTGTGTGAGCCGGGTTTACAACCTTTATACCACCGTCGGTCGAACCCCGTCCCGTGAACCGACAGGTCGGGGGGCTCGTCAGGGTGACGCGACGGACGGTCCGCGGCGTCCGCGACGACCGCATCACGTTCATCGCGGCCGGCCTCGCGTACTACGCGTTCGTCTCGCTGGTCCCGCTGCTGCTGCTGGCGGTGGTCGGTGCCTCGCTGTTCGGCGGCGAGGCGCTCGTCCTCGCGCTGGCGAACCGGGCCACGGCCGCGCTCGGCCCGCAGGCGGGGAGCCTGGTCCGCGAGACGCTGACGAACACGACCGGACAGGCCGGGGCCGGCGTCGTCGGGACGGCGGTGCTGCTCTGGTCCGGGCTGAAGCTGTTTCGCGGGATGGACGTCGCCTTCTCGACGGTGTACGGGTCGCCGCTCCCCGACTCCATCGTCGACCAGCTCCGGAACGGCGCCGTGACCCTCGGGGCCGTCGGCCTCGGTATCGCCGCCACGGTGGCCGTCGGCGTGGCCCTCGCGGTCCTCGATCCGGACCTGGTCGTCCTGGGATTCGACTTCGCCGGCACGCTCGGGACCCTCCTGCTCCTCGGCGGGCTGACCGCCGCGTTCCTCCCGCTGTACTACGTCCTCGCGGGGGACGTCACGGTCCGCGAGGCGCTCCCGGGTGCGGTCTTCGCCGCCGGCGGCTGGGCGGTGCTCCAGACCGGCTTCCGCGTCTACGCGGGCAGCGCGGGTACCTACGAGGGGTACGGCGTCCTCGGCGCGGTCCTCCTGCTCGTCACCTTCCTCTACTTCGGCGCGCTCATCCTCCTCGTCGGCGTCGTCCTGAACGCGGTCCTCGCGGGCCGGGTCGACGCCGGGGGGCTCGACACACACATGACAGACACGGACGACACCACCGACGACGCGGCGGCACAGCGCGCGGGCGACGGGCCGGGCGGCCCGGGACGACCCGGGGACGGCGGGGATGGCGTGGACGGCGCCCCCGGCGGCCCTCGGGGCCCGGGCCCCTCGGGTGCGGGGTTCGACGTCGACGACATCGACGACGTCCGCGAGGAGCTCGAGCGGATCTACGACGAACTCGACCGGTTCGAGGGCCGGGTCGAGGACCGGACCGTCCACCGCGAGGAGATCGAAGGGGAACTCAAGCGGTACGTTCGCGCGCGGGCACGGCGCGGGAAGGCCCGCGGCTGGGGCCCCTACCTCGTCCTCCTGTACGGGACGGCGATGACTCTCGGCGCGTTCTACCTCCTCTCCGGGGGCTGGGCCATCCTCGCGATGCTCGTGATCTGGCTCTCGACGCTCGGGCTCTACACCCTGATGCTCCTCGTCGGGGCCGCCGTCGGCGCGGGCCGGCTCCCCGGTCGACTGCGCGACCGCTTCGGCGCGTTCCGGGACTGACCGGCGGCCGCGCCCCGACACCCGACCGACACCGGGTCGACGCCGTCGGCGCCGGGCCGGGGTCGGGATCGGACCGGTGCCGGCGTTCCGTCCCGTTCTAATAGGGGGACCCCCTACGCCGGGGCGACGGCGATGAGCACACACGGCGTCGGCCTCGTCGAGGCGATGGACACGCTCCCGGATCCCGTGGTGGTCCTGTTCGTCCTCGTCACGCAGTTCGGGGACCTCTGGTTCTACTTCCTGGCGCTGTCGACGCTCTACTTCTTCGGCGACCGGCTCCCCCGCCTGGAGGGGGCGATGGACCGGCGCCGGGCGGCTTACCTGGTTGCGCTGGCGCTCGGCGCGGCGGCGCTGACTGGGGCGCTCAAGTACGCGTTCGGGTTCCCGCGGCCGCCCGCGGCGGGGACCGCCGGACTCGCGGACCCGTTCCCCGCCCCGCTCCGGGGGCTCTACGCCGAGGCGGCGACGGACGACGGCTACGGCTTCCCGAGCGGGCACGCCACCGGTGCCGCCGTCGTCTGGGTCGGCGCGGCGACCGTCGTCGGGGTCGGGAGCCGGCGGGCCCGCTACGCCGCCGCGGGCACCGTCGCCGTCCTGATCGCGCTCTCCCGCGTCGTCATCGGCGTCCACTTCCTCGGGGACGTGGTCGCCGGGCTGGTCGCCGGGCTCGGCTACCTCGCCCTCGCCGACCGGCTCTCCGGACGCGGTGCCAGCCCCGGCCGGGCGTTCTCGCTCGCCGTCGCCGTCGCGCTCGGGGGGCTCCTCCTCGCGGGGTTCGCGTCCGAGCCGGTCGCGCTCCTCGGGGCGACGCTCGGCGCCCGCATCGCGTGGGGGGCGCTCGGGACGTCGGTGCTCGCGGTCGACGCCTCCCGACGCGAGGGGGTAGTGAGCCTCGCCGTCGGGCTGCCGGCCTCCGGCGGGCTGTTCGGCGCCGTCTACGCGCTCGAGCCCGCCCCGCCCGTCGCGTTCGTCGGGGCGGCGCTCGCGCTCGGGGGGGTACTCGCCACGCCGCTGGTCGGCGAGTACGTCGGCGACCGGCTGTAGCGCGGCCGGCGGGGGGACGACCGGACGAACGGCGGTCCCGGGACGCCCGCGGACGACCGGGCCGCGGCTCGCGGGCGGTGGCGTCGAAAGACGGGTCGGCGGTGGGGCCGTTCAGAACGTCTCGAGGTACCGGTCGAGCTCCCACTGGGAGACGTCGACGATGTACTCCTCGAACTCGGTGCGCTTGGCCTCGACGAACTTCTCGGAGACGTGCGGCCCGAGGGCGTCCCGGACGAGTTCGTCGGCCTCCAGCGCGTCGATGGCCTCGCCGAGGTCGCCCGGGAGCGTCTCGATGCCGTACTCCTGGCGGGTCTGCTCGTCGAACTCGTAGATGTTCTCGCGGACCGGATCGGGACAGTCGAGGCTCCGTTCGATGCCGTCCAGCCCCGCAGTGATCAGTGCGGCGAACGCGAGGTAGGGGTTGCACGACGGGTCGGGGAACCGGGCCTCGATGCGGCTGGCCGCCGGGACGCGCGCCGCGGGCTTGCGGATGAGCGCCGAGCGGTTCCGGTCGGACCACGCGACGTAGACGGGCGCCTCGTAGCCGGGTACCAGGCGCTTGTAGGAGTTCACCGTCGGGTTCGAGACGGCCGTGATGGCCGGCGCGTGCTCGAGGATGCCGGCGAGGAACTGCTTCGCGGTCTCGCTGAGGTTGAACTCGTCGTCCTCGTCGTGGAACGCGTTCTCGCCGTCCTCGGTGAACAACGACATATGCGTGTGCATGCCCGACCCGTTGATGCGGGGGATGGGCTTGGGCATGAACGTCGCGTGGAGGTCGTGCTCGGCCGCGATGGCCCGGACGACCGCCCGGAACGTCGCCACGTTGTCGGCCGTGGTGAGCGCGTCGGCGTACCGGAAGTTGATCTCGTGCTGGCCCTGGGCGACCTCGTGGTGGCTCGCCTCCACCTCGAAGCCCATGTCCTCGAGGCCGTAGATGATGTCCCGCCGGACGTCGCTGGCGAGGTCCTTGGGTGCGAGATCGAAGTAACCGCCCACGTCGTTCGTGACCGTGGTCGCGCGGCCGTCCTCGTCCTCCTCGAACAGGAAGAACTCCGGTTCGGGCGCGGCGTTGACCTCGAAACCCAGTTCGTTCGCACGCTCGATGGCCTGCTTGAGCACGTGACGGGGGTCGCCCGCGAACGGCTCGCCCGTCGAGGTGTCGATGACGTCACATATCATCCGGGCGGCGGCGCTGTCCTCCCGCTTCCGCCACGGGAGCACCGCGAACGTCGTAGGGTCGGGCTTGAGCCGCATGTCCGACTCCTGGATCCGGACGAACCCCTCGATGGACGAACCGTCGAAGTAGATCCCCTCGGTGAACGCCTTCTCGGCCTGGCTGGCCGGGATGGAGACGTTCTTCACCGTCCCGAGGATGTCCGTGAACTGCAACCGCAGGAAGTCTACGTTCTTCTCCTCGATCTCGTCGAGGACGTGCTGTGCCTCGTTCGACAGACCACCGTCGGTGGCTGGGTTGTCATCCGTCATTTCTCGGACAGCGTATCCGTACACTCCGGGGACTAAAACACTACTGATTCACGCAACTCCTCGCCGTCCGAGGTCGCTCATCGTAGCCGTCTTTACGGATTATTCCGGACGTTTGCGGGGAATAGGTGGGTAGAACCCGACGTGGACGAACCAGTCCGCGGTGTACGAACGACGGTGGCAGCCGTCGTCGACCGGGTTCGAATTGGATGTTCGTAAACTTCTAAGGGGGGGCCGCCGAAGCCGGGAGCGTGACGTACGAGAACCTGGACGAGAAGCTCATCAACGCGCTGCTGGACGACGGCCGGGCCTCCCTCCGGAGCCTCGCGGAGAAACTCGACGTCTCCGTCACGACCGTCTCGAACCACCTCTCGGACCTGGAGGAGAACGGCGTCATCAAGGGATACACCCCGAAGGTCGACTACGACGAACTCGGCTACGACGTCACCGCCGTCATCCAGCTCAAGGTCGAGGGGAGCGCCCTCCCGGAGATCACCGAGCGGCTCAAGGACCACCAGCAGATGGTCTCCGTCTACGAGGTGACCGGCGATCACGACGTCATCGCCATCGGGAAGTTCGAGGACACCGACGCCATGAACGATCAGATCAAGGAGCTGTTGGTCGACCCCGACATCAAGGAGTCGAACACCAGCGTCGTGCTCAACACGGTCCTCGAGAACCAGCAGTTCCCGCTGGACGTCGAGTAGGGGCGTTCTCGCCCGACCGGGGACGGAGGGGCGGTCGACCCCCTCCCCCCTCCCTACCTGACCCCCGCCCGATCACGCCCGGCATGGTCGCGCTGTCCGCGTCCGGGGGCCTGCTCCTCCTCGCGGCGCTCACGGCGGCGAGCGCCTTCCTCCCCTCGAGCGGGATCGCGGTCTTCTCGCTGGAGGACCACCGGGTCGAGACGATGGAGGGGCGGGGAGTCGAGCACCCCGTCGGCTCCGGGCCGACCCCCACCGGCTCCTGGTGACGATCCTAGTCGGGAACGACTTCGTGAACGTCGCCATCGCCGCCGTGTCGACGAGCTTCCTCGCCCGGTCGCTCCCGGCCACCGAGGCCGCCGTCGTCTCGACGTTCCTGGTCGGGATCGTGGTGCTGGTGTTCGGCGAGTTCGTCCCGAAGTCCTACGGCGTCGCAAACGCCGAGTCCCGGGCCCGGCGGATCGCCGATCCGGTGGTGCTCATCCAGCGGCTCCTCTACCCGGTCGTCGCCGTCTTCGACTCGGTCACCGGGGCGATGAGTGTCCTGCTCGGCGGCGCCCGCGAGATCGAGCGGCCGTACGTTACCCGCGAGGAACTGGAAGCGGTGGTCGAGACCGCCGAGCGCCTCGGCGTCATCGAGGACGGCGAGCAGGCGATCATCGAGCGGGTGTTCGGCTTCTCCGGGACCACCGTCGCGGACGTGATGGTCCCCCGGTCGGAGGTGGTGGCGGTCGACGCCGACGGGACCGCCGGGGCGGCGCTCGAGCGGTGCCTCGACGCCAGGGTCACTCGCGCGCCAGCCTACCGCGGGACCCTCGACACCGTGGTCGGGCACGTCGACGTGCGCGACCTGGCGCGGGCGGACCCCTCCGCGCCGCTCGAGGACCTCCTGTTGCCCGTCATCCACGCGTTCGAGTCCAAGCGGATCGACGAGACGCTCGCGAGCATGCAGGACGACCGCGTCGAGCTCGCGGTCGTGTTCGACCAGTTCGGCACGGTGGAGGGGCTGCTCACGGTCGAGGACATCGTCGAGGAACTCGTCGGCGAGATATTCGACGTCGGGGAGCGACACCGGGTCGTTCCCCTCCCGGACGGCCGGGCGAGCGGGTCGAGTTCGACGGCGCGCTCGTCACCGTGGAGGTCGTCGAGGACAACCGCGTCCGGCGGGTCGTCGTGGAGCGGCGCCGGGACGGCCTCGACACGGATACCGGCGGGGAGAGCGGCGGGGATGGCGACGACCGGGACGGCCCCACCCCGGATCCGGGAGGGTAGGGCGAGCCGTCGGCTCCGACGGGAGTTCGATGAGGCCTGCGCCGCCCCCGGCGACGGGGGGGACGTCCGTGACGAGGCTCACCGAGGCGACGTCCTCCGGTGGAGCGTGGGGACCGTCCGGAGGCGCGGAGCGGTCGAAAGAAGACGTTCGGTCGTCCTGGACGGTGCGAGGCGCGTGTCGGCGTGGGTGTGAGTGGCCTGGGGCCGAGCTTGCCTCGCGTGTCGCTTCGTTCGCGGGACGTTTCATACGGTCGTGCGTAGTCTTTTACCGTCGATACCCGACCCTGTCCGGGTTATCGCCGGTACATCGGTACGCACGACCGTATCACTCCCCGCTCACTGTCGGGACGCGACCGGAGGGAGCGTCCCGCTTTCGCTCCCGCTCGGCTGTCCGAGGTCTCGACCGAAGCGAGAGACCTCGCTTACATCATGCCGCCCATGCC
>PXRQ01000080.1 GCA_003022005.1 Halobacteriales archaeon QS_5_70_15
GTCGTCGCAGAGATGGAGCCCGGAGTAGGCGGCGTGCATCACCGCCTCGTCCCCGCACTTGTCACAGTCCATCCCGTGGAACGTGCGGCCTCGCGGGGTTGACCGTTTCGCTCCGGCGTCGTCGTGCCGTGGGTTCCCTACCTGGGCTGGCCGGAGGAGACGCCGAGCACGGCGTCGCAGTCGGGACAGGTCCAGACCTGGGGGGCGTTCGTGTCCGAGGCCTGTCTGAGGGTCGCAGTCCACTCGCTCAGGTCGCTCTCGCAGTAGGGGCAGATCGGCATGGTTCGTGCTAGCATTCGACTTCCAGGCGTATCAGCGTGGTGCCGGAGGCGGGACGGGCCGGTTCCCGGGGCGGGCCGCTCCGTCCGATCGCGGAGCGAACGACTCTTTCCCGATCCCCTCCTAGCGGCGGTATGTCACTCGGACGCGACGAGGCCGTCGACCGGCTCGAGCGCCTCGTCCGCACCGTCGAGGCGGAGCCGATGCCGGTCCCCGTCCGGGAGGTGTGGGTGTTCGGCGACGTCGTCCTGGGTCTGGACCCCGTCGAGCGCCTGGACGTCTACCTCACGAAGGACCTCCTGTTCAAGGACCACCCCGGCGCGGAGGAGCGGTTCCGGAAGTCCCACGGGGCCGCCGGCGTCGGCAAGACCGTCTCCGCCGACTGGGCCGAGCAGTTCCCCGAACACCTCCGGGCGAACGCGAACGGCCACGCCGCCCCCGAGCAGTGTCTCGCCGCACACCTCCGGCCCGCGGGGACTGGACCCAGGTGCTCGATCCGCGGGCGGCCTGCCTGTGGGTCGACGGCGGGGACGGCGGGGTCAGGAGCGAGTCGGCCTTCGAGAAGCTCCGCGAGGGCGAGTTCGTCTTCCCCACCCTCTCGGGCGCGCTGGAGATGCTCGGGCTGGACGAGGCGGAGGCGAAGGAGGCCGCCGGGACCGTGAAACGCCAGCGGGCCGAGCGCGAGGGCGTGAGCGTACGCGGGGACGTGGTCTGAAACCACGGGAACATACACTGCCTGCATCCGCAGGGTACACGCCTACGGCCGGCCGTGGCGTTGGCCCGTGCGATGACTGACGACTCCGGCGGAGCGGAGCACGGACGGGCGTCGAGACGTCGGCTGCTCGCCGCCGGCGCCGGCGGGCTCGCCCTCCTGGCCGGCTGTAGCGGTCCTGGCATCGGCGGCGAGGATGGCGAAGGCGGCGAGGGCGGCGAGGGCGGCGAGGGCGGCGAGGGCGGCGAAGGCGGCGAGGGCGGCGAGGGCGGCGAAGGCGGCGAAGAAGGGGAGGACCGTCTCCGACCCGTCGGTCACGGGCGGGGAGGCCCGTAGCGTCGCGGCGACCGACGGCGACTCGTTCTCGGGAAACTCAAGGGCGGGACGCCGCGTGTCCCGTCGAGCCGAGCTCCGTCGGCTCAGGCCCGGCCGACGGTGACGTAGAACGGCACCGTCTCGCGCCGACGGTACTCCCCGTCGCGGAGCTGTCTGACGGCCTCGCGGCCCATCGTGCGCCAGGATTCCCGGAGCGCGTCGAGTTCTTCCGGGTCCGTCTCGGCCCCGTCCGCGAGGACGTTCCGCCGCTCGCGGAGGCCGGCGCCGCTGGCCTTCCGCGTCGCCGCGCGGACCGCCGCCTCGGAGTAGGGCGGCTGGACGGCGCGCTCGAAGTCGTAGCGGCGGGTCGAGACCGCGGAGAGCCCCGCCCGCTCGAACGCCGCCGACGCGTCGCCGAGCGAGACGTCTGTCTCGGCACCGTCGAGGTAGAGCTCGCGCGCGCGCCGGGCGAGCGCGGCCTCGGCGCCGACCGTCGAGTCGACGCTGACCGCGGCGTTGTCCGGCTCGACCGCCGCGACGCGCCCGCGCGAGACGCGGGCGAACTCCCGGAGCGCCGCGGACGGGTCCGGGAGGTTCACCAGCAGCGCCTGGCACGCGACGACGCCGAAGGTCCCGTCGGGGAAGGGCAGCGAGAGGGCGTCGGCGCGGACGACCGGCTCGTCGACGCCCGCCAGGAGTTCGGGGTCGCGGTCGGCGCCGACCACCAGCGATCCGTCCGGGGTTTCCTCCCGCAGGACGGCCGTGAACTCGCCGGTCCCGCAGCCCACGTCGAGGACCCGGTCGGCCGACCCGAGGTCGAGGTCCGCGAGCGCCTCGCGCGCACCGTCCGTCCACATCCCGCGGCGCGTGCGACTGAGGTACGTCTCGCTGAACCGACGCATCGCCGGCGTTTCGGCGGGAGCGGGCAAAAGAGCCGCGGAACCCACCGAGCGGCGGTCCCGGTGGGTCTACGTCCCGAGGTCGACGTCCGCCCTGCACTCCGGGCACTCGAACGCGAACCCCTCCTCGGCGGGTATCGCCCGGAGGTTCTCGCTGTCGCCACACTCCGGGCAGGGCTGTGGGATCCGGACGTCGGTGCTCTCCTTCGGCGCGCCGAGCGCGAGCGCCTCGACCGGCCCGTCGCCGTCGTTGCGGCCCCGCTGGTAGTCGCCGGGCGCGAACCGGACGGCCTCGCCGGGGGCGACGGCGAACTCCCCCTCCTGCGTCTCGAAGGTGGCCTCCCCCTCGACGACGTAGAACACCTCCTCCTGGTCCATGTGGGTGTGCATCCCGCCGGCGAACGCCTCGCCCGGCTCGAGCCGGTAGTGGTTGATCGCAACGTCGGTCGTCCCGAGCGCCTCCGAGAGCCCGCGGACCGTCGTGCCCGGCCGGTCGCCAGTCTCCACCGCCTCGATGGATACCCTCTCCATGTCCGGGACGTTCCGGTGGCGGCCCCAAAAGACCGGGGGAGCCGGAACCCGGTTCGGGGCGACCACCGACGGGCGACGTCCCCGCGAGTCCGCGAGTCCGCGAGCCGCCGGAGTCGTGGCCGTCGCCGCTCACGGTACCGAGACGCTACGCGTCTCGCAGTTCCCGAACCTTCCGGACGTTCCACTCGTAGGATCGGCCGTCCTCGGTCGGCGTCTCGAGGACGAACGGGAGGTCCGCGAGGTCGGGGTGGTTGATCACCGCGCGCATCCCGTCCTCGCCGATCTCCCCCTCGCCGACGTGGGCGTGTTCGTCCTTGTTCGTCCCGCGGCCGTGTTTCGAGTCGTTGAGGTGGATGCAGGCGAGGCGTTCGAGGCCGATCACGTCGTCGAACTCGGCGACGGTCTCCTCGACCGCCTCGGGCGTCGAGAGGTCGTACCCCGCGGCCCAGGCGTGGGCCGTGTCCACACACACCTCGAGGTCGTGCTCGCTCTCCTCGAGGACGTGCGCCAGGTGCTCGAACTCGTCGCCGAGCTTGGTCCCGCCCCCGGCGTCGGACTCGACCAGCACCGTCACGCCGCCGGGGACGTCGACCTCGTCGAGCGCCGCGACGGCGTTCCCGAGGCCGCCCTCGACGCCCGCGCCCGTGTGCGCCCCCAGGTGGACGTTCACGCACTCGATGCCGAGCCGGTCGGCGACGTCGACCTCCGTCTGCATCGACGCGACCGACTTCTCGCGGAGGTCCGCTTTCGGGGTGCAGAGGTTCACGAGGTAGGAGGTGTGGATGACCCACGGATCGAGGTCGTGCTCCTCGGTCAGTCCCCGGAACCGTTCGGCGTCGTCGTCGTCGATGGAGGGGTCGGCCCAGACCTGCGGGCTGTGGGAGAATATCTGCCCACAGTTGCCGCCCAGATCCACCTGCGCGTCGGCCGCGTTGTGTACGCCGCCCGCGATCGAGGTGTGTGCCCCCACCCGGAGTTCTGTACTGCTCATGGACCACGGTGGGAGGCCGGCGGGGATAGTGACTTCGAAACCGGCCGGCGGCGTCGCGGGCACGGGGGAGTTCGGGAGCGTTATGCCCCTTCCCCCTGGAGCGGAGCGCATGGCGACGGAGGCCGTCCTGATCGCGGTGCTCAGCGCGACCGTCTGGTCGCTGAGCATGGTCGGGCTGAAGCTCGGCCTCGAGAACGGCGGGACGAGCCTGCAGGCCTCGCTCGTCGTCGCGTTCGTGGACGTCGCCGTCTACTGGGGCCTGCTCGTCGTGCTCGGTCGGGTCGGGACGTTCGCGGAGGTGGGGCCGGTCGGCCTCGGCGCGTTCGTCCTCGCGGGCGTCGTCGGGACGGCGCTCGGCCGGTTCGCGTCGTTCACGGGCATACACAGGGTGGGCGCGAGCGTCAACAGCGCGGGCATCAGCACCCGGCCGCTGTTCGCGACCGCGCTCGCGTTCCTCCTCATCGGGGAGGCGGTCGCCCCGCAGGTCGTCGGCGGGATCCTCCTGCTCGTCGTCGGGCTCGTCGTCCTCTCGCTCTCGCGCGGCGGGGACATCGGCGGCTGGCGGCCCTACGAGCTCCTCTTCCCGCTCTCCGCGGCGGGGGCGTTCGCGCTCGCCGACGTCCTCCGGCGGTGGGGACTGACGACGACCGCCGCCACGCCCCTGCACGGCGTCGCGCTGAACGAGACCGCCGGCGGCCTGCTGCTCGCCGCGTACGTCCTCGCCCGCCGCCGGGACACGATGGATGCGGTCTCCCGTCGAACGTACGGCATCTTCGTCGGGAGCGGCGTCCTGAACGCGCTCTCGCTGCTCCTGTTCTTCGTCGCCCTCGACCTCGGGCGTGTCGCCGTCGCCTCGTCCCTCATCGCGACGACGCCCCTCTTCACCGCCGCGTTCGCGTACGTCCTGCTCGAGGACCTGGAGCGGATCACCGCCGGGGTCGTCGCCGGCGCCGTGCTCGTGGTCGGCGGGGCGGTCGTCATCACGCTGGCCTGATACGGACGGTCGTACCGACGACCGTCAGTTCGCCGGACCGCCTACGCCGACAGCGGGTCGGTCCGCTCGCGGGTCCACGCATCCGTTCGATACTTCCCGTCGGCGATCTCCTCGAACCGGTCGCGCTCCGCCCCGGTCCAGTCGCCGGGGTCGGCGTCGGCCCACTCGGCGAGCGTCGATTCCAGGGTCTCGACGGCCTCCCGGCGCCCGATGTCCGCGAACTCGCGGATACCCGATACGCGCTCCTCGAACCCCTCGGGGGTCACGTCGTGGTCGGCGAAACACGACAGATGCCGCTCCGGATCGGTCGAGAAGGAGAGCGACCCGTGCTGGATCACCGCGTCTCGGGTCCGGTACTGCGCGTTACCGCTCACCTTCCGGCCCCCGGCGAGCACGTCGTGAGCGGGGTTGACGTCCCGGAGGTAACACGACGGATAGTGGAGCGACTCCCTCGGTTCGTCGGCGAAGTCGGCGCCGACGCCCATCCGCCGGAACGCCTCGAGGACGGGTTCGCAGAGCAGTTCGTACGTCCCCATCAGGTCCCCCGGGAGTTCGGCGGCGGGGGCGACGATCGAGTAGGAGATGTCCCCGAACGAGTCGTGGTAGATGGCGCCCCCGCCGGTGGGCCGGCGGACCACGTCGACGCCCTCCCGTTCGCACCAGTCCCAGTCGACGTCCGAGGCGGGCTGTCGGTAACCGAGCGAGAGCGTGCTCGGCGTCCACCGGTAGACCCGGACCGTGCGGGGCCCGCCCCCGGCGGCCGTCTCCGCGGCCACCTCGTCGTAGGCCATCGCCCGGGCGCCGTCCAGGTCCTCCTCGCGGACGAGGCGCCACTCGCGGTCGGCGACGTCGCTGTCCATGCCCGAGGGGTTCGCCTCGGCGGGCAAAGCGGTTGCGACCGACCCTTCGAACTCCCCTTGTACCGCCGTGATCGTTCTATCAACGCTTTTGTCGGCCGTCGCCGGAGGACGGGTCGTGAGCTTCGTCGAACGCGACGTGGAGATAGAGCGGGAGTTCGCGCTCGACCCGGGACGGCCGCGGCCGTGGGCAACGACCTCCGGGCGCGGATACTCGCCCGCCTCGCCGACGAGTCGGAACCCAACGAGAGCCTGACCGAGGACCTGCGGGCCGCCGGCGAGGACCGGGCCGAGCCGACCGGAGTCCGTCGGCGGCGGTACGCGCAAGCACTACCGGGCGGAGGCGCGACTGCTGCCCTACTCGCTCCCGGAGGGGACGACCGAGGAGCTGTCGGCAGCGCAGTCGACGACGCGCCGCGGGGCGAACGCGCTCGTCGACGCGGTGCTCGAGAACCACGGCCCGGCGATACGGGCGGCCGCCGAGGACCTAGAGGTGATGGAGGGAACCGGGGTCGAAGACACGGGCTGGGGAGCCGACGACGAGCGCGAACGGATCGCGTTCGTCCTCCGGGCGCCCGTCGACCGGGCGCTGACCGACTTGGCGGAGGCCGGACGGTTCGAGGCGGTGGACGAGGCCGGGGAGGGCGGGCTACAGGCGCTCGAACCGCTCGCAGTGGAGCCTCTCGGCGACTCGGTCCGCGACCGTCCGGAGATTGACCGTGTCCTCGCGGTTGTACGAGACGAGCGTGTCGAGTGCCCCCTCGTCGCCGCGTCGCTCGTAGCGCCTCCAGAGCCGAACGGCGTCCTTCCCGTCGAGGTCGGGGCGGTCGCGCTCGATGCCGACGCCCTCCTCGACGGCCTTCAGCCCGCCGGTCAGTCCCAGCGACCGGCACGGGTAGATGAGGTCGAGGTGGGCGGCGTCGAGCGGGAGGTCGAACGCGTTCCGCAAAAACGGGACGTCGAAGCGCGCACCGTTATACGTGACCAGCAACGGGGCGTCGAGTGCCTCGCGAATCCGGTCGCGGGTGAGATCCCGGCCGCGGACGAGCGTGGTCGTCCCGCCGCCGCGGTGGACGCTCACCGTCGTGACGTCGTCGTGGGCCTGCGAGAGCCCGGTCGTCTCGATGTCGAAGAACGCGGCGTTCTCGCGGAAGTTCTCATAGAGGCGCCACTGCTCGCTCCCCGGAAAGGTCTCGGCGAAGAAACGGGCGTCCCCGTCGACCAGACGGGGCCGGGCGTCCTCGATGAACCGCTCGATCCGGTCGGCGAGGGTCCCCGAGACCAGCGACGGGTCGAACGCGTCCCAGTGGGTGGCCCCCTCGCGCCAGAGCCGGCGTTCGGTCTTCTCCCCCACGCCCCGGACCGGGATGAAACTGTTCTCGATGCGCACGTGACGGGTAAGGGTGCCTCCGGGTCTAAAGTCGTTCGCACACCGGCGATAGTGGATCGGATGTACGCGGATCGAACTACCGGGTCAGGATCGTTCGGTCACCCCCCGTAGCTGAACTCCCGGACTCGTACTGTCGGACAGGGCTACCCGAACACCATCGCCGCACCGGTGTGGCGATACCGTTCACGGGCTCCTGCCCGACAGTATCAGCCCAGGTAGACGTCCTCGGAGGGGTCGTACTCCATGCGCCTCGCCACGCGGTCCCGGAGCTCCTCCCCGAACTCGCGGGCGAGGAAGTGGAACGCGAGGTCCAGTCCCGAGGTGACTCCCCCGCAGGTGATGACGTCGCCGTCGTCGGCGACGCGCGCGTCGACGAACTCGGCCACCTCGCGGAGGTCGTCGTGGGCGACGTGGTGGGTCGTCGCGGGCCGGCCATCGAGGATGCCCGCCCCCGCGGCGAGCATCCCACCCGTGCAGACCGTGGCGACGGTCGCACCCCGCCCGTGCAGGTCCGCGAGCGCCTCCGGTATCGCTCCGCGGTCGTACTCCGCCCACGCGCTCGCAGCCGCGCGGTCGCCCCACCCCCCGCCGGGCACGAGCACGACCTCCGGGGAGCCGAGGGTGCCGTCGACCCCCACCCGGAGGCCGTGGCTCGCGGTCACGGCCTCCCGCGGCTCGAGGGTGACCAGCCGGGTCGAGAGGTCCGCCCCCTCCTGGGCGCCGTTCCGGAGCACCTCGTAGGGACCGATGGCGTCCAGTTCGTCGAACCCGTCGTACAGCAGTATCTCGAGGTCCATGCCCGACGAACGTCGGGGGACTACTAAAAAGGCCCCTCGGCCCAGTCATAAACCGGATATCGCGATACGAAACCCTGCCCGAGGCCCGGAGACCGGGACCCGGTGATCCCGGAAGAGAGCGCTCGGACGGTGGATCCCCCGACCGGAGACGGGGCCGGGACCACGGCCGCACCGCTCGCCATCCCGGCCCCGAGCGGATCTGGCATCGACGAGGAGGGTCCCGGGTCGGGCCGAGGAGTTCCGGGAGCAGCCGGGGATCCGAGTCCGTGCGGCGACCGCCTGGGGCCCGGGTTCCGAGCTTCCCCGACGAGGGGCCGCCGCGCCCGGGAGCGTCCGGTGACACCGACCGCGGCGAACTGGTACCACGGGCCGACTCGGCAACCCGACCCGGCGAACCCGTGCGACGGCTGCAGGGCCGGCCCGTCGTCGACCGTCGACCCGCGAGCCCCGAACCTCCGCGCGGGTACGGGACACGAACCGTCCGCGTAGCACGAAGCGTCGCCACATCCGGTCGTACGTGTACGGGGGCGCGGGGGGTCGAGCGAACCGGGGTTCCGGACCGCGGTCGAGAGAGCCGAGCACCGCAGAACGGGCGGCCAAGCACCGAGCCTGGGTCATCCGTGTGTATGCCATCGAGCGGGCGTCCCGGGATGACGACGCCGATTCGATATCGCGACATGCGGTTCATCGGAGAGGGGATCGTCCACCGAAGCTTGAAGTACCGGGACGGGACCACCGATTCCCGTGACCTGAGCGAAGCGGCGGGGTGATCCACGGGCACGCGGTCGGCGCCGCACGCCCGGACGGCCACGGGGGGCCGAGCGTGGCACGCCACTCCGCCGAGCGATCCGTGCCACCTGCTCGTCCCCGTTCGGGGGACGTGCCGTCCGTCGCGTATCACCGGGTTCGGAGCGTCCGCTATCGGTGCGGCGGGGCGTCCCAATCGTAGGGGATTTCGTCGGTGTCGTACGGGAGGCGTTCCTCGTCGGGGTCGTCGTACTCGTAGAGGTTCGTCGGGAAGTTGACGACGGTCGCCCGCTCGTCGCCGACCGCCTCGAACCCGTGCCAGCAGTCTCCCGGAACGCGGAGGAGCTGCATGTTCTCCTCCCCGATGACGTACGTGTCGACCTCGCCACGGGTCGGCGAGCCCTCGCGGTCGTCGTAGATCCCGACCCTGATCCGGCCGCTCGGGACGACGAAGTGGTCGATCTGCCCCCGGAGGTGTCGGTGCCACGCCCGGACGACGCCGGGATAGGTGATCGAGACGTAGGACATCGCGGGCTCGTCCTCCCCGTCGTAGAACGCCCAGTCCGACCGCCACACCTCCGTGAGCGAGCCACGGTCGTCGGCGTTGACCTGCAACTCCCGCAGTTCGACGTCGTGTATCACGTGTGGCGGGTACGAGGGCGTCGGCTTACCTGTTCGGGTGCCGACCCCGACGCCGGCGTTCGCGGCACGGGTCCGTGACAGCCGCCGATCCGCTCTCGCCGCCACCGGTCCCGGATCGCCGGCGCGTCGCCCCGCGCGACGGCCGCGCTCGGGGAGGGTCGGGGACCGATCTACCGAAAGAAGAGACACCGTCAGAGACGTCCACGACGCTGATCGAACCCTCCGGGTTGACGTCGCCGGCCTCGTAGCCGCTCGGTTCGCCCTCGTCGGCGGTGGGGATCGTCTCCCCGTCGGGGGTGAACGTCACCAGGTCCGGCAGCGCGCCCACCTCGGCGACCCCCAAGGGGTCCAGCGAGTCGGTGTCGTACACCGCGACGCGGCCGTTCGTCTGCGGGTCCGCGTTCGCGATGGCGACGGCGGCCCGGCCGCCGTTCACGTCGACGCTGTTGGCCGCCCCGGCGTCGGCGAACGCGTCGGAGGTTCCGATGGTGTCCACCTCCGTCGGGTCCGCGGGATCCGAGACGTCGATGACGTCGACCGCATCCGCGTTCGCGTTGACGACGAACAGCCGCTGTGTCGCTGGGTCGTGAGCCACGATCTCGGCGCCCCCCTCGTCGCACACGCCCGACCTGTACCGGCCGAGGAAGCTCAGTTCGACGCTCTCGTCCCCCCTCCCGGGTGGCTCGTCGCCGCCCGATCCCTCCCCGGGGGTGCCGTCGGCGGTCGCCGCCCCATCCGTCAGCAGCGCCCCGAGCCCGGCCGCCGGGCCGAGCACCGACCGTCGGGAGGTCCCCGTCGCGTCTGTCACGTCATCGAGACGTTCGCTCGCCCCGTCAGCCCGTCCGTCGGATCCCGCGTCACGCTCCGTGCTGTCGTTGCCGGACATCGGGTCGGGAGGCACGTGTCTGAGCATTAGTAACTGCTAAGAGTGATATATTCCTCTCCGGGAGGAACGGGGTCGTGAACGGGGCTCCGGAGACGTCGGTTCCCGGGAACGGGACCGGTCGGCTGACCCCGTCCGGGCGGTACCGACCGGGAACAGCCCGATGCGGGATCGCAGGGGCCCGAGACCGGCCTACGACAGCCCCGCTGCATCCAGGTACGCCCCGACGTACGGGTGGAGGTCCGCGGGCGGGGTCTCGAAGACCCGGACGGTGCCGTGCTGGTCGTCCGGGTCGAACTCGGTCGCGTCCGTGTGGACGAGGAAGCCGTTGGCGAGGTAGTGCTTCCCGCCCGCCCCGTCGACGTCCGCCTCGTCGTAGAGGTGCTCGTACGCGCCGAGCCGTTCCCCGATCTCGACCCCGACCCCGAGCTCCTCGCGGGCGACGCGGTGGACGGCCTCGGCCAGCCGCTCGCCCTTGTAGACCCGTCCCCCGGGGACGAACCACTCCCCCTTCGCCGGGCGGTTCGTCCGCTCGGCGAGGAGCACGCCGTCCGGCGTCTCCACGAGCAGGTCGACCGAGACGATCGGGACGTTCCGGACGATCGTGGCCCACTCCTCCTCCGGTATCCAGTCGACGCGACGGGGCATCGACCGGTCCGACGTAGCTGGCGCATATATCGGTCACGGGGTCGAGGAGACGCGGTCCGCGCGCGGCGACCCAGGGAGGGGGCGCCGCGCTCGGACGGCAGTCTTTTAGTCGCCGCTCGGCGGAGGACCACACATGGACGACACACCGGACGTCGGCGAGCTGGTACCGCCGGACCGAACGCTCCTGGGCCCCGGCCCGGTCGACGTTCACCCCCGGGTACTCCGCGCGATGGCGACGCCACTGGTGGGCTACCTCGACGACTACTACGTCGAGGTGATGGACGACGTACAGGAGCTCCTGCGGTACGTCTTCCGTACGGACAACGAGTACACGTTCGTGGTCAGTGGGACGGGTTCGGCCGCGATGGAGACGGCGTTCACGAACCTCCTCGAACCGGGCGAGACGGTCCTCGTGCCCTCGAACGGCTACTTCGGCGACCGGATGGGGAAGGTCGCCGCCCGGGCCGGCGCGGAGGTCGTCACCGTCGACGCGCCGTGGGGCGAACCGCTCGACCCCGCGGACGTCGAGGCGGCGTTCGAGGAGCACCAGCCCGCCGCGTTCGGGTTCGTCTACGGCGACACCAGCACCGGCGCGCTCCAGCCGGACGTCCCCGAACTGGCGAGTATCGCCCACGAACACGACGCCTACGTCGTCGCGGACACGGTCCCCACCCTCGGCGGGGTGGAGTTCCGCACCGACGGGTGGGACCTCGACGTGGTCTACACCGGGTCCCAGAAGTGTCTCTCGGCGCCGCCCGGCGTCGCACCCATCACGTTCAGCGGCCGTGCGGCCGAGAAGGTCCGGAACCGCGAGACGCCGGTGCGGTCCTGGTACCTCGACCTCGAAGGGGTCTGGGAGTACTGGGGCGAGGAGCGAAACTACCACCACACCGGTCCGGCCTCGACGACTTACGCCCTCCGCGAGGCGCTCCGGCTCATCGCCGAGGAGGGGATCGAGGAGACGTGGGCCCGTCACCGCCGCGTGGCCGGCGCGCTCAAGGCCGGCGTCGAGGCGATGGGCCTTCCACTGAACGTCGCCGAGGACCACTGGATGCCCACGCTCAACCCCGTCCCCGTCCCCGAGGGCGTCGACGACGGCACGGTGATCGACCGGCTCATGGACGAGCACGGCATCGAGATCGTCGGCGGGCTGGGCCCGCTCGGCGGGGAGATCTTCCGTGTAGGCTGCATGGGCCACTCTGCCCGTCCGGCGAAGATCTCCGGGTTCGTCGACGCGTTCGGGTCCGTCCTGGCCGACGAGGGGGCGGACGTCGACCCCGAGGCCGGTGCCGTCGCGACGAACCGCGCGCTCCGGGACTGATACGGACCGCTGTAGCGGTTCGCCGTCGGGCACCGTCCCCTCGAGTGTTGGGGTAAGACACCACGGCGGTCCGCGTGAGACGACCCCTCCTCCCGGTTCGGCAGGACCTGATCGGGACGGACCGTCGGAGTTCCGGCCGGGGTCCGCACAAGGGGACCGATCGGCCGACCCACACAAGACTTTTGACGCGAGGGAGTTACTCACTAATTGAGTAACTATGGTCGCCGTCGCAACGGTCGCCACGAACGGCGGGACGCTCCCCGCGTTCTCCGACCGTTCGCGGGATCCCGCGAGCGGTGGAGTATCGTCCTCCAAGCGAGGCACAGTACTCAGGTCGGCTCGCGGGGGAGCGTAACCCATGGACATCGAGACGGGCGTCGTCCTCGCGGCGGGCGAGGGGACGCGGCTGCGCCCGATGACGCACAACCGCCCCAAGCCGATGCTCCCGGCGGGGAACCGGCCCATCCTCGAGCACGTCCTCGACGCGCTGGTCGACGCCGGGGTCCCGGAGCTGGTGCTGGTCGTCGGCTACAAGCGCGACCGGGTCCAGGACCACATCGGGCCCACCTACCGGGACGTCCCGGTCGAGTACGTCGTCCAGGGGAAGCAGCTCGGGAGCGGCCACGCCCTCCTGCAGGCCCGCGGGACGGTGACGGGACCGATGCTCGTGGTCAACGGCGACCGGATCGTCGACGGGGGGATGATCCGCGACGTCGCCGGTACCTCCGACGGCGGGACGACGCTCGGGGTGATCCGCGAGAACAACCCCGGTCGCTACGGCTCCGTCGAGGCGGCGGACGACCGGGTCGTCGACCTCGTCGAGAACCCCGACGAGCCGGCGTTCGGGTTCGTCAACGCCGGGATCTACGCGTTCACCGACGACGTGTTCGACCGCCTCGAGGCGACCCCGCGGACCGACGGGGTCCTCCCGATCACCGATACGATCCTTCGGGAGATCGAGTCCGGATCGGGCGAGGGGGTCCGCGCGGCCGAGGTCGAGGGGCTCTGGGCCGACGCCACCTACCCGTGGGATCTGCTCTATCTCACCCGGCGGCTCCTCGAGGAGGGTCGCGTGGACGGCACCGAGCAGCACCCGGGCGTCTACGTCTCCCCCTCGGCGCGGGTCCACGAGGCGGCGACGCTGGGGTCGCCGGTCGTCGTCGGCGAGGACTGCGAGGTGGGCGCCGGGGCGGTCGTCGGGCCGAACGTCGCGCTCGGCCGGAACGTCACCGTGGGGGCGAACGCCACGGTCGTCGGGTCGGTCCTCGACACGGACACGCGCGTGGGCGTCGGCTCGACGCTCGTCGAGACCGTCACCGGGGAGAACGTCGACATCGGGGCAGGCACGGTCGTCTCCGGCGGCCCGGGCGACGTGACCCTCAAGGACCGGGTGTTCCGCGACCGGGACCTCGGGGCGGTGTTCGCCGACCGCGTCCGGACGGGCGGCCGCGTCGCCGCCGACCCGGGGACGCTCGTCGGGCCGGGCGCGCACCTCCACACCGGCGTGACGGCGAGCGGACGCGTCGGCGCGGGCACCGAGGTGACCCGCTGATGTGCGGCATCATCGGCTGTGCCGGCCGCGGCGACGCCACGCTGGAGACGCTGCTCGATGGGTTGGGAAAGCTCGACTACCGCGGCTACGACTCCGCGGGCGTCGCGCTGGCCGGCCCCGCGGGGGTCGACGTGGTGAAGCGGGAGGGGAAGCTCGACGCGCTGGTCGAGGCCCTCTCGGGCGAGCGCGACCGGCTCGACGGGACCGTCGGGATCGGCCACACGCGCTGGAGCACGCACGGCGCGCCGACGGACGCCAACGCCCACCCCCACACCGACGCCGAGGGCCGGGTCGCGGTCGTTCACAACGGCATCATCGAGAACTACCAGTCGCTCCGGGACGAGCTCCGGGAGGCGGGCTACCGGTTCCGGAGCGAGACGGACACGGAGGTCGTCCCACACCTCGTCGCCCGCGCGCTCGACGCCGGAGCGACGCCCGAGGACGCGATCCGCGAGGCCGTCTCGCGGCTCGAGGGGAGCTACGCGCTGGCGATCGTCGTCGCGGGCGTTGACGCCCTCTTCGCCGCCCGGCAGGACTCCCCGCTCGTGCTCGGCCTGGGCGAGGGCGCGAACTACGTCGCCAGCGACGTCCCCGCGTTCCGCGAGCACACCGACCGCGTCGTCTACCTCGAGGACGGCGAGTTCGCCCGCATCACGGCGGACTCGTGGGTGGTGACCGACGCCGACGACGACCCCGTCGATCGCGAGGTCCACACCGTCGACTGGGACCCCGAGGACACCGGCAAGTCCGGCTACGAGCACTTCATGCTCAAGGAGATCCACGAACAGCCCCGCGCGCTCCGCCAGGGGCTCGGCGGCCGGGTCGACGAGATGCGCGGGGAGGTCAGCCTGGAGGAGTTCCCGACGCTCTCGCCGGACCGTGTCCACCTCGTCGCCTGCGGGACCTCCTACCACGCGGCGGTGTACGGCGCCCGGCTGCTGCAGTCCCGGGGCGTGCCGGCCCAGCCGTTCTACGCCCACGAGTACGCGAGCGCGACGCCGCCGACCGACGGCGCGCTCGTCCTCGGGGTCTCACAGAGCGGCGAGACCGCCGACACGCTCTCGGCGGTCCGGGCCGCGAGCCGCCGGGGCGCCGAAACCGTCGCGCTCACCAACACCGTCGAGTCGACGATGGCCCGCGAGTGCGATCACCGGCTCTACATCCGGTCCGGCCCCGAGATCGGCGTCGCCGCGACCAAGACGTTCGCCTCGCAGCTGGTGGCGCTCAACCTGTTCGCGCTCGACGTCGCGCCCCGGAGCGGCGACCGCGAGGCCATCGCCTCGCTGCGGGACCTCCCGGGAGACGTCCAGGCGGTCCTCGACGAGTCCCGGGCCGCCGAGGTCGCCGCCGAGTACGCCGCCGCCGACTCGTACTTCTTCATCGGCCGCGGCCTGCACTACCCGGTCGCCCTGGAGGGGGCGCTGAAGCTCAAGGAGATCAGCTACGAGCACGCCGAGGGGTTCGCCGCGGGCGAACTCAAGCACGGCCCGCTCGCGCTCGTCACCGAGGACACGCCCGTGTTCGCGATGGTCACCGGCGAGGACGAGAGCGCGAGAAAGACCATCGGGAACGTCAAGGAGGTCGAGGCGCGGGACGCGCCGGTCATCGCCGTCACCGACGGGCGGACCGAGGTCGAGCGCTACGCCGACCACGTCCTCCGGGTGCCCGAGACGGCCCCGTGCGTGGTGCCGCTCCTCGCGAACGTGCAGCTCCAGCTCGTCGCCTACCACGTCGCGAACGGCCTCGGCCGACCCATCGACAAGCCGCGCCACCTCGCGAAGTCCGTCACCGTCGAGTAGGACTCGCGGAGCGACGAGCCGCTCTACCCCCGCCCGTCGGGTGTGCGAGTGACACCGGGCTCCTCCCGCAGGTCGGGACGGACCGTTCGTGTCCCCGCACGGGGCACTGCGGGCTCGAAGGACGGGAGCCTCACCCACGACACTTATGCGACCGCGCCCGGAACCGCCGCGTATGCACCTCGCACACCGGATGGGAGGGGTGGGCCGATGAGTCGATACCCGCGCACCGTCAGGGACTCGGCGATCAAGTGTATCGCGTGCAACGCGCCGGTCGCTCGGACCGTCGACGACCGCTACGTCTGCGTCGAGTGCGGCGAATCGCCCGTACAGGACGCGGGCTGAGCCCGGTCCCTCCCGGTCCGCCCCGGTTCGGCTCTCATCGACGGTAACGTCCCACGGAGCCCGACCGTCCGTCCCGAGCCACCCGCCCGCTGGAGCGGGGCGGGGACCCCGCCGAACGGCACGCCACGTTCACCGGATCGGCCGGTCGAACGCTGGCCTGCCGGCCCGGGCTCCCGGTGCCGTGGGGCGGCACTCTCGGAGAGCGTCGACTCGCCGACAGCGTGGTCGCGGACCGATCCCGGAGTCCCGCCCGTCGGATCGCCGTATCGCCGTCGTACCCGCAGACGAGGACCCCCCGGTGTCGCCGTCGGGCACCGTCCCCTCGGGGCCGCGCGGTTCCGCCCTCGAGGGCGCCGATCACTCGTACTCGCCCTTCTCCATGTCCGGTTTGGGCTGTGGGGTCATCCCGACCCTGTAGCTCGGCAGGTGGAGTGCCAGGTCGGTCGTGGTGACGACGCCGACGGCCCGCCCGTCCTCGGCGACGGGGAGTTTCTTCACGCCGTTGTGCCCCATCCGCTCGCCCGCGACGTGGACCGTCTCGTCCGGCCGGATAGTGACCACCGGGTCGCTCATCAGGTCGGCGACGGCGGTCGCCGCGGGGTCGCGCTCCTCGGCGACGCCGGCGACGACGTCCGACTCGGTGAGGATGCCGTCGATGCGGTCGGTCCCCACCACGAGCGAGCCGATACCGGCACCGGTGAGGGTGGTCGCCGCCTCCGCGACGGTCGCCTCCGGCTCGATCGTCCGCACGGGGGTCGTCATGATCTCGCTGACCGGCGTTTCGATGTCCTCGTCGGCCATGCGTGGAGGACGGCGGACGGCCTTATAATCCGTCGCCAGCCGGTGGTTCTCGCCCCGAACGGCGCCGCGGGCTGCGGCCGGACCTCCCGTGGGGGTACCACTGCTCGTCGACGGAGCGTCGCGCGGGACCCCCGGCAACCCCGAGGACGACGCGTCCACCAGCCGCTCCTCGCGGTGCTCGCCGTCGAGGTCGCCGGGGAACGGGGGGTCGGGGTCGACGTCGCCGGCGCCATCGCTCGCCGTCGCGTTCGACGGGACGGCGCGGGGGGTGTCGGCAACCCACCGCGTCCACCGCCAGCCACTTGCACACAGGACCGAAGGGGGGGTATGCCCTCGACCGACGTCCTCGTGATCGGCGGCGGCGCGACCGGTGCCGGCATCGCCCGCGACCTCGCACTCCGCGGCGTGGACGTCACGCTCCTCGACCGCGGTGGCCTCGCCGGCGGGACGTCCGGTCGCTCGCACGGGCTGTTGCACAGCGGGGCACGCTACGCCGAGTCCGACCCGGTCGGCGCCGAGGAGTGCATCGAGGAGAACCGTATCCTGCGGGACGTCGCGGGCGAGTGCATCCGGGACACGGGCGGACTGTTCGTCCGGCTCGCCGGGGACGACCCCGACTACTTCGAGGCCAAGCGCGACGCCTGCGAGGAGGTCGGCATCCCGACGGACACCGTCGACGGCGACGCCGCCAGGGAGGCCGTTCCGGGGCTCTCGGCGGACGTCGAGCGGGCGGTGCGGGTGCCCGACGCCGTGATCTACCCCTCGCGGCTGGTCGCCGCCAACGCGGCCGACGCCCGCGAGCGCGGCGCGAGCATCCACCCCCACGCCCCCGTCGAGGGGATGACCGTGGCGGACGGGCGGGTGACGGGCGTCGAGGTCGGCGGGACCGTCGACGACCGGATCGAGCCCGACTACGTCGTCAACGCGGCCGGCGCCTGGGCGGAGGGGGTCGCCGCGATGGCCGGCCTCGACGTCGAGATGCGCCCGACGCGGGGCGTGATGGTCTCGGTCGAGTACGAGGGGCTCGGCCCGGTGCTGAACCGGTCCCGGGACCCGGACGACGGGGACATCGTCGTCCCGCACGACTCGGAGGTCGTCCTCGGGACGACCAGCGTCGCGGTCGATGACCCCGACGACTACTCGACCGAGGCGTGGGAGGTCGAGCGGACGTTCGAGGAGTGCGCGGCCATGCTCCCGCCGGTTGCCGACGCCCCCGAGGTCCGCACCTGGTGGGGCGTGCGTCCGCTGTACGCCCCCGACGAGGACGAGCGCGGCGGCCGCGGCATCTCCCGCGGGTTCTTCAGGCTCGACCACGCCGACGAGGGCGTCGAGAACCTCGCGAGCATCGTCGGCGGGAAGCTGACCACCTACCGACGGATGGCCGAGTCGACGGCCGACCTCGTCTGCGACCGGCTGGGGGTCGACGCCGAGTGCCGGACCGCCGACCGCCGGCTCCCCGGCACGGACGACCCCGACCGCCTCGACGCGTTCGTCGCCGAGTTCGACGGGCAGGGCCCGACCGACGCCGACGTGGTCACCCCGCCGGGAACCTGATCCCGGCGCGTCCGGTTTCTCCTCCGGCGCGGACTGGCCCTGATCTACCTGCTGGCGTTCCTCGTCGCGGCGACCCAGTTCCGCCCGCTCGCGGGCGAGGACGGCCTCCTGCCGCTCGGGTCGTACGTCGAGCGGACGTCGGTCGCGGAACGGCCCAGCCTCTTTCAGTTCGTCCCCGACGACCGCGCCATCGGGGTCGCGGCGTGGACCGGCGTCAGCCTCGCGCTGGTGGCGCTGGTCGCCGGCCCGTACTGGGTCCCCGACCCGTACGCCGTCCCGGTATCGATGCTCCTCGAGACGGGCTTTCTCGCGATCTTCCTGGGCGCCGGGACGAGCGAGCCGCCGGTGGTCGTGATCTGGCTGGTGAAGTGGGTGCTGTTCCGTAACACGTTCGGCGCCGGGCTGATCAAGATCCGCGGAGACGACATGGGACGGCTCGGCCGAACGGTCAGGGGGTACGCACGGCGGGCGCGGGGCATCGAGCGGTTCGTCCGCCTCGTCGTCGGCGGTGGGGTCGCGCTCGTGGCCGGGGTCTGGGTCGTGGCGCTCCCGAGCCCTCGGTCGTCGCCCCGGCTGCTCGGCGCCGCGCTCGTGCTCGTCGGCGTCGGGGGCCTCGCCGCCGGCATCCGGAACGGACTCGACCGCTGAGGGCGGCGACGCCGTCCCCCTCGGGGAGCGACGGCCGGACCCGTCGTCCTCGAACCCGCCCACGCACGCCCGTGTCCCCCGCCCGTCCGGCGGCGTATTATTCCGGGAAGCGGCCGAAGCCCGGGTCGAGTCCCGCGCTCGTGGCGGCCGGGGACGTATCGATCGAGCCGCGAGAGCGCGAGGGCCCGCGCCGTGTCGTCCGGTTCGTCGGCGGGGAGGCTCCATCCGGTCGACCCACTTGACGCTCTCCCAGCAGTCGCTGTCGGGCGTCGCCGGCACGAGGCGAACGGGGCCGCCGTGTTCGACCGGGAGGGGGTCGCCGTCGAGTTCGAGCGCGAGGAGCGCACCGTCGAGCCGGTCGAGGGGGTAGCCACGCGCGTACTCGCCGTCCATCGCGCGGACGCCCCGCCACGTCAGGTCCGTGGCCGTCCAGCCCTCGACGCAGGAGAAGTCGCCGGAGGCCCGCACGAGTTCCATCGACCGGAGGTCCTCGGGGTCGAGCGAGAGCGGCTGGTCGACGAGCCCGGAAACGGTGAGCTCCCACCCGCCGGGGTCGACGGACTCGGGTACGGGGTGGGTCTCGGGGTCGGACACGGGTACCGACGGCGTCCCCACCGACCAAGTACTGGTCCCGAACCAGTTCGTGATCCGGGCCGGGGCCGGGCTCCCTCGGATCGGGTCGTGTCTCCGGAGGCGGATCGGATCGGTGCGGTCGGGGGCGAACGAACCGGCAGGCCGCGACGGACATCCTCGGCGTTCGCCCCCGCCCGGCAGGTATTGCCGTAACTCGTAGTTATACGAACTAAGAGATATATGCACTGGACACATGACCGAGGACGGAAAGCGGCCAGCGAGCCGCGGGTTCGGCACCCGCTGTGTCCACGCCGGCGCCGAGCGGGACCCGGCCACCGGCGCGGCGGCCACGCCGATCCACCAGACCACCTCCTACGAGTTCGAGGACGCCGACACCGCGGCCGACCTCTACGCGCTCGACGAGATCGACCACGTCTACTCGCGCATCTCCAACCCGACGGTCCGCGTGCTCGAGAGGCGACTCGCCGCGCTCCACGACGCGCCCGACGCCCTCGCGACGGGGTCGGGGATGGCTGCGTTCGACGCCGCGACGACCGTCCTCGCCGAGTCCGGGGACAACGTCGTCTCCGCCGCCTCGATCTACGGCGGGACCAGCGAGGGGGCCTGCCCCGGCGGCTATCCGTCGCCCGGATGGTCCGTTCCTCCGATCGGGGAGTAACTTTTAACTCGATGACGCGAGCAGCCACCCGCGTGACGCTGTCGGAGATCGCCGACGTCGCTCACGAGCACGGCGTCCCGCTGTTCGTCGACAACACGTTCGCCACGCCCGCGCTCTGCCGGCCGTTCGAGCACGGCGCCGACCTCGTCTGGGAGTCGACGACGAAGTGGATCCACGGCTCGGGGACCACCGTCGGCGGCGTCCTCCTCGACTCCGGGGAGTTCCCCTGGTCCGAGTACCCGGAGAAGTACCCCGAGATCGGCGGGCCGAACCCCGCGTTCGGCGGCGTGAACTTCGCCGAGCGGTTCGGCGAGCGGGCGTTCGTGCTCGCGGCCCGACACCGGGCAGCACGGGTGCTCGGCGACGGGCAGACGCCGTTCGACGCGTGGGCTACCCTCGAGGGGCTGAAAACGCTCGGGCTCCGGATGGAGCGCCACTGCGAGAACGCCCTCGCGGTCGCGGAGTTCCTCGCCGACCACCCCGAGGTCGCGTGGGTGACCTACCCCGGCCTTCCCGACCACGAGACCCACGAGCGGGCGACGGAGTACCTCGACGACTTCGGCGGGATGGTCGCGTTCGGGCTCGAGGACGGATACGAGGCCGGCAAGCGGCTCTGCGAGGCGGTCGAGCTCGCGACGTTCCTCGCCAACATCGGCGACGCCCGGACCCTGCTCATCCACCCGGCGTCGACGACCCACGCCCAGTTGAGCGAGGCCGAACAGCGCGCCTCGGGGGTCTTCCCCGACCTCCTCCGGCTCTCGGTCGGCATCGAGGACGTCGAGGACGTCATCGCCGACCTGGATAGGGGGATCGAGCGGGCCACGGCGCCGGCGGGGGAGGGGGGTGGCGCGTGACAGTCCCCCACGAGCGCGCGACCGCCTCGCTCGGCGAGTTCCGCTTCCAGTGCGGCGAGTCCATCCCGGAACTGGAGATCGCCTACGAGACCTACGGGGAGTTCACCGGCGACAACGCCGTCCTCGTCTGTCACGCCCTCACCGGGAGCGCCCACGTCGCCGGCCGGCGGGACGACGACCGGACCGCCGGCCAGGCCCGCGCCTGGTGGGAGGACATCGTCGGCCCGGGCAAGGCCATCGACACCACCGAGTACCACGTCGTCTGCGCGAACGTCCCCGGCTCCTGTTACGGCTCCTCGGGGCCGCCGACCGAGAACCCCGAGACGGGCGAGCCCTGGGGGACCGACTTCCCACCGGTCACGGTCGGCGACTGGACGGAGGCCCAGCGCCGGCTGCTCGACCACCTGGGCATCCCGCACCTCCACGCGGTCGTCGGCGGGAGCGTCGGGGGGATGAACGTCGTCGACTGGGCCCGGCGACACCCGGACCACGTCGACCGGGTGATCCCGATCGCGTGTGCCGGCCGGCTCGACCCGCAGTGTCTCGCGCTCGACGCCATCGCTCGGCGGTGTATCACGACCGACCCGAACTGGCACGGCGGGGACTACTACGGCGAGCCCGCGGGACCGACGAACGGGCTGGCGCTCGCCCGGCAGATCGGCCACGTGATGTACCTCTCGAAGGCCTCGATGGAGAAGAAGTTCGGCCGCCGGGCGGCCGGCCGCGAGGCCGCCCGCGACTCCTTCCCGGTGGACTCGGCGGGCGACTTCTTCCCCTACCGGGACGTCGAGTCCTACCTCGATTATAATGGCGAGCGGTTCGCCGAGCGGTTCGACGCGAACGCTTACCTCTACCTCACCCGGGCGATGGACAACTACGACCTCGCCTCGGGCTACGAGTCCGACGCGGCGGCGCTGGCGGCGTTCGACGGCCAGGCGCTCGTGCTCTCGTTCACCGGCGACTGGCACTTCACCGTCGAGGGGAACGAGGCGCTGGCGGCGTCGTTCCGGGAGGCGGGTGCGAGAACCGCCCATCACGTCGTCGAGAGCGACCACGGCCACGACGCGTTCCTCGTCGAGCCCGACCGGGTGGGTCCGCCCGTCGCGGACTTCCTCGAGGAGGGCGTCGCCGGGGCGGCGGTGACCGACACCGCCGAGGAGGGCGAGTCCGAGTTCGCGCCAGTCCACACGTCGCTGTTCTCGGACTAGGAATGCCCGAACGGATGGTTCGAACAGTTCCATTCGTCCGCACGGGAACCGCCACGAGAGTCCCACCCCACCCGGTTTCCTCCTCGGCGATCGCTCGTTCGATCACCAGTACCGACACGGACCGTGAGACATTTGTCCCCGGTCCGGGTCGAACCCACCAGTGTCCTCAGACGCGCACCCGCGACCGTGGCTCGTGCTCGCCGGGTGTTTCCTGGTGTCAACCGGGTTCAACGGCTACCTGTTCGCCCCGGCGCCGGTCGTTCCGCTGCTCGTGGAGGAGTTCGCCATCGACAAGCCGGCGGCGGGGCTGGCCATCAGCGCCGTCTTCCTCGCGTGGGTGTTTCTCCAGCTCCCCGGCGGGCTCCTCATGGACAGGTACGACAACCGGCTGCTCGTCTGGGCCGGCGCCGGTATCCTGTTCCTCGCAGCCATCGCGGGCACCCTCGCGCCGGACTACCGGACGTTCCTGCTCACCCGCTTTCTCGGCGGCGTCTCCGCCCTCTTCCTCTGGACGACGGGCGCGAACGTGGTCGACCGGTCGTTCCCGGCGTCGAAGCGGGCCGTGGGGACGGGCCTGTTCATCGCGAGCGCCCCCGCCGGCGTCTCGCTCGCGCAGGTCGCCGGGCCGCACGTCGCGACCGCGTTCGGCTGGCGGGCGACGCTGCTCGTCTATCCGGCCGTCACCGCGGTCGGCCTCCCGTTCCTCTATCTGCTCCTGCGGGAGCCGATCCGGAACGACAGCCGCCTCGGACTCGGGGCGTTCCTCGCGGCGCTCCGGAACCGAACCGTCCTGCTGGTCTCGGTGAGCAGCTTCTGTGCCTACTCGCTGTTCGTCTTCTTCAACTCCTGGATGCCCACGTACGGAACGGACGTGGTCTCGCTCGACCTCGCGACCGCGGGGGCGATGACCGCGCTCGTCCCGGCGATGGGGCTGCTCGCGCGGCCCGGCGGCGGCTGGCTCTCCGACCGGATCGGGGGCCGCCGCCGGCCGGTGCTCGTCGGGACGTTCCTGCTGGTCCTGCCGGCGCTCGTGGGCGTCACCGCCGTCTCGTCGCTCGTCGGCTACGCCGCCGTCCTCGTCCTGGCGGGCGTCGGTTCGCAGCTCGGCACCGGCGTCTTCTACGTCTTCGTCGGCGAGCTCAGTGCCGAGGAGACCCGCGGGACCGGGCTGGCGGTGCTTACGACCCTCTCGATCACTGGCGCACTGACCGCGCCCGTTCTCACCGGCTGGCTCATCGAGCAGTTCTCGTGGAACGCCGCGTTCGGCTTCGGCGCCCTCCTCGCCGTCGCCGGCATCCTCGCCGTGCTTCCGGTCTCGGAGACCTGACGCCCCCGTGTCCGGCGAACCCGACCCGCTACCGGGCCCCGGATCGCGGAGTCGGGGGCGCGAACCGACGAACCCCCGTGGGTACTGTAACCGCGCGCCGCGGCCACCGCCTGGCCTCGCCGCGTGTGGGAACGTTCAAACCCGTCGCCGGCGACGATCCGGTATGGCAGACGACGAACGCAGTTTCGAGACGAACTCGCTCCACGCCGGCCAGGAACCGGACCCGACGACGGGCGCACGCGCACCACCCATCTACCAGACCACCTCGTACGTCTTCGACGACGCCGACCACGCCGCGCGGCTGTTCGCCCTCGAGGAGCCGGGGAACATCTACTCGCGGCTGATGAATCCGACGAACGCCGTGCTCGAGGAGCGGATGGCCACGCTGGAGGGCGGTGTCGGCGCGCTCGCCACCGCCTCCGGGATGGCCGCGCTCAACCTCGCGACGTTCATGCTCGCCGACGCCGGCGACAACGTCGTGACCGCCTCGTCGCTGTACGGCGGGACCTACACCTACTACACCCACACTGCCCCCCGGCAGGGCGTCGAGGCGCGGTTCGTCGACACGCTCGACTACGAGGCCTACGAGGAGGCCATCGACGAGGACACCGCGTACGTCCACTGCGAGACCATCGGCAACCCCGCGCTCGACACGCCGGACTTCGAGCGGCTGGCGGACATCGCGGACGAGCACGGCGTCCCGCTGTTCGTCGACAACACGTTCGCCACGCCCGCGCTCTGCTCGCCGATCGAGCACGGCGCGGACCTCACGTGGAGTTCGACCACCAAGTGGATCCACGGTCACGGGACGACGGTCGGCGGGATCCTCGTCGACGGCGGGACGTTCCCGTGGGAGGAGCACGCCGAGAGGTTCCCCGAGATCGCCCAGTCGAACCCCGCGTACCACGGCGTGAACTTCCGCGAGCGGTTCGGCGAGGCGGCGTTCACCTACGCTGCGCTCGCGCGGGGGCTCCGGGACCTCGGCAACGGGCAGTCGCCGTTCGACGCCTGGCAGACCCTCCAGGGGCTGGAGTCGCTGCCGATGCGGATGGAGCGCCACTGCGAGAACGCGATGGCCGTCGCCGAGTTCCTCGAGGACCACCCCGACGTCTCGTGGGCCATCTATCCCGGCCTGGAGGGCCACGAAACCCACGACAACGCGTCGAAGTACCTCGACGGCGGCTACGGCGGGATGATCGCGTTCGGGCTGGAGGCGGGCTACGACGCCGCCCGGAAGACCGTCGAGACCACCGAGATCGCGTCCCTGCTCGCGAACGTCGGCGACGCGAAGACGCTCGTCATCCACCCCGCGTCGACCACCCACCAGCAGCTCACCGAGGAGGAGCAGCTGGCCGCAGGGGTCAGGCCCGACATGGTCCGGCTCTCGGTCGGAACCGAAGGTGTGGACGACATCGTCGCGGACCTCGACCGGGCGATCGACCGGGCGTCCTGAGCAGTGTCCGGCGGTCGCGGCCCGAACCGACACCGGAACGCGGGCTACCGCCGGAACAGCAGCGCCCCCAGCCCCACGGCGACCGCGGCGGGGTGCCCGACGAGGGGCGACCGACGAGAGGACGACGCTCGCCGCGAGCAGCGCACCGACGCCCGCTGCGGTCCGGACCGGGTGGTCGGAGATCCACCGGAGCGCCGGCCCCGCGAGAACCAGCAGCACACGGGCGACCACCCCCATACTCGGGGCGTGTCACTCGGAGCGCAAAAACCCGCGCAAGACGTCCGTCCGACGGACTACAGGAGCCCGCGCTCCTCGAACAGCTCCCGTAGTTCGGCCATCGACTCGACGACGACGTCGCAATGGGGGCCGACCGCGGGCTTTGGCTCGTAGCCGACGGCGAGCCCCGCCACCTCCAGCATCGGGAGGTCGTTCGCGCCGTCGCCGACCGCGACGGTGTCGGCCACGTCCACCCCGAGGTCCGTCGCGAGGTCCTCCAGGGCGTCGTCCTTGGTCCCCTCGACGAGTGGGCCCTCGACGCGGCCGGTGAGATGACCCTTCCGGGAGACGAGGTGGTTCGCGACGACGGCGTCGACCTCGACGCCCGCGGCGGCGAGGGCAGCCTCGACGCCGCGGTCGAAGCCACCAGTCAGAACGGTGACGTGGTGGCCGGCCTCCCGGAGCGCGGCGATGACGTCCGCGGCGCCGGGCCGGAGTTCGACCCGGGAGAACGCCCGCGAGGCCGCCTCCCCGTCCAGCCGGAAGAGGAGGTCCGCCCGCTCGCGGAGGCTCTCGGCGTAGGAGAGCTCGTCGTTCATCGCCCGCTCGGTGATCTCGGCGATCTCGTCGGCGACGCCCCGCTCCTCGCCGAGCAGGACCATCATCTCCGAGTCCGAGAGCGTCCCGTCGAAGTCGAACGCCACGAGCATACCGGCCGTTCCCGGGCGCGGGGCTTGAATGCTGCCGGTTCGGCCGGCACCGCCGGCCGGTTCGACCCCGGGCGTCGGGTGCCCGGCCATAGTCGGAGCGTCGGGGGGCGGAGGCCGGCCGATCCGGACCGACCCGCCGAGCTTATACGGGCGGCCGGGCCAGGCCGGCCCGTGAAGGACACCGTCCACACGAACGCGGCTCCGGAGGCCATCGGCGCGTACAGCCAGGCGACCACGAACGGCGAGCTGGTGTTCACCGCGGGACAGATCCCCCTGACGCCGGACGGTCGGCTGCTGGACGAGGCCCCGATCGCCGAGCGGACCGAGCAGGCGCTGGGCAACGTCACCGCCGTCCTCGCGGAGGCCGGCGCGTCGATGGAGGACGCGCTCAAGATCACGGTGTTCCTCGACGACATCGAGGACTTCGAGGAGATGAACGAAGCCTACGCGGGCCACTTCCCGAGCGAGCCGCCGGCCCGGTCCGCCGTCGAGGTCGGGGCGCTCCCGAAGGGCGTCGGCGTGGAGATCGAGGCGGTCGCGGTCGTCGGGTGACCCCGCGGACGGGGACGGGAACGGGAACAGGGACGGCCGGGGGCCCAACCCCGGCACTTATCCTCCCGGCGGCGACTGTCCGGGGTATGAAGGAGGTCGTCGACACGGACGAGGCCCCCGCGGCCATCGGCGCGTACAGCCAGGGAACGACGAACGGCGAACTGGTGTTCACCGCGGGGCAGGGACCACTCACCCCCGACGGCGAGGTGCTCGAGGACGCTTCCATCGCCGAGCAGACCGAACGGGTGCTCGACAACGTCGCCGCCATCCTCGCGGAGGCCGGCGCGTCGATGGGGGACGTGATGAAGACGACGGTGTTCCTCGACGACATCGAGGACTTCGAGGAGATGAACGAAGCCTACGCGGGCTACTTCCCCGAGGATCCGCCCGCCCGGTCCGCCGTCGAGGTCGGGGCGCTCCCCCTCGGCATCGGCGTCGAGATCGAGGCGGTCGCCGTCGTGGAGTGATGCGGTCGTGCGTAGTCTGTTACCGGCGATACCCCACGCCGCCCGGGTGATCGACGGTACATCGTTACGCACGACCGTATGAACCGACGGACGAAGGCGAGCCTGCTGTGGGGGCTCACGGGGGCGCTCGTGTTCCTCGTGGGTCTGCAGGCGTTCCGGCTGGTGACCGGCGAGACGATCACGCTCGAAGCGATGTTCGGCGTCGCGCTGCTGGTCGGCGTCGTCGCGGGCGCCGCGTCCTACGTGGTCGAGGGGCGGGTCGCCGGGTGAAAGGAACAGTCTTAAGCGGCGGAACCGGCTAGCCCGGCGCGAGCCGGGATGGCCGAGTGGTAAGGCGCACGCCTGGAAAGCGTGTTCCCTCTGGGATCCAGGGTTCAAATCCCTGTCCCGGCGTGTTCTCGCGCGAGCAAGCCGGTGAGCGCCTCGTGCGCCCACCACTGCGCGAGCGCGTGTCCCGTCGACGGCAGGATTCGAACCCTACGAGTCACAGCCCGCGCAGCGAGCGGCTGCGAGCGGGCAGGACCGTCTCCGTCCGGTTCAAATTCCCCGTCCCGACGCTTCTGCGGGGAACGGCGGGATCCGAGCTGTAGCGAGGACCTCGTGTGAGCGGCGGACGTAACGATCCGCGGACGGATGTGGCGGATCGGCAGCGAGGGCACCGCACGAGCGATGGGGCCGCGGGCTTCCGATAGATGCGACGAGCGCCGGCGAGGAACCGGGGGGAGTAACGGACCCTCCAGCCCGCCGCTAACGCCGGGTCTATAGGCCCACCGACCGACCGACCGCCCATGACAGACCGGCGGGCCAACTACGCGCTCGTGACCTTCATGGAACACCTCGGGGAAGCGGAGTCGCGGCTGGACGTCGACTGGGCGGAGTTCCCGCCGACCCGAGCGACGCCTACCTCCAGCTCCAGGCTTACGACGTGGGGACGTACGGCCACGACATCGTGCTCAACGGGGATTCGATCTCCGGGTTCGACATCCCGCCGGCGCAGGGCTGGCAGTCCTGGATGGACACTATCTCCGGCGCCGCCCTGCAGGAGGGGGAGAACACCCTCCGATTCGTCCGCGAGGAGGAATCGACCGACTCGTTCGTGGTGGGGACCGTCGTCGTCAACTGGAAGGAGCCCGCGGAGTGAGCCGCATATAAACCCCGATCGAGACGGGCCGAGTCGTCGGAGCGTACCATGCGTGAACACGTCACACAGACTGCCGGTATCGGACCGTAGTATCGCGGTTATGTCGGTTCGCCGTCGTTCCCGAGCACCGAGTGGTTCGGGAGCGGACCATCAAACTTTATATAGAACCGTGAACAACGATCCGTCTGAACATGTCTCAGCGAATGCAGGGTCAGCCGATGATCATCCTCGGCGAGGACTCCCAGCGCATGAAGGACCGCGACGCGCAGAGCCACAACATCAGCGCGGCTCGCGCGGTCGCCGAGTCCGTACGCACGACGCTCGGCCCGAAAGGAATGGACAAGATGCTCGTCTCCTCGATGGGCGACGTCACGGTCACGAACGACGGCGTCACCATCCTCCAGGAGATGGACATCGACAACCCGACGGCCGAGATGATCGTCGAGGTCGCGGAGACACAGGAGGACGAGGCGGGCGACGGCACGACCACCGCCGTGGCGATCGCCGGCGAGCTCCTGAAGAACGCCGAGGACCTCCTCGAGCAGGACATCCACCCGACGGCGATCATCAAGGGGTTCCACCTGGCCTCCGCGAAGGCCCGCGACGAGATCGACGACATCGCCGTCGACGTCGACACCGACGACGAGGAGATCCTCCGGAAGGTCGCCGAGACCTCCATGACCGGCAAGGGCGCCGAGCTCAACAAGGAACTGCTCGGCCAGCTCATCGTCGACGCAGTCGGCGCGGTCACCGTCGAGGCCGACGACGGGTCGCACGTCGTCGACCTCGACTACATCAATATCGAGACCCAGACCGGCCGCTCCTCCGGCGAGTCAGAGCTGCTGCGGGGCGCGGTCATCGACAAGGACCCCGTCCACCCGGACATGCCGGCGGAGTTCGGCGACGCGAACGTCCTGCTGATCGACGAGCCCGTCGAGATCGAGGAGACCGACGTCGACGCCGAGCTCCAGGTCGACAGCCCGGACCAGCTCCAGCAGTTCCTCGACAGCGAGGAGAAGCAGCTCCGCGAGAAGGTCCAGCAGATCAAGGACCTCGGCGCGAACATCGTCTTCTGCCAGAAGGGCATCGACGACCTCGCCCAGCACTTCCTCGCCAAGGAGGGCATCGTGGCCGTGCGCCGCACGAAGAAGTCCGACGTCAAGTTCCTGCGGGAGGTGCTCGGCGCGAACATCGTCAGCGACCTCGACGCCGCCGAACCCGGGGACCTCGGACGGGCGAACATCAGCCGCGACGAGACCGACGAGCTGTTCTACGTCGAGAACGCCGACGAGGACGTCGAGCAGCACGGCGTCACGCTGCTCCTGCGCGGCTCGACCGAGCACGTCGTCGACGAGCTCGAGCGCGGCGTCGGTGACGCGCTGGACGTCGTCTCCCAGACGGTCGCCGACGGACGCGTGCTGTCCGGCGGCGGCGCCGTCGAGGTCGAACTCGCCCGCCGGGTCCGCGACTACGCCGACTCGGTCAGCGGGCGCGAGCAGATGGCCGTCGAGGCGTTCGCCGACTCGCTCGAACTCGTCCCGCGGATGCTCGCGGAGAACTCCGGGCTCGACGCCATCGACACGCTGGTCGACCTCCGCGCGGCCCACGCCGACGGCGACGTCCGGGCCGGGCTCGACGTCTTCACCGGCGACGTGGTCGACACGTTCGAGGCCGGCGTCGTCGAACCCGCCCACGCCAAGGAGCAGGCGATCTCCTCGGCCACCGAGGCCGCCAACCTCGTCCTCAAGATCGACGACATCATCGCCGCCGGCGACCTCTCCACCTCCGGCGACGAGGAGGAGGGCGGCGCCCCCGGCGGCGGCATGGGCGGTATGGGCGGCGGCATGGGCGGTATGGGTGGCGGCATGGGCGGAATGATGTAGAAACCACTTTTGCACTCCACTCGGGCCTGACGGCCCTCGTTCAGGCAAAGACTTGGGAAAAAGCGCTCCTCGCTCCCGTTGGTCGCTCGTCGCGGGTGAACCGCGCTCGTTCGCTTCGCTCACTCGCGCGGATGCCACTCCCACAACGCCTCCGTTCATTCGTTTCCGTTCGACTGTAGAACGGCTAAACCCGTATCGTCGGCCCGCGATATCGGACGCCCGATCCGGCTCGTGCCCGGCATCGAAACCCCGGAAAACTAAGCCGGGCGCCCCGGACCTCCCGGCATGGTACTGGAGGCGGTCGCGGTGGCGTTCTGGACGATGCTTCCCGCATACGTCCCGAACAACGCGGCGGTGCTGGCCGGCGGCGGCAGGCCCATCGACGGCGGGCGGACGCTGGGGGGCAACCGGATCCTCGGCGACGGGAAGACCTGGCGGGGGACGTTCGTGGGGACGGCCGCCGGCGCCCTCGTCGGGCTGGCGCTGAACGCCGTCCGCCCCGGGGTCCCAGCCGCCTCCGGGTTCCCGCTGCCCGCCTTCCCGCCGCTCGTCCTCCTCTCGCTCCCGGCGGGCGCGATGCTCGGCGACATCACCGCCTCGTTCCTCAAGCGACGGACCGGTCGGGAGCGCGGCGCCGCCTTCTCGGGCGTCGACCAGCTCGACTTCGTCGCCGGCGCGCTCGTCCTCACGCTGCTCGTCCGGCCCGGCTGGTTCCTCGAGACGTTCACCCCGGCCGTGCTCGTCACCGTGCTGGTGCTGACGCCGCTGCTCCACGCCGGGACGAACGCGGGGGCCTACCTGCTCGGGTTGAAGGACGAGCCCTACTGATCCGCGCGGGTCAGGTCTTGAGTCCCGATCCGGAGAGCGCCACGACGACGTCCGCCTCCGGGTCGAGGACGCCCCGGTCGCGGTACTCGCGGAGGGCCGCGGGCGCGACCGCGCACGTCGGCTCGGTGTAGAACCCCGCGGCGTGGAGTCGGTCGAGTTCTCGCTCGGTGGCGTCGCGTCCGACCGCGACGGCGTCGCCGCCGGTCGCCTCGACGGCCTCCCGGATCTCGCCCATCCGGACGGGCTCGCGTATCTGGATGCCGTCGGCGAGGTCGTTGGTGCCGGCGGAGGGCCCGTGGAGCGCGTCGGCGACGGGAGCGTAGCCCGCGGCCTGTGCGCCGAGCAGCCGCGGGACCCCGTCGGTCCACCCGGCCTCGTGGAGCGCCGCGAACCCCCGGTAGGCGCCGAGGAACATCGTCCCGTGACCGAGCGGGAGCACCACGGCGTCGGGGACCGACCAGTCACGCCCCGCGGCGATCTCGTAGGCCATCGTGGCCGTCCCGGCGAGGAACGCGGGGTTCCACGCGTGGCTGGCGTACCAGCCCTCCCCCGTTTCCACCGCGTCGACGCACGCCCCCGTGACGGCCTCGCGGCTCCCCTCGACCCGTTCGACCTCGGCGCCGGCGCGCTCGATGGCCCGGAGCTTCGGGGCCTTCGCCGACGCGGGGACGTAGATCCGCGCGTCGATGCCCGCCCGGGCGGCGTAGGTCGCGATGGCCGCCCCCGCGTTGCCCGAGGAGTCCTCGACGACGCGGTCGACCCCGAGTTCGGCCGCCCGGGAGAGGGTCGTCGCCGCGCCACGGTCCTTGAACGACCCCGTCGGGAACGTGTAATCGAGCTTGAACGCACAGTCCCGCCCGGGCGCGTCGACGAGCGGCGTCCACCCCTCGCCCAGCGAGACCCGCCGCTCGACGGGCAGGAAGCCCTCGAACGCCCAGAGCCCGTCGCGCGCGTCGGGCACGTCGGGCGCCGGGGCGTCGGGAAGCGGTCGCTCGGCGAACTCGAGCGGTTCGCCGCACTCGCACCGCCACCGGTCGGGGTACGCGTTCCCGCAGGCGGGACAGCGGAGGTCGGTGGACATGGATGGACCTGGACCGGGGCCGCCCGAGTAGGTGTCGATAGGCGCGAGGGTTGAACGTGACGGACCGACGCCGACCGGGAGCGGTCCGCCGGGTCGGGGCGGGACCCGCTACCCCCTGAATACGGTCCGGCGGTTTTAGTCCGAAGCCGGGGAGGAGCCGGCATGGGTTGGGTCACGTACCTCGGATTCCTCGCGGTCGCACTGGCGTGTGCCGCGTTCGCCCGGTGGTACCAGCCGTCGGTCGCGGACCAGCTCGCCCGGAAGACGGGGGTGAGCGGCGCGAAGGGCTGGACGGTGCTGACGGTTGCGTCGGCATGGGTGTTCCTCCCGCTGCTGGCCGGGACGACGACCACCGACGGGAGCGACCTCTGGATGTTCGGCGCCGCCATCGCCGGCGTCGGCTTCTACTTCGGCGTCATGGCCGTTACCTCGGTCGACGAGTACCGGCTCCTCGACCGGGCGAGACACGTCGCCCCGGACCGTCTGACGGTCGGGAGCGGCGAGGAGGCCGTCGCCACGTCCGGGACGCCGTCGGTCGAGACGGGGAGCGAGGGGGAGGCACGAACCCCCTTTACCGGCCTCCCCGCGGTCCACACCGACTGGATACTCCAGCGCCGGGAGCGGGTCGGTACCCGGACAGTCCGGAAGAACATCGCCGGGGACGTGCGGGAGGTCGAGTTCACCCTCGGCGACGGCGCGGTGGCGGTGGACGCGGGCGGACACCGGGGCTTCTCGAACGCGGAACGGATCAGCACCTTCGAGCCGGACGAACCGCTCCCGGACGCGGCGGCCGAGTTCCTGCGAGCACGTCCGGACCTCCCGGACCCCGACGAGCGGGACTCGAAGCTCCGCGCCATCGGGACGTACGTCCCCGCCGACGAGCCGGTGACGGTCGTCGGCATCCCGGATCAGGGCGAGTTCCCGGGGCAGCGCCTGATCGACCGGGCGCCGCCGGACGAGCTCCTCGGGACCGACGGCGCTCACGCCACCGACGGGGGACGTGCCCAGGCGGTCCTGATCCGCGGCGACGCGGACGCGGCCGAACGGACCCTCCGCAAGCGAGTCTACTGGCTCGGTATCGCCGCGGCGGTGATGATCCTCGGCGGACAGGCGCTCGCCTTCCGGCTGTCGGAAGCGAGTCTGACCGCGTTTCTCTGATCCCACCCTCTGGCGTCTAACGCCCTCCCGAGAGAAACGAGAGAGACACGAAACCGACTGTCCCTGTTGAAATCCTCAGCAGATGATACAGACGGTCTGCTGAATGGAGAGGGTCAGTCGCTCGTCGCTGGTTGTACACAAATGACAATAAATCAGACGTTCAGTTATACTGGGTGGATTCCAGTCTGTCGATCAGTCCCTGAACTGAAGTGATTCTCTACGTGGGGATAATCATATCTGGTCCATCAGAACGGGACTCAATCGTCTCTCCACATTCGGGACACTCGTAGTCGAGATGGTCAGGGAGGATGTGGATGATCCAGTCCCCATTAATTCGACTTTCGTGGTTGCAATTCGGACAGTGGAGCGTTGCCTTGTGAGAAGGCTGGCGCTCGGAGTGGTTATTAGCGGGAACCATTACCAGTCGTACTATCCCCATAGGGGTAAGGGTGCGGTTCTTCGTTTCTGTAACGCAATGGTTCACGTATCTCTTGAAACGACGTTGGGGCGTTGATCGGCTATGGTAAGGGCAAGATACACGCCCTGTATTCAGCACGGCTGTCGAGAATTGTTCGACTTCTATCAGAAAGCCGTGCTGCATACAGCGGCTGAAGTCAGCAGCCAGATTTGGTTCGGTAGATGAGTCGAACTTGCCCTCAGGGACCGGTCGAGACCGAAGAAGTAGGCAGGGACGCAGTTAGGGGCGCTCCTGCTCTCGAGTGCGATCGATTCTTACACCGCCTGAGAGCCCTCGGCGGGCGCGTACATCACCGCGACGACGAACTCGTCGGTGAAGTCGGTAAACTGGTGGTCCGTCCCGGACCCGAGATGGACAACGTCACCCGACGCGACCTCAACCGACTCGTCTTCGGTCACGAGCGTCGCTTCGCCCGTATGAATGACGTAAATTTCTTCTTCGGCGTGAGCGTGCATCGGATCCTCGTCACCCGGCTCGAACCGCATCACCTGGAGACTGAACGATACCTCACGCATCAGTTCGGTTTCCATCTCCCCGTCCGCAGCCAACTGATCAGCTACGTCAGCGACGTTAATTTGATCCACGCCCTCCCTACGGTTTCAGGGCATATACGTCTTCGCTACTACCGCAAAAGGGGGAAGGCTAAGAGACGACTGTGACGCTGGAGCAGTAGAGTATTGATGTATCTGATGACTACTCTACCCGATCTGTCGGGATGCTACCGTGCAAGACTTGCTCTCTGTGTTCAGTACGGCCGTTGAGGACTGTTTAGCTTCTATCAGAAATCCCGTGCTGAATACAGAGCATCTATGCAACAGTTCGGCTGAACCGCTCGCGGTATTTTCCGAGTGACTCATTTAGAAACCGGACGTTACGGGAACGGAGTTCCCATCCTCCCGTTTTCCGAGAGATCATGAGTATCGTAAGAACTATTTTGTTTTTTTATTGAGGACGGAGTTAACTATCATGCAAGGTACTACCAAGGAGATCAGGACCAGAGCCGTCCCGGAGTTCAGTATCAAGGTGATCCTGATCGAGACGCTTCTGTTTTCGCTGGTCGCCATGTGGTACTTGGTTTAGTCGGGAATCCGGGCCACTCGCCAGTTGTCGTCCCGTCGAGACACACACTTGAGAGCCGTAATTCGGCGCGGGTGGCGGGCCAGCCCGCCACCGAGTCCGTGGCGGCTCCGCCGTCACACGGTTCCCGCAGCGAGCGCCGGAGTCCTCGTGAGCGCCAGCGAACGAGGACGTCGGCGGACGAGCGAAGCGAGTCAACCTGAGGCCCGAGCGAGGAAACCCGACGAAGTGAAAAGTGGTGGCTAGTAGCTATCGATGTCGGTCCCCACCGAGCAGACGTACTCGCCGGCGGCGACCTGCGGGAGCCGCCGTGCCCGCCAGAACACGCCCGAGGAGTCGGCGGTGACCGTGTCCTTGACGTTGCCGAAGGCGTCGGTCACCTCGAACAGGTCCTCGCCGCGGGAGACCTCCTCGCCGAGCTCCCGGAGCATGGTGACGAGCCCGCCGCCGGGCGAGCCGTACTGGTCGAACCCGCTCGCCCGGACCTGCGGTTCGGTTGCGATGGCGCCGTCCAGGAAGCCGTAGTGGGTGAGGACGTTCATCACGCCGCGGACGCCGACCCGGATCGACTCCTCGTCCCAGCCGACGCTCCCGCCGAGTTCGGGGTCGATGGTGGGGATACCCTCGTCGGGGGCGGCCCGGGCGAGCTGGCCGTCGGGGCCCTTCTGGTCGAGGATGTAGCCGGTGCCGAACACCTTCGCGAGGTCGAGACAGTCCCGGTGGAGGCGGTGACGGGGACCGCACCGGACCCGCGCCTCGTCGATCATCCGCGAGGTCGAGCCCTGATGGAGGTCGAGCACGAGGTCCGCGCGGGTGGCGGCCTGGAAGGTGGCGTGGGAGATGCGCTCGCTGGCGGTGCCGTTCTCGTCACCGGGGTAGGTGCGGTTGAGCTTCGTGTCGTCGATCGGGTTGCGGTGCTCGGCGATCTGGAACCCGTAGTGGTTGACGATGCCGGTGACGAGTATCGTCCCCGAGAGCTCCGTTGGATCGACCCGGGGGACGAACCGCTGGACGACGCCGAGCCCGTTGAGTTCGTCGCCGTCGGAGACCGCCTGCACGTAGAGGGTCTTGCCGTCGCGGGCGCCGTTGATCACACAGACCGGGAGGGCGACCTCGGAGCCGTCGCGGGCCTCGCCCACGGACAGGCGACCCACTGACACCTCGCCGGGGGCCGCGCTCGCCGTGCCGAGGGTGGTCATTACTACTCAACCGTAGGGGGACGTTCTTAGACCGTTCGGTATCGGCACATAGGCCCCGCGTGGGGGGCGGACCGGGGACCGGAGCCGGAACCGCGCGGCGACCGACAGTATATCCGTCCGGCGGCCCTCCCTCCGGGCGTGAGCGACGCGACACCCGGCCCCGGCGAACCGGGCGCGGAGGCGACCGACGACCGGCCGGACCGCCCGGGGACCGCCGCGTTCCTGGCGGCGCTCGGGGTGGCCCGGAACGCGAAGGTCGGGTTCGCCGTCGGGGCGGTGCTCGCGCTGGCGCTCCTCGTGCCCGTGGTCCGGGGCGCCGCGGCCGCACAGTATCCCGTCTTCCTCTACGCCGCGCTGGCGTTCGTTCTGGCGGTCGGCGTGGGCCTCCTGTTGACCGCCCTGATCACGGTCGGGGTGGCGATCAGGCGGGTCCGGGAGATGGAGGTGGAGGTGGAGGACGGGGCGGGCGGCGGGCGGGACTGAGCCGGAGCGCGCTACGCCTCTGCGCCGGCCAGGTCCGCCAGCCGCTCGGCGCCGCTCCGGGTCCCCTTCGCCACGAACACGTCGCCCGCGTGGAGTTCCGTCCCCGGTCCCGGGGAGACGACCCAGTCGCCGACGCGGGTGGCCCCGGCCTCCGGGCCGCGCCTGACGGCGATGACCCGCATCCCCGTCTCGGTCTTGACCATCTCCTCGCCGAGGGTGGCGCCGTCGAGAGTCGACCCGGACGCCACCTCGTAGCGGACGATGACCTCGTCGGACTCCCGGACGGCCTCCGCGATGACCGGGTGGGTACCCAGTCCCCGGAGGACGCCCTCGCTCATCTCGAGGGCGGCGTCGCTGATGACCTCCGTCGCGCCCGCGAGGTGCATCAGTCCCCGCAGCCGGACGGGGTCGTCCGTCCCGGCCGCGGCCTTGAGTATCCACGCCTCGAAGCGGTCCTCGAGGGCGTCGACCTCCGCCTCGAGCTCGAGCACCTCCTCGGCGATGCCGTCGGAGTCGAAGAGGACGGCGCCGTAGGCGAGATCGACCGCGAGTTCGGACATGTCCTTCATGTGGATGATGGAGTCGACCGCCCGCTCCAGGTCCGCGAGGTTCGGCTCGGGCATCTCGGGGGTATCGTAGGACCCGCCGGTGACCACCTCGTACACCGCGGCGATGCCGGCCTCCGGGCCGCGCAGGAGCAGCACGTCGTTCGGCCGGAGGACCGTCCCCGCCCCGGGGGAGAACAGCCAGCCGTCGGGGCGGCGGATGGCGATGACGCGCACGCCAGTCTTCGTCTCGAGGTGGGCCTCGCCGAGCGTGTGCTCCACGTACGGGGAGTCGGCGTCGAGCCTCGCGGGGACGAGCGTCTCGACGGCCTCGGGGAGGGCGGCCCGCATCGCCTCCGGAAGCCCGACGTTCTCGAGGACCACCTTCGCGATGTCGCCGGCGGCGTTGCCGATCTTCTCGGCCGCGCCCACCACCCCGAGCACGGGCGCGAGCGCCTCCGCGTCCTCGGGATTGCGGGCGGCCAGCAGCAGGCTCATCCGGGCCTTCATCTGGAGGACGTCCATCCGCTCCTCGAGTTCGAGCACCTCCCTCGCCACCTCGTCGCTCCCGAGCAGCACCGCCGAGTACGAGAGGTCGATGAGGAGTTCGGCGGTGTCCTTCATCTCCGCCAGCACCGCCTTCACCGAGACGGGCTCGTACTCGAGGTCGTCGACGGCCATGCCCCGCGTTCCCCCGCGGCGGATAAAAGGGTCCCGGGGCGAACGTCACCCCGGTACGGTGGGACGCCCGGTGGGGGATGCCACGCGCCGGGGCCGGGGGCGGCCGGTCCCTCGCCGGCCGCCGCCGGCGAGTCGGACGTGCGTCGTCCGCGTGGTAACGACAACCCTTTTTTCCCGCGCATAGGAACCCCCCCTATGGCAGACCCGGAACTGAAGAAGGGACTCGAGGGCGTGCTCGTCGCCGAGTCGTCGCTCTCGTTCATCGACGGTGACGAGGGGAAGCTCGTCTACCGGGGCTACGACATCGCCGACCTCGCCCAGGGGGCCAGCTACGAGGAGGTCGTCTACCTGCTCTGGCACGGGGAGCTCCCGACCGCCGAGGAGATCGACTCGTTCACCGACTCGATGACCGACGAGATGCCCGTCGACGAGGACGTCCTCGCGGTGGCCCGCCGGCTCGCCGACGCCGGGGGGGACCCGATGGCCGCGCTCCGGACGCTCGTCTCCTATCTCTCGGCCGAGGACCCGGAGTCCGACGCCGAGCCGACCGACCTGGAGGCCGCCACGCGGAAGGGGCGGCGGATCACCGCAAAGATCCCGACCGCTCTCGCGGCGTTCGACCGCCTCCGCCGCGGCGAGGAGCCGGTCGACCCCCGCGAGGACCTGGGTCTGGCCGCGAACTTCCTCTACATGATGACCGGCGAGGAGCCCGACGAAACCGCCGCCGAGACGTTCGACATGGCGCTGACCCTCCACGCCGACCACGGGCTGAACGCCTCGACGTTCACCGCGATGGTGGTCGCCTCCACGCTCGCGGACCTCTACTCCTCCGTCGTCGCCGGCGTGGGCGCCCTGTCGGGCCCGCTCCACGGCGGCGCCAACCAGGACGTGATGGAGCTGTTCTTCGAGATCGACGGGGCCGACGCCGATCCCGTCGAGTACGTCACCCGCCTCCAGGAGGAGCGCGAGAACTGGCGCGTCCCCGGGATGGGCCACCGCGTCTACAACGTGAAGGACCCGCGGGCGGAGATCCTCGGCGCGAAGTCCGAGGAGCTCGCCGAGGTGACCGGCGATCGGGAGTGGTTCGAGATGGCCGCCGCCATCGAACGCTACTTCGACGAGGAGAGGGGGCTGACGGAGCACGGGATCGCCCCCAACGTCGACTTCTACTCCGGGACCGTCTACTACCAGCTCGGCATCCCCATCGAGATGTACACCCCCATCTTCGCGATGAGCCGCGCCGGCGGCTGGATCGGACACGTCCTCGAGTACCAGGCGGACAACCGCCTCATCCGGCCGCGGGCACGCTACGTCGGCGAGACCGACCGCGAGTTCGTCCCCGTCGGCGAGCGGTAGGGCCGGCCTCCGCGACCCGGGCGGCCCCGTTCTGCGCCATGGATGTCTTCGCCTACGGGACCCTGACCGACCGCGACCGCGCGGCCGCGGTGCTCGGGACCGACGGGTTCGCGTTCCTCGTGCCGGCACGGCTCCACGGCCTCCGCCGCGTCGACGGCCGGTACCCGACGCTCGCCCCCGGGGGGGAGGTCGAGGGGCGGCTCCTCCGAACCGAGCGGGTCGACGCGCTCGACCGGTACGAGGGGGTCACCGACGGCCTCTACGTCCGGGTGTCGGTCCCCGTCACCGAACGCCGAGGTGGACACGCGGCCGTGTACGTCGGCGATCCCGACCGCCTCGACCCCGCCGAACCGGTCGACTGGCCGGGCGAGGGGTCGTTCGGGGAGCGGGTCGAGCGGTACGTCGAGGGGAACCCGGTGAGAGTGGAGGAGGCCGAGACGGTGTGAGCGGTCCGACCGGTCGAGAGGGACCCCCCCGTATCGAGGACCGTGCGTAACGAGGTCCCGTCAGTCACCCGGGTAGTGCCGGGTATCGGGGTACCTGACGGCGCACGGCCGTATCATACGGTCGTGCGTAACGATCTGCCGCCGATCACCCGGGCGGGGTCGGTCATCTTCGGTAAAAGACTACGCACGACCGTATCAGTCGTCGGTCGCCTCGATCCGCGCCTGGCGCCGGGCGGCCCGCTCGACGAACTCCTCGGGGAGTTCGTCGATCTCGCCCGCCTGGACCCCCCAGAGGTGGGCGTAGAGGCCGTCCTCGCCGAGCAGCTCCTCGTGGGCGCCCCGCTCGACGATGTGCCCACCCTCGAGGACGACGATGGTGTCGGCGTCCTTGATCGTCGAGAGCCGGTGGGCGATGGCGAACGTCGTCCGGTCCTCGGTCAGCCCGTCGAGCGAGCGCTGGATGAGCATCTCCGTCTCCGTGTCGACGTCGCTGGTCGCCTCGTCCAGCACGAGGATCTCGGGGTCCTTGAGGATGGCCCGGGCGATGGAGATCCGCTGGCGCTGCCCTCCCGAGAGTTTGACGCCGCGCTCGCCGACCTCGGTGTCGTAGCCCTCCGGGAGGTTGGTGATGAACTCGTGGGCCTCGGCCATCTTCGCGGCCTCGACCACCTCCTCGCGAGTGGCGTCGAACGTCCCGTAGGTGATGTTCTCCTCGACGGTGCCGTAGAACAGGAACGTGTCCTGGGAGACGTAGCCCACCCGCTCGCGGAGGCTCGGGATGGTTACGTCCCGGAGGTCCTGGCCGTCGATGGTGATCCGCCCCTCGTCGACGTCGTACATCCGAAGCAGGAGTTTCAGCACGGTGGTCTTCCCGGCGCCGGTCGGCCCGACGAGCGCGAGCGTCTCGCCCCCCTCGACCTCGAAGGAGACGTCCTCGATGACCGCCTCGGCGTCGTCGTAGCCGAACGTCACGTCCTCGTAGACGACGCGGCTGGTACATGTTGATTATCTGCCCGAACTGGGCCATCGGCCAGATGAACCGCTGGGTGAACAGGATGAACCCGACGAACTGCCCGGGGGTGAGCGAGCCGCTGAAAAAGAGCGGCGCGCTCCCGGTCGCCTGGTAGGTCAGCACCCAGACCCCGCCGACGACGAACGTGACGACGAAGCCGATTCCGGAGAGCAGGCGCAGCCCCGGGAAGAACTTGATCCGGGTGCCGATGGCGTCCCAGTTGGCGTCGAAGTAGTCCTGGGAGACGTCCTCGACCCGGTCGGACTCGAAGTCCTCCGTGTTCGATGTCTTGATCACCTGGACGCCGCCGAGGTTGTTCTCCAGCCGGGAGTTCACCTGCCCGACCGACGAGCGGACCTCGGCGTACTTGGGCTGGATGGTCCGGATGAACTTGTACGTGAAAAAGGCGATCAGCGGCACCACGCCGAGCGTGATGAGGGCGAGCTGCCAGTTCCAGTAGACCAGGATGGCCGCAATGCCGAGCACCATCACGCCCAGCCGGAACGCGGAGTTCATCCCGTCGTTTAAAAACCGCTCGAGCCGGTTGACGTCGTTCGAGAGGATGGACATCATCTCGCCGGTCTGCTTGTCGGCGAAAAAGTCCATGTTCAGCCGCTGCATCTTGTCGTAGGTGTCCGTCCGGACGTCGTGCTGGATGTTCTGGGCGAAGGAGTTCCACCCCCAGTTGCGGGTCCAGTGGAACGCCGCCCCGCCGAGGAACGCCGCGGCGATCAGCCCCGCGGAGAGGTAGAGCTGGCCGGGGCGGCCGGCCGGCAGCCACGCGTCCGGGACGAGCCAGATGCTGAACGGCCGCTCCTCGTAGAAGATGGCGTCGACGGCCAGCGCCAGGAGCACCGGCGGCATCAGGTCCAGAACCCGGGCGACGACGCTCGAGAACAGGCCGACGGCGAACGCGAGCTTGTTCTCCACCCCGTACTCGGCGAACAGCCGCCGCATCGGGTTCTCGGCGTTCTCCCGTTGTTCCTCGAAGGGGTCGTCCTCGTCGGCCGCGGCTACGTCCATCGATTATATATTCAGGTCCGCCGTGCAAAAGGGTTCGCTTAAATCCATAAAAGTTCCCGCACGGATACGACGGCGGCGCCTCCCGCCCGACCGGTCCGGGGTGTTACCCCGGCGACGGCGGCGCTCACCCGTTCTCGAGCCCCTCGATCCGCACCCGGTCGCCGGGCTCGACCCCGTGGCGGGTCGTCCACTCGTAGTTCACCTCGAGGACGTACTGGCCCTCGCCCGGGTAGCGCTGGTCCCCGCCGTCCTCGCCCTCGACCGGTTCCGGCGCGTGGTGGATCGTCCTGATCGTCCGGTTCGCGTCGATGTAGACGATGTCGATCCCGAACGACATGTCCCGCATCACGTACGTGTGGTTCCCCTCGGCGTCGTAGGTGAACAGCATCCCGCGGTCCTCGGGGAGCGACTCCGTCTTCGAGAGCCCGGTGTAGCGCTTTGCCGTCGTGTCCGCGACCGCCACGCGGACGCTACCCAGTTCCGTCCCGTTCGCGTCGAGCACCGTCACCGTGGCGTGGTCGTACCGATCCTCCGTCGGCGAGGCGGTCCCGTCGCCACCGGCCGCGGTCGAACCCGCCGTCGCGGTCGCGGTGTCGGTCGCCGTCGGCTGGTAGCCCGGGGCCGAGACGAACGGCAGGTACGCCCCGCTCGCGACGACGACACCGCCGGCGAGCAGGAGCCCCACGAGAACGAGGAGGACACCGCTGCGGTTCACATTCCCCCTCGGGTGCCGGCGTGCCTAAGCGTTGCGACGCCGGCCGGTCACGGGAACGCGCCGACCCCCGGTCCGCTCGTCGCAGAACGATGGGGCCGCGCGGATTTGAACCGGAGCGGGACTTGCTTCGCTCGTCTCGTAGGGTTCAGAATCCGCTTGCGTCCACGCTTCGCTCCTCGCGTCCGCTCGTCGCAGAACGATGGGGCCGCGCGGATTTGAACCGGAGCCGTTCCGCTCACTACGTTCGCTCCACGGCAGGGTTCAAATCCGTCGTCCATGATTCGACACGCCTCGCTGTTGTTCGGCGGTCTCATGGGGCCGCGCGGATTTGAACCACGGACCTCGTCCTTGTAAGGGACGCGTCATAACCACTAGACCACGGCCCCGCACCCGGAACGACCCCGCGCTGGCGGATAGCCCTTACGCTCCGGGATGGGCCTGTCCCTCCTCGGACGTGGCGAGCGACGCGGTTGGGCGACGCTCAGTCGTCCGCCGCGGCCGTCTCGGCGGACGCCTCCGCCATCGCCTCGGGCGTGATCTGGTAGAGGTTCTGCCTCGCGTCCGCGAAGTACACGTCCTCGGAGACCGCGTCGATCCCCTGGAGGCGCTCCAGCGCGTACCGTACCGTACGGGCCGAGAGCATCGACTCCTCGACGATGCCCTTCTGGGTCATGCCCCCGTTGTACTCGAGCACCTTGTAGACGAGCTTCGCGCTCGGCGGAAGGTCCGAGAGGTCCTCCGCACTAGAGTCTGCCATCGGTATCACGACGTAGGTTGGCCAACTGTATAAAGATTCACCATAACGGCGGTTTAGCGGCAATATGTGGGGGGTTTCGGGGCTCGAAAGCGCGTTCGCCACGCCGTCTCGGACGTTCGAGAGGCCACGTGTAGTGTCAGAACCCGCGCACCATCACCAGCGCGTCCTCGCCGTCGTCGTAGTAGCGGGGAACGGTGTGGTGGTGCGTGAAGCCGAACCCGCGGTAGAGCCGGATCGCCGCGTCGTTGCCGGCCCGGACCTCGAGCTTCACGCGGGCGGTCCCCTCGGCGGCGAGGGCCGAGAGCGCCCGCTCGAGGAGCGACGCCCCGATACCTGCCCGTGGTTCGGCACCGTGTCGGAGACGACGTAGCCGACGACGCCGTCGCCGGCGGCGGCGGCCACGAGGAACGCCGGGGAGTCGAGGAACTCCTCGAACGCGCTGAACGGCCACGGCTGTGGAAACGACGCCTGCTCGATGCGGAACACCTCGAGCAGGTCCGCCCGGACCGCCGGCCGGATCTCCGGATCGGCGGACCCGCGGGGAGTGGTCGTCGTCACGGCCACCCCTACCGGGTGTGGGGGTATATCGGTTCCGCCGCCCGCCCCCGCCGGCCCGGGACCCACCCGTCTGCGCACGCCGCGTCTAGACCCAAAAGTTCATGTATCTAGCCGTGAAAACAGCGACTGCACCCAACGAAGGGTGCATCCCCACCCCCCACCCCGCTTTTGAGGAGCCGACCGCCGAGCGGCCGCTCCCGCCCGCCACACGGCACGGATCCGCCGCGCCAGCCTCCCCGTTCCCGTTTCGTCCCCTCGCGCCCGCATCCCGCCCCGTGAGGTCGGTGTCGCCACGCGAGTCTGACGATCCGTTCGGAAAAAAGCCCGTTCGGAACGAAGCCGGCAGCCGTAAGCCCGCTCAGTCGTCGGCGGGCGCGGAGGAGTCGCCGCCTGACTCGGCGTGCTTCTTCGTGTGTGAGAGCTTGCCCCCGTCGGCGAGGATCTCCCGCTCGCGCTCGGAGGCGTCGAGGTGGGCCGTGAACTCCCAGTCGCCGTTGACGCGGACGGTGAACTCCTCCTGGCCCGAGCGGACCGCGTCGGCGACGTCGTCGACGATCTCGAGCTCATCACCCTGCTCGATCCGCCCGTAGGTCTCCTCGTCGATGGTCAGCGGGATGAGCCCGAAGTTGAACAGGTTGGCCTTGTGGATGCGGGCGAACGACCGGGCGAAGACGCCCTCGATGCCGAGGTACATCGGGCAGAGCGCCGCGTGCTCGCGCGAGGAGCCCTGGCCGTAGTTCTCGCCGGCGACGAGGAACCCGCCGTCGGAGTCGAGCGCCCGCTGGGCGAACGAGTCGTCCACGCGAGAGAGCGTGAACTCCGAGAGCTTCGGGATGTTCGACCGGTACATCAGGATGTCCTGGGTGGCCGGGATGATGTGGTCGGTCGTGATGTTGTCCGCCATCTTCAGGAGGGTCGGCCCCGCCAGGTGGGCGTCCAGTTCGTCCTTCAGGGGGACGTCGCCGATGTTCGGCCCCTTGATGAGCTCGTCGTCGACCGGATCGTCCGGCGTGATGATGTCGTTCTCGGCGCCCTCGTACTCCTCGGGGAGTTCGAACCCGGGCGCCTCGAGGTCACCGAGCTCCTCGGCGAGGTCCCTCGGGTCGACGATCTCGCCCTCGAGCGCCGCGGCGGCGGCGACCTCCGGCGAGCAGAGGTAGACGCTGTCGTCCTCGATCCCCGAGCGGCCCTCGAAGTTGCGGTTGAACGTCCGCACGCTCACCGAGTCGCTCGCGGGGACGTGTCCGATCCCGATGCACGCGCCGCACGTGGCCTCGGAGAAGTTCACGCCGGCGGCCATCAGCTCCGCCGTCCGTCCCCCGCGAGCGAGCATCTCGCTGGCCTTCTTCGAACCGGGCGCGACGATCATCTCGGTCTGTCGCTGGATGGAGCGCCCCTCGAGCATCTTCGCGGCCGGCAGGATGTCCTCGTACCCGCCGTTCGTACAGGAGCCGATGATGACCTGGTCGACGGACTGGCCCGCGGCCTCGCGGACCGGGACGACGTTGTCCGGCATCGACGGCTGGGCGATGAGCGGCTCGATCTCCGAGAGATCGATCACGATCTCGTCGTCGTACTCGGCGTCCTCGTCGGGCTGGAGCTCGACGTACTCCTCCTCGCGGTCCTGCTTCGCGAGGTACTCGCGGGTCCGCTCGTCGGTCGGGAACAGCGACGACGTGGCACCCAGCTCCGTCCCCATGTTGGTGATGGTCATGCGCTCGGGCGCGGAGAGGCTCTCGACGCCCGGCCCGGTGTACTCGAAGATCTTCCCGACGCCACCTTTGACCGTGAGCCGCCGGAGCATCTCGAGGATGACGTCCTTGGCGGTGGACCACTCGGGGAGTTCACCCTCGAGCCTGACGCTGACGACCTCGGGCATCTCGATGTAGTAGGGGCCGCCGCCCATCGCGACGGCGACGTCGAGCCCGCCGGCCCCGATGGCGAGCTGGCCGATCCCCCCAGGGGTCGGCGTGTGCGAGTCCGAGCCGAGGAGCGTCTTGCCCGGCGCCGCGAAGTTCTCCCGGTGGACGTTGTGACAGATGCCGTTGCCCGGCCGCGAGAAGTACGCGCCGAAGGTGCCCGCCGCCGACCGGAGGAAGCGGTGATCGTCCGTGTTCTTGAAGTCGAACTGGTATGTCTGGTGGTCGCAGTACTGCGCCGCGATCTCCGTCTGTACCTCGTCGAGGTCGAGCGCCTCGAACTGCAGCCAGACGAGCGTCCCCGTGGTGTCCTGTGTGAGGACCTGATCGATCTCGATCCCGATCTCCTCGCCCGTCTCCAGCTCCCCGTCGACGAGGTGGTCGGCCAGGATCTTCTCCGTGAGTGTCTGTCCCATAACGTCCGTGAGTGGGCTATCCTCGGTTATAAATCCGGCGTGTTCGCCACGTATTGCGAATCCACGGGGCGTTCCGGCCCGTTCCGTGGGATCCCGTCCACGGGCTCCCGGCGACCGGTCGCCCCGGAGCTCCGGACCGGATCTACCCCTCGTGGACGGTCACGTCGACGGCGTCCTCGACGATCGCGCTCATCATCGTCGTCGCGCCGGCCGGACTCGCGCCCGTGCAGGACCCGGGGTTCAGCAGCCGGTAGCCCCCGACCTCGCGGTCCATCACCTGGTGGGTGTGCCCCGAGACGCCGACCGTCGGCCCGTCGGCCGCGTTCGCGTCGACGATCCCCGCGACCCGCTCCTCGTACCCCTCGATGTCGCCGGTCCCGTGGGTGACGACGAACCGCACCCCCTCGACGTCGAGGGTCGCCGTCGTCGGGAGCCCCAGGTCGGGGTCGGTGTTCCCGTGGACGGCCGTCAGTTCGGGACTCGCCTCGCGGACCGTCTCCAGGGTCCCCGGCGAGTCGTAGTCCCCCGTGTGGATCACGTGGTCGGCCGACCGGCACTGCTCGAGGACCCACTCGGGGATGGCCGGTTCGCGCGACGGAACGTGTGAGTCGCCGATGATGGCCAGGCGCATACGACACGGTGAGGCCGGTACCCACGTTAATCTGTGCCCACCCCGTCGACGCGGGTATGACCGACGACGAACCGACGGAGGTCGTCACCGTGTTCCTCCGCAACGCCGGGGAGGTCGTCCTGCTCCGCCGGAGCGACGAGGTCGGTTCCTCCCCCGGGCGGTGGGGTGGGGTTGCCGGGCACGCGGAGCGCGAGGCCGCAGCGATCGAAGGGAGCGAGGCCTCGGAAGGGCGACCAGCGAGGGACCGGAGGTCCCTCGGGCCGTGCGAGCAGCGCGGGGCGAAGCCCCGCGGGCCGTGTGAGCGGGCGGAGCCCGCGAAGGGACGGCGGAGCCGCGAGCAGACGGGGAGCGGAGCGACCCGAGAGCGAAGCGACCCGGACGGCGCGGCACACGAGGAGATACGCGAGGAGACCGGCATCGACCCCGCGACCCTCGACCTCGTCCGGCGGGGCGAGCCGTTCCCCGTCGAGGACGGCGAGTACGCCTGGCGGGTCCACCCCTACCTGTTCGACTGCACGACCCGAGAGGTGGAGACGAACGACGAGACCGCCGGGTACGAGTGGGTCCCGCCGACCGAGATACTCCGGCGGGAGACGAGCGAGGCTTCGGAACGCCGAGCGGGCGAAGCCCGCGAGACAGTTCCCGACCTCTGGACCTCATACGACCGCCTCCGGCCCACGCCCGGGACGATCGCCGAGGACGCCGAGCACGGGTCGTCGTACCTCTCGCTCCGGGCGCTCGAGTGTCTCCGCGACGAGGCCGCGATCGCGGTCGAGCGCGCGGGCGACTGGGAGGACCTCGCAAGCGTCGCCCGCGATCTGCGCTCGGCCCGGCCGTCGATGGCCGTCGTCGCCAACCGCGTGAACCGGGCGATGCACGAGGCGAGCGGGGAGCGGGACGCGGTCGAACGGGCCGCCGTCGAGGGACACCGCAGAGCACGGGAGGCCGACGCCGGGGCTGCCACCCTCGACCCCGACTGGGACCGGGTCCTCACGCTCTCCCGGTCCGGAACCGTCCGGCGGGCGCTCCTCGGAGCGACGGCGCTCGAACGGGTCTTCGTCGCCGAGTCCCGGCCCGCCCGCGAGGGGGTCGGCGTCGCCGAGCGGCTCGCCGGCGAGTACCGGGTCACCCTCCACACCGACGCGGCCGTCGCGCACGTCCTCGCCACCCACCAGGTGGACGCGGTGGTCGTCGGCGCCGACGCCGTCCTCGCCGACGGCTCGGTGGTGAACAAGACCGGAACCCGTTCGGCGGCGCTGGCCGCCGACCGCGAGGACGTCCCCCTCCACGCCGTCTGTGCCGCGGACAAGATCAGCCCCGACGAGGAGCCCCGCCTCGAGGCACCGGGCCTCGTGACCGCCGTCCGGACCGAACGGGGCCCCCTCGATACTGGGGGGATCCGGGCGGTCGCACGCGAACACGCCGACCTCGCCGGCTGGGAGTGAACGGGCGCCTCGCCGATCGGGGCCGAACGTGCATCCGGGCCCCGCCCCGTTGGATTTTAGTCCGTTTCGCCCGTACTTCCACGCTGGTATGATGCCGCAACTGCCCGGTCTCCCTACCGATCCGCTCGTGGGTTTCGCGGTCGCGGCAGTCGCGGTGAACGCGCTGAGCGCGTACCTCGCGTACCGGATCGCCCGGTCGGTCGGGTCCGCGGTCGCCGGGGACGCCCGGGGGGACGCCCGTGAGGGGTCGTCGGGTGCCCGCGACGGCGACCTGACCGTCGAGTGCCGGGAGTGTGGTACCGAGAACGAGGCCGGCTACCGGTACTGCCGCGAGTGCGTCACGGAACTCCCGGGGACCGTCGCGTTCGAGCGGGGGAGCTCCGGCCCCGCCGGACGGCTCGTCCGGTGACCGCCCTTCGGGGACCCGGCCGAGGACCTCGGCGACCGACAAGAGTGAAACCCGGCGAGGTCGTACCACCGTCCGGCGGCAGTGACGAGGGTTACCCCCACCGAGCCCCTTGTGACGAGGCTCCTCATCCGAGCCGCCCGCTCCGTCGAACCGCACAGCCACCGCACAGCCACCGCACAGCCACCGCACAGCCGCCGCGCCCTTACCTCGCTCGACGCGAAACGGATCCCCGTGGAGCGCCGTGCGTTCCTCGCGGGCGTCACGACCGGACTCGCCGGCACGGCCGGCTGTCTCGTCGGCTACCGCGGCGGGGACGGAAGCGAGGAGCCGACGACGGAGTATCCGGGCATCGCCGAGTACGGCTACCCCGGGACGATCTGCGAGGAGGAGCGCCGCCCCGACGCCATCCCGGCCATCGACGACCCCGCTTTCGGGGCTAACTGGGACGGCGCTGATCTGCCCGAGGCGTACCGCCCGGGCGGGCTGACCGACGACCGGGTGGTCCTCGGCGTCTCCAGGGACGGCGCGGCGCACGCGTACCCGCTCGCGGTGCTCGCCCGACACGAGGTGGTGAACGACACTCTCGGCGACCCGCTGCTCGTGACGTACTGCCCGATCTGTCGGTCCGGCCTCGTGGCGAGCCGGGAGCTGGACGGCGAGGTGGCGACGTTCGGCGTCACGGGGCTGCTGTGGAAACCCCCCGACGCCTACGCGGCCGCGAGCGAGGCTGACGGCACTGTCGTCGGCGCGAGCGAATCGGATCCCGACGCGAGCGTCCGGGACTCGGGCAACCTCGTCATGTACGACGAGCCGACCGGCTCGCGCTGGAGCCAGGTGCTCGCGGAGGCCATCTGCGGTCCGAGGACGGGCGAGAGCCTGGAGATACGCCCCTCGACGGTGACGACGTGGGGGCAGTGGCGCTCCGGGCACCCCGACACCGGGGTGCTACTCCCGCCGCCGCTCTCGGGGACGCTGGACCCCGCCGAACGCGTCGGGTGAGCGCCGGCGCCTCGATCCGGGCGTATGGGCTCCGGGCGGGAGACCGCGTCGTGTTCGAGGTGTCGCGGCGGGGCACGGGGCGGACGGACGGCGGTAGTCGCGCGGGTCAGAGCACCGACCGCTGACAGGTACCACAGAGGGTCTCCTCCTTGACGTCGACCTCGCGGACGGTGGGCGAGAAGCTCATGACACAGCGGTTGTTGTCGCAGTGCTCCAGCCCGAGGGTGTGGCCGATCTCGTGGACGACCTCCTTGCGGACGCGGTCGGCGAACACGTCGCCGGTCGACTTCGACGCGAGCCCGCCGTCCGAGGAGGTCTGGAGGCGGAACGTGGAGATGACCGAGCCGTTGCCGGAGAGGTAGGCGAGGCCGAAGACGTAGTTGCGCCGGCGGTAGTAGAGGTCGTCGGGCGTGATGGCGATGTTCTTCTCCCCCGACCCCACCCTGGAGGCGAGTTCGATGAACTCCTCGGCCCGGTACTGCTGCCGGCCGGGGTCGTACGCGCCGTCGGGGACGTCCTGCTGGTCGTGGATAGTGACCTCGCAGTCGTAGACCGTCCGCAGTCCAGCGGAGGCCTCCCGCTTGACGACAGCGGGGACATCGCCCACCGGCACGATGTCGACGTGCATGCGAAAGCCTTAGACTGGCCAGTTCATAAACGTCCCGACGTGTTGCACGACTCGTGCGCGGCCCTCGTCTCCCGGTTGGCAGGATACGACCGCGCCGTCGAGGTCGGGGTCGGCGGGCGCCCCGAGGTCGCCGCCGGACTCGCCGACCGGGGCGTCGAGGTCGTCGCCACCGACGTCCGTCCCTGCGGGACGCCGCCCGGCGTGGCCTTCGCCCGCGAGGACGTCACCGACCCGGACCCGGGCCGGTACGAGTCCATCGACGTCGTCTACGCGCTGCGCTGTCCGCCCGAGCTACAGCGCCCGCTCCGGGACGTAGCCCGCCTCGGCGACGCCGACTGCTTTTTCACCACCCTCGGAACCGACCCGGCGGTGGTCCCGACGGACCCCGAGACGCTCGACGGGACGACGCTGTTCCGCGTCCGGACCGACCGTCCCGGGGCGCGGGACGCGACCGCGAACGGAGGTTGGCGGGCGTGAGCGGCCCGCTCCGCGTCGACGCCGTCGTCCTCGACGTCGACGGCGTGCTCGTCGACGTGGCCGACTCCTACCGCCGTGCAGCGACCTCCAGCGGTTCAAGCACGCCGGCGGATTCAACAACGACTGGGAACTCACGTACGCCGTCGCGCTGTACGTGCTCGCGAGCCGCGAGGGGTTCGACCGCGACCCCGGCGGGTTCGCCGATCTCGTCGCGGCCACCGGCGGAGGACTCTCGGGCGCCGAGGCGGTCGTCGCGGACGCGCTCGCCCCGAACCGTCGCGAGCGAGTCCACGACGCGTGGGACCGCGAACGGCTCCGCGGGACGTTCCAGCGGCTCTACCTCGGACCCGGTCTCTACCGCGAACTCGAGGGGGGCGACCCGGACGCGCCCGGGATCGACCCCGACGAGGGCGGGTTCATCCACGACGAGCCGACCCTGATCGACGCGGAAGCGCGGGACGAACTCCTCGAGCGGTTCGACGTCGGCGTCCTCACCGGTCGCCCGGCAGCCGAGGCCGACATCGCCCTCGAGCGGGCGGGGCTGGATCTCCCCGATGCGGCGGTGTTCACCATGGACAGCGACCACCCCGGCAAGCCCGAACCGGACGCGCTCCTCGCGCTCGCTGACCGGTTCGACGCCGACGCGCTCGCGTTCGTCGGCGACACCCTCGACGACGTCCGGACCGCCGTCAACGCCCGCGAGACCGACGCCCGGAACCGGGAGTTCCACGGCGTGGGCGTCCTCACGGGCGGGCTAACCGGCGAGGAGGGACGCCGGAAGTTCCGACGGGCCGGGGCGGAGGTCGTGCTGGACGGCGTGAACGACCTGCCCGGCGTGCTGGAACCACGGTAGCCCACGCGTCGTGCCGTCGTATCGCTCGCGCCCTCCGTCTCGGCCGGCGCACTCGCTCCCCTCGAGGGGGAGCCGGGCGAATCCCTTGCCCGGCGCGTTCCCCTCGGATTTCCCCGTACCGACCGATACGTCCCCGGCGTGTCCCCGCGCCTGCACCCCGAGTTCCTCCCGACCGTCGGCGTGCTCCTGACCGTGACGTTCCTGGCCGGAGCGTACCTCTCACCGCCGGATCCGTTCGCCCAACTGCTGTATGCCGTCCCCGGCGCCGTCCTCTCCGGCCTCGTCGCCGCCCTGCTCACGTACGGCGGCGGCTACGACCGACTCGGCGTCGCGCCGTCGGGACGCGATCACGTCTGGACCGCCGTCGGGGTCCTCGCCGTCACTGCCCTCCTGGGACTCCTCGTCCCGGACCCGACCGCCGTCGTCGCGAACGGCGCCGCAGTGCTCGCGGGCCTGCTCGTCGGCGCGTGGCTCGGGTGGGGCCGCGGCCGCGAGCGCCTCGGTTTCCGCTCTCGGAACGCTTAACGGAAGAACGCCCGACCCCCTCGGTATGCGAATCGCACTCCTCGGCGGGACCGGCGACATCGGCCAGGGACTGGCGCTCCGGTGGGCCTACGACACGACCCACGAGATACTGATCGGCTCCCGCGACCCCGAGCGGGCCCGCGAGAAGGCCGACGAGTACGAGACCGAACTCGACAGCCGCGGCGTCGAGTCCGAGATCAAGGGGTTCGCCAACGCGATGGCGGCCGACCGCGCCGACGTCGTCGTGGCCGCGGTGCCCGCGTACCACCTCGTCGATACCGTCGAGACGGTCGCGGACCGCCTCGACGGGGAGACCGTCCTCGTGTCGCCGGCTGTGGGGATGAAGCGCGACGAGGACGGGATGCACTACAACCGCCCCGGTGCCGGGAGCGTCACCGCGCTGGCGGCCGACGCCGCCCCCGACGGCGTGCCGATCGTCGGCGCGTTTCACAACCTCGCGGCCGGCCGCCTGGCCGACCTCGACGCGACCTTCGACTGGGACACGCTCCTCGTCGGCGACGACGAGGACGCCAAGGGGACCGTGGCCGACCTCGCCGAGGGCATCGAGGGGCTCCGAGCGGTCGACGCGGGCGGGCTCGCCAACGCCGCGGAGGTGGAGGCGGTCACCCCGCTGCTCATCAACGTCGCCCGGGCGAACGACGACCTCCCCGACCTCGGCGTGAAGTTCCACTGAAGATCTAGATACCGACGTCTCCGGGCCCGGACCCCTCCTGTTCGGGAAGCGGAACCACGGCCGGTACGCGGCGAACGACCCGGGACGCCGCTTTCCGCGTCGGTGACCCCCTGCCCGCGCGCCGGCGCGCCGACCGCGGCACGCGACCGGCAGGGGGACGCCCGAGCGCGGGTCGAGGCGCTCGCGGATGCGGGGGTGCTCCCCCGACCCGACGGTGAGCGAGCGGCCATCGAAGGCCGTCGTCCCGAGCGACGGCCCCGCCGACGCGGCCCTCGAGACCTGCGAGGAGTTCGCCGAGGCGGTCGCGACCCGGCCCGGCCCGGCGTCGACCCGGACCCGTTCCTCGAGGACCGGCCCGGCGTGGGCCGGTCGGGCCGCGCCGTCGTCCTCCCGGTAGTCTGTATCGCGGTCCGGCGCGACGGGGAGCTGACCGGGCTATAACCCCTGCTGGAACGAGGGAACCCACCACGCCGTCGAGGACATCCTCGCGGCGCTAGAGTCCGGCCGGTCGAGGGCCTGCGGTAGGCGGGAGCCCACGCTGTGCGGCGGTCGGGGGCGGAGCGGGAGCGGGAACAGGAGCAGGAGCAGGAGCGGGAGTCGTTAGACGCCCGTGGAGTAGCGGAGGATGCCGGCGACGCCGCCGAACGCCGTCAGGAGCTGTTCGCCCTTCTCGAAGTCGGTGGAGATGAACTTCGTCTCCGAGCCGCGCTGTTCGGCCAGCTCCATCAGGTGGTCGATGACGTCCTCGCGCGCCTCGGTCTCGGCCTCGGAGCCGTCCTCGCAGGTGTGCTCGGGCGTGTCGTGCCGGCGGTCGACCACCTCGAACTCCTGGCGGCCGTCGCAGTCGTAGACCACGACGTCCTTGCGGAGGTCCTCGCTGATGAGCAGCCGGTCGACCGCGCCCATGTTGAGGTTCTTCCGGGTCTGCTCGAAGCCGTAGGTGGCCTTCCCGCCGTCGTGGAGCTCCTCGAAGAACTCCTCCATCTCCCGCTTGTCCTTCATCACCTCGTGGTCGGCGAGCACGTCGCCCGCCGCGTCCACGAGGTCCTTCAGCCCGGACTCGTCGGTGTAGGAGACGTCGAACTTCCCGAGGACGAGGTCCCCGAGCTCGTGGTGGAGGTAGTCGCCGTCGAGGAACTCGTCCTTGGTGGGCGAGGGCCCGCCCACGAGGATGCCGTCCATCTCGTGGCGCTTGTCGACGAACAGCTCGTTGGCCATCCCGGCGACCTCCTGATAGAAGTTGTCGATCGCTTCCAGTCGAAGGCGGGCGAACCGCTGTGCGGACTGGCCACCCTTCCGCTGCTTGCCGGGGACCAGGGAGGTCGTCGACTTCACGGCCTCGACGCGCTTGCCCTTCAGCCAGCCGACGTTGGCCTCCCGGCGGTCGAGGACGACGAGCCCGAACAGCCCCTTGTCCGCCAGCATCTCCTCCAGGGGCTCGGTGAGGAACTCCGAGTCGCAGTGGTACCGGAACGACTCGACCGGCTCCGGGGGCGACTCGAGCACCTTCGTGACCATGTCGGTCTGCCCGCCGCCGGTGTCGAACGCCCCCGAGAAGAGTACCATCCCGTTCTCCGGGGGGTAGGTGTCGTAGTAGCGCAGTCGGTCCTTGAGGCTCGTCAGGGCGTCCTGGACGGCCGTGCGGGTCTGTTTGGACTTGATGTTCGAGGCCTCGGAGTGTTCCTGCGTGACGTGGGCGACGACGTCGGAGATCTGCCGATCCTCGGGGACGTAGATGGAGACCAGCTGGGTGCCCGACCCCCTGTAGTCCTTCAGCTCCTCGATCACCCGCTTGAACTCGTACTTCTGTCTGTCCGATTGTTCCTGCTCCTGCGTACTCATCGACGGAACTAGGCCGAACGGCCGTAAGTAACTGTTGGGGCTGCCCTGCGGCGTCCCCGCGGGACGGTTCGGCCAGTGGTCGATAGGTCGCCGACACGCGACCGGCCAGCGGGTTCGGCGGGCTATCGGCGTCCGTTACCGACGTCCTGCCGGAACAGGTCCGGTGAACGCCGGTAGATCGGTGACCGTATCAGTCCTCCCGTCGGGCGTCGCGCTCCGCCGAGAGGTGCTCCCAGACCTCCGCACAGCCACACCCGTCCTCGACGTCCTGCAGGTGTACGTTCGTCTCCTCGGACCGCTCGGCTCGGTCGGTCTCGCCCATCGCCGTACGGTAGGACGGCGACCGGTATAGGGCCATCCGGCCCTGCAACGACGGCCACCGCTTCCCCGAACGGGCAACATCGTCCGGTTCCTGGTTCCCCGCGATGTCCCCAGAACCGGGGGACAGGTCACGGTTCCGGGCGGATCCGTCCGTCACCGAGCGCGGTGACGGCACGCTCGAGACGAATCCGGACGGGACCGGCGGCAGCACCCGCGAAACCCTCCGGAGTGGGGCGCGCCGCGCAGGGAGGGACGCGATGACCGTTCGACGATACCGGCAACCGTTTCTGGTTCCGGGAACCGACGACAGGCCTGGCCGGGACGGGGACGGACTTACGGGGAGCCGCGGTAGCGTGGGGCAGACGGACACCCACCGGCGGTGTCACAGGTGATCCCACATGAACACGGTAGAGCGATGGAAACAGGAGAAACACCCGCTCGACGTCGTCGAGGACGTCAGGGAGTACGCCGAGGGCGGGCTCACGTTCGAGGAGATCGAGGACCGTGCGGGCGACGGGGAGTGGGAGCGCCTGAAGTGGGCCGGACTGTACGCCCACGGTCGCCAGCACGGCTACTTCATGCTCCGGACGAAGGTCCCCGGCGGGTACCTGACCCCCGGGCAGGCCGAGGTGATCGGCGAGGTCGCCGAGGAGTTCGCCACCGCCCCCGACGAGTTCGGCGGCGAGGACCAGAACGAGGTCTGGGGCGACGCGTTCCTCGATATTACCACGAGGCAGGACGTCCAGATGCACTGGATCGAGATCGAGGACATCCCCGAGATCTGGGACCGCTACGACGAAGTCGGGCTCACGACGGTCCAGGGCTGTGGCGACGGCGCCCGGAACGTGCTCGGCTGTCCCGCGGCCGGCCTCGACGACCACGAGTGCTTCGACGCACAGCCCGTGGTCGAGGCGGTGTCGGACTACTTCACCGGGAACCGTGAGTACGCGAACCTCCCCCGGAAGTTCAAGATGACGATCACGGGCTGCCGGCAGGACTGCGCGCAGTCACAGATCAACGACGTCGGCCTCGTCCCGGCGCGCAGGTCCCTCGAGGACGGCGAGTACTACGGCTTCCACGTTCGGGTCGGCGGCGGCCTCTCTGACGGCCCGCGGATGGCCTCCGACCTGGACGTCTTCGTCCGGCCGGAGGACGCCGTGGAGTTCTGCCGCGCGGTCGCACAGACGTTCAAGGAACTCGGCGACCGCAACAACCGGGGGGTCTGCCGGATGCGCTATCTCGTCCAGCAGATGGGCCCCGAGAGATTCGAGGCGGCGGTCCGGGACCGCTGTACCGTCGACCTCCCCGCCCGCGGCACGGATCTCACCGAGGGGTACCGCGGCGACCACGTCGGCGTCCACGCCCAGAAGCGGGACGGACTGGACTACGTCGGGTTCAACGTCATCGCGGGTCGGATGGGCGGCGAGGAGTTCGCCGAGGCCGCCCGCGCCGCTCGCGAGTACGGCACCGAGGACGCCTCCGTGCGGCTCGCCACCGACCAGAACTTCCTCGTCACGCACGTTCCCGACGCGGTGCTCGATGACCTCACGGACGAGCCGTTCGCCCGGAAGTACCGTCCGGATCCAGGGCCGTTCTCCCGGGGCGCCGTCGGCTGTACGGGATCGGAGTTCTGCAACTACGGCATCATCGAGACGAAGAAACGGGTCCGGCGGTGGGCGAAAGCTCTGGACCGCCGGATCGACACGCCCGACGACCTCGAGGTCGTCCGGATGCACATGTCGGGCTGTTCGGCCTCCTGTGCCCAGCCCCAGATCGCGGACATCGGCTTCCGCGGCGAGACGGTGAAGATCGACGATCCCGAGGGCACGACGAACGAGGAGGGAGACAACATCGTCGAAGGGATGGACTTCGGCCTCGGGGGGTCGCTCGGCGCGGACAACGAGTTCCTCGACTGGGTGGAGAACGCCGTGCCCGCGAAAGCCGTGGTCCCGGCCCTGGAGGAGCTGTTCGCCGCTTTCGCCGCCGAGCGCGAGGACGGCGAGCGGTTCTACGAGTGGTGCCGTCGGGTCGGTAACGACCGGCTCCGGCGGGTCATGCAGGGTGCCGAGGCGAACGTTGCGGGGGGTGTCGCGGCCGATGACTGACGACGAGCGGCCGGTCAACGCGCCGGCCGACGCGGCGCCCGAACTGGTCGAGGCCCCGGATGCGGATCGGAACGAGGACCGGGAACCGACGCCGCTCCCCCGCGTTCCGGACGTCCCGGAGGCGGAGAAGGCGGCGATCGGCGTCCCGCAGGACGGCGGCCACGCCGGGGCCGACCGCGGGGGGCGCGAGCGGGTCAAGCCCATCAAGTTCCGCCGGATCGACGGACGACGGGACTCGGCGGAGCGGCCGGGTGCCGCACGCCCCGGGGCCGAGAGGTCCGATGCGATAGACACGGGGGACCCAGAGGACGGCTGTGTCTGTGGCTCCGCGCGTGGCTGTGGCAAGCGCGGCGCGGACCGGAGTCGGCCGGTCGCCGACGGCGGCGCGGCCCCGAAGAACGTCGACGGCGAGGGTCGGCTCGGCGACCTCTCGTTCACTTCGCCCGCGGAGGGCGTGAGCCAGGACGTCTACGACGACCGGCCGGACAAACGAATCCAGGTCCCGGAGGGCGTCGATCTCGACACGCCGGGCTACTCGATCCGGCGTGAGATGAACGACATCGAGACGCCCGAGGACAAGACGTGGTTCATGGAACTGGACGAGGCGGTCATCGACGCCGACCGCTGCATCCAGTGTGGCACCTGCGTCGCGTCCTGCCCCTCCGACTCCATCGGCATCGGCGAGGACGGCCTGCCCGAACTCGTCAAGATGTGTACCGGGTGCTCGCTCTGCTGGGACTTCTGTCCCCGCGGAGGCCTGCGCTACGAGCGCCAGTGGAAGATCACCGGCGGCGAGGACAACGTAAAGGGGGCGGGCGACCCCATCACGGAGTTCTCCGCGAAGGTCGAGGAGGAGTGGCGCGAGGGCGCACAGGACGGTGGCGTCGTTACGTCGGTCCTGATCCACCTGCTAGAGGCGGACGAAATCGACGGAGCGCTCGTCGCCACCGAGTCCGACGAGGAGCCCTGGAAGGCCGAGGCGTTCCTCGCCACCACGCCCGAGGAGCTCATCGAGAACGCGGGGAGCTTCTACAACCAGACGATGGCGCTCGGGAACCTCGGGCCGGACCGGTGGGAGCACAAGCTCCCCGAGACGGACCCCGAGGACCTCTCGCTCGCGCTCGTAGGCACTCCCTGCGAGATCGAGGGCATCCGCGCGCTTCAGGACTTCGAGTGGGAGTACGGCTCCGAGGAGGCCGGCGTCAGGGCCGTTGACTACACCATCGCCCTGATGTGCACGAAGAACTTCAATTACCGCCGACTCGTCGGCGACCTCATCGAGGAGGAACGGGGGATCGACCGCGAGGAGATCGGCAAGATGGACGTTCTCCACGGGGAGATGATGGTGTACGGCCGCGACGGCGAGATGATCCTGGAGGAGGACGTCGAGCGCTTCCACGGCGCCGCGCTGAAGGGCTGTGACGAGTGTGCGGACTTCACCGGCTACTGCGCGGACCTGACCGTCGGCTCGGTGGGGTCGAGCGACGAGTACTCCTCGGTCATCGTCCGCACGGAGACGGGGCTGGACGCCTGGGAGCTGACCGCGCCGGACCTGGACTACCACGACCTGGAGGACCGGAGCGCGGTCGGGAAGCTCCAGGGCTGGGACAAGAAGCAGGCGTTCGAGTCGCTGGAGCGGCCGTTCGATCCCGACGCCCCGCGGTTCATCGAGTACACCGAGCACGCCGAGCAGTACGGCACCGAGCCCGACCCACACGAGGCCGACCACTGATACGATCGTGCGTACGGATTTCCCGGTTATCACCCGATCGGGTTCGGCGGTCATCGGTAACGGACCACGCACGTACGAACGTCCACGCGGCAGGGGGCGCCGGCACGGCGGACAGCGGGCGGAGACCTCCGCTGCCGCCGGACGGCGACCGCGGACCCCGGTGGTTTCATGTCGACAGGAACGGTAACTTCTTGTAATGGAGGTCTACGTAGTGGCGGGTGGCGACGGGGCGGGCAAGACGGCGACGGCGCTCAACCTGACCGTCGCCCTCCGCGAGGCGGGCCACTACGCGGCGGTTCTCGATGCGGATCTGGGGGGGAACGTCGCATCGCTCCTCGGTATCGAGTTCGGGGCCACGCTGGGGGACGCGGTGGCCGGGGACGCTGGCGTCCGCGAGGCAACGGTCGAGCGTGAACTCTCGGCCGAGGGGCTCCCGGAGGGGGACCTCGCCGACTACCGGGAGGCGCTCGCGGCCGACCGGACCCAGTTCAGGGCCGGCGCCGAGGCCCACGGGGGGACGGTGACCGCCGAGGCCGAGCCCGACGTCGGCATGGTGCCGGTGGTCGGCGGCTGGCGCGACCGGGGGGACCGCCTGGCGACCGATCCGGAGGCGCTGTCGTACGCTCTCGGCGATCTGGCGATGGCCTACGACGTCCTCGTCGTGGACGCGGGCAACGGTCCGGCCGCCGAGTCGCCGATCACCGACGGGGTCGACGGCGTCCTCGCGGTGACGACGCCCGACCCCGCGACGTGCGAGGCCGCCGAGGCGGACGCGACGAACTGCGCCCGGGGCGGCACACAGGTCGTCGGCGCGGTCATCAACGGCGCGGACGAAACCACCAGCGTCTCGGAGCTGACGGACCTGGTCGGCGCGAAGGCGTTCGGGGTCGTCCCGGAGGACGCCCGGACGCCGGCGATAGAGCCCGTCGCGTACAGCGTCCCGGGGAGCCCCGCCGCGACGGCCTACGACCGGCTCGCGGCGTCGCTCCTCGACTGGGACGGCACCTCGGGGCTCCTCGGGCCGACCCCGGCGAACCGACGCGACGGCCCCGCGGGCTCGGACGTCGCCACCGACGGCGACGGCTCGGAGCCGGACGAGGACGGCTCCGGCGGGTTCCTCTCGCGGCTGCTGGGCCGCTGAACGGGAACGCCTTTGGACGGGACGCCCGTCCGGAACCGTATGGCCGACGCGGAGCCCGACCCCTCGATACCGCTCTCCTGGATCGTGATCTTCCTGCTGCTCGCGCTGGGGCTGGCGGCCGCGGGCGTGCTGTTCGTCGGCGGCGACCTGACCGGCACGGGCGCGCTCGCCCCGCCCGTCACCGCCTGATACGGTCGCGTGTCGTCCATTGCCGGCGGTCGCTGATCCCGTCGGGGGATCGACGGTAGATCCTCACCCACGACCGTCGACTCACATCGAGTCCGGGGCGGCGACGCCGAGCAGGCCCAGCGCGTTCGCCACCGCGTGTCTGGAGGCACGGACCAGCGCGAGGCGGGCCTCGCGCAGTTCGCCATCGGCCCGGAGCACCGGACACTCCCGGTAGAAGGCGTTGAACGCCTCTGCGAGTTCGCGCGTGTACGTGGCGACCCGGTGGGGTTCGAGCTCGTCGGCCGCCCGCTCGACCACGCCCTCGAACCGCGCGAGCGTCAGCAGCAGTTCGCGCTCCTCGTCGGCGGTCAGCGTCGAGGCGTCGGGCAGCGCGGCCGGGTCCTCCGGCACCGCACCCGCCTCGCCAGCCTCCTCGAGGATGCCACAGCACCGCGCGTGGACGTACTGGACGTAGGGCGCGGACTGGGCCTCGAAGTCCAGCGCCTCGTCCCACCGGAACGTGATGGACTTGGCCGGCTGCTTGGAGACGATGTCGTATCTGACCGCGCCGATGCCGACCTGCTCGGCAATCCGCTCGACGTCCGTCTCGGTGAGGTCGTCCTCGCGCAGGCGGTCCTCGGCGCGCTTCTCGTACTCCTCGCGGGCGCGCGCGACGGCCTCGTCGAGCAGGTCGTCGAGGTTCACGCCGGTCCCCGCCCGGGTCGACATCTTCCCCTCCGGGAGGTTAACGTAGGAGTAGATGACGTTGGAGAGCCGCGAGACGTCGTCGCCGAGCAGGTCCAGCGCCGCCCGGAGCTGGTCGGCCTGGAGCTTGTGGTCCTCGCCGAGCACCGTCACCGCGCGGTCGAAGTGCTCGAACTTCCACTCGTGGTGAGCGAGGTCCCGCGTGGTGTAGAGCGAGGTCCCGTCCGACCGGAGGAACACGAGGGACTTCTCGATGCCGTACTCGGAGAGGTCGAGCTGCCAGGCGTCCTCCTCGTAGACGCTCGCGTCGAGGTCGCGCAGCCGGTCGACCAGCTCGTCGGTCGAGCCGTCGCGCATGAACCGCGTCTCCTTGACGAACTCGTCGAACTCGGCGGGCAGCCGCAGCAGACACTCGCGCATCCCCGCCAGGACCGTGTCGACCCCCTCGCTCCCCCGCTCGTAGGTCGCCTCGTCGCCCGCCTCGAGCCCCCGCATGATACCGGCTATCTCCACCTCGGCCGCCTCGACCTCGTCGGGGTCGGCGCTCTCGAGGAACTCGTTGCCCCGCCGGTAGTACCGGACCATCTCGTACTCCGCGCGGTCCCGTTCGGGCTCCGGGAGGTCGGACTCGTCGAACGTCTCGTAGGCCCAGGTGAACACGGCCATCTGCCGGCCGGCGTCGTTGACGTAGTAGTTGCGCTCGACGTCGTAGCCAGCGAACTCGAGGACGTTCGCCACCGCGTCGCCGATGATCGGGTTCCGGGCCCGGCCGACGTGAACGGGTCCAGTGGGGTTCGCGGAGGTGTGCTCGACGACCACGGACTCCCCGCGCTCGTCGAGGCGACCGAACGACTCGTCCTGCCCGGCTTCGAGCGTCGCGTCGAAGTACGCCCCGCTCGGGTGGAAGTTGACGTACGGTCCCCGGGTCTCGACGCGGTCGACGTAGGCGAGCGAGTCCGGGTCGATGGCGTCGGCGATCTCGTTCGCGACCCGCGGCGGGGGGGCGCCGGCCTCGCTCGCCAGTCGGAAGGCGACGCTCGAGGCGAGCACGGCGGGGACGTCCGTCGGCGGCTGCTCGATCCCGAGGTCGTCGGTCGGGTAGCCGGCCCCGGCGAGCGCCCCGGCGAGCGCGTCCGCGACCTCGTCGCGGAAGGCGGTGAACATGACCGGGGGTTCCCGTGGGGCGACCAAATCGGTGTCGGGTTCGCTCCGGGGTCACTCGGTTCCTGCTCCCGGCCCCGTTCTCGCCTCCGCATCTCCGTTCGCCTCCGCGTCCGGCTCCCGGTCCATCAGCTGTTCGAGCTGGTGGCGGCGCTTGCCGATGTCGATGGCCGGCTGGACGCTCCCCGCGGTCGCGAGCCTATCGAGGGTCAACAGCGGGTCGACCCTCTCGGCCTCCACCCGCTCGAACAGCGTCTCGATGCTCGACCGGTTCAGCGCCAGCGAGTCCAGCCGCCCGATGGCGATGGCGAGCGGGACCGACGCCGCCGGCGACTCCGGGAACGCCTTCAGGTCGCCGAACTCGGGCGTGCCGCCCGTCTCGGCGGGGTGGAGGCGCAGACAGCGGGTGCAGAGCCCCGCGTGCGGGACCGGCTTGGGCAGGTGCTCGCGGAGGTCCTCCGGTACGTCGAACGTCGCGACCGTTCCGTTGCAGGCGGGGCAGTTCATACCGGGCGAACGACCCCGGGGAAGAAAAAGGAGCGGGGACCGGAGCCGGACTCCCGCTCGTCGGCGACGCGTACGCCCCCCGGGGTTGGGTTCCGACGCCGTCCGTATCAGTCGTCGGCCGCGACGGGCTCCTCGGCCTCTTCGGCTTCCTCCTCGGCGCGGGCCTCGGCCTCCTCGCGCTCCTTCTTGGCCTTGATCTTCTTCATGCGAAAGATCTCCTCGCGCTCCTGCTCCTCTAACTTCTGCTCGATGTACTCCTGGTTCTCGTAGAGCTGCGGGAGGAGGGTGAACTCGAGCGCGTTGACGCGGCGCTTGGTCGTCTCGATCTCCTCCAGCATCTTCTTCATCGCCGTCTCGACCTCGGCGGCGAGGATAACCGACTCGACGAGCTCCTCGTAGGCGTCGGCGGCCTCGTCGATGCGCGCGCTCGAACCAAGCAGGCCGTAGCCCCGCTCGTCGAGGTCCTTCTTCACCTTCGAGGACTCGATCTGCGGGACGACCACGCCCATGATGTTCTTGGACTGGGTCGTGATCTCGGGGTGTTCCTTGAGCGCCGCCGCGGCCCCCCGGACCGCGACGTCGCCGTCCATCGCCCGGGCCATGTCGATGGCCTCCTGTGCCCGGTCGTAGTCCGCCTCGAGCTCCGAACGGACGTCCTGGGCCTGATCCAGGATGTCCATGAACTCCATGATGAGGCCGTCGCGCTTCTTCTCTAAGGTGTCGTGCCCACGCTCGGAGAGGTCGATGCGGTCCTCGATCTGCATGAGGTTCTTCCGCGTGGGTTTGACGTCCTTGGCCATATCGGTTCGTCCCGTCCACTCCGTCCCGTTGTTCCCATCCTGTTCCCCATCTCGTCCGCTGGAACCCGCTCCTCGGCGGGGACGCCGCCCGCGTCACGCCCCACGGGCCGTTCGGCTCCGTGGCCGCGCTTGCGGTCCCTCCGTCGTCCCGCTCGCGGGCGGCCGCCGGGCGCCCGCCCGGTTACGGGAACGTCAGCGCGCGTCGCTCGCCGGCCGCGTCGACGGTCGCCGCGTAGACGGGGACCAGCGGGACGAACCGGCGGCCGCCGCGCTCGAACGTCGCGAACAGCTCCCACAGCTCCTCGACCGTGCCCTCGTCGAACCCCATCCCCGCGAGCGTCTCGGGGTCGACCTGGGGGGTATCAGCGAGTAGGCGTCCTCGCGGGCGGTCTCGAACGCCTCGGCGTCGACGATGGGCTCGATGTCCGCCCAGACGCGTTCGAGGTACGAGGGGAACCGCGCCCACGACCGGTAGCCGGTGGGGACCATCTCGCCGAACCCCCCCGAGTGTGACTCGGGAACGACCCCCCGGACGATCTCGCGGGCCTCGTCGTTGGGGAGCACCTTCGGCTCGCGACCGCGGTCGGGGTCGAGCCACTCGGGGACCGGCGCCGTGCCGGCCTCGGTCGGGGGGTCGGTGCCGACCGGGCGGCCGTCCAGCCGGCGTTCCATGATCTCGAACGCGACGGCGTAGCGCGCTATCGCGAAGTCGTAGCACCTGAGCTGACCCCGGAGCTCGGCGAACTCCCCGGGGGCGAGGTCCACGTCGGCGAGCGTGTACCTCGGGAGGTCCGGTTCGGTCGCCGAGACGAGCGTGTCCCGCAGGGCGATGTCGAGGGCGGCGAACTCGCGGGTCCGGAACGCCGGGGCCAGCTGTCCCCAGGCGTAACGGAGGAACCGCGGCTCGTGGTACATCAGCGTCCGCCAGATCGAGCCCACGAAGCCGGTCGTCCGGGCGATGTCCTCGTAGAGGCCGCGCTGCCAGCCGGTCGCCTCCGACTCGTACAGCTGTTCCGTCTGGTCCATGCCCGCGAACGACGCCGCGGGGACAAAGAAGCAGGGGTCGCTCGACGCCCCCGCGGGACTACGCCGGTCTCAGTCGGCGGAGGCCTCGACGGCCTCCTCTTCCTCCTCGAGATAGTACTCCTCGATGAGGTCCTCGTCGATCCGGTTGAGTTCGGTCTTCGGGAACATCGAGAGGAGGTCCCAGCCGATCGAGAGGGTCTCCTCGATGTCGCGGTTGGTGGTGTACCCCTGCTGGACGAACTCGTTCTCGAACCGGTCGGCGAAGTCGAGGTACCGGTTGTCCCGCTCGGAGAGCGCCTCCCGGCCGACGATGTTCACCAGGTCCCGTAGGTCCTCGCCCTCGGCGTAGGCGGCGTAGAGCTGGTCGGAGACGTCGCCGTGGTCCTCGCGGGTGAGCCCCTCGCCGATCCCGTCGTCCATCAGCCGCGAGAGGCTCGGCAGGACGTTGATCGGCGGCTGGATGCCCTGAGAGTTGAGGTCGCGGTCGACGTAGATCTGCCCCTCCGTGATGTAGCCGGTCAGGTCCGGGATGGGGTGGGTGTCGTCGTCGCCGGGCATCGTGAGGATGGGGATCTGCGTGATCGACCCTTCCTGGCCCTCGATGCGGCCGGCCCGCTCGTACATCGTCGCGAGGTCGGTGTACATGTACCCCGGGTAGCCCCGGCGGCCGGGCACCTCCTCGCGGGCGGCGCCGATCTCCCGCAGCGCCTCGCAGTAGTTGGTCAT
>PXRQ01000081.1:0-15977 GCA_003022005.1 Halobacteriales archaeon QS_5_70_15
TCGTGAACGCCGGCCACGGTGCCGAGGTCGCCGTCACGCTCCTGGAGGACGACGACCGGCCGTTCTACCACGACTGGGTGGCCCCGAAGGGGTACTTCACGGGCCGGGGGCGCGAGGTCCCGCCGGGCTGTGAGGAGATCACCGACGCCGAACACCGGCGCCGCGAGCGCGAGTCGATGACGACCATGCTCGGGTACTTCGCCGAGGCACATCCCGGGACGCCCGAACAGCACCCGAGCGTCGATCCGGGGGACTGAGCACTTGGGGCACCCGTCCCGGCCCGTCCTGCCCCTCCCGGAAGCTTCAGGTTCCGACCGGCCGAACGCCCCGGCGTGAGCCGGGACGCAGTGGAGGTCAGCACCCTCGTCTACCTCCCGCCCGAGGACGTGTACGAGTTCCTCGTCGACTTCCCGCGGTACGCCAGGTACTCGAAGCACCTGACTGAGGTCCGCCAGCACGGCGACGGCGGGCCGGGCACCGAGTACGACCTCGTGTTCGAGTGGTGGAAGATAACCTACACCGCGCGGTCGCGGGTCGAGACGGTCGATCATCCCGACCGCCTCGACTGGCTGATCGTCAAGGACATCGACGCCGCCGGCCACTGGACCGTCGAGGAGGTCCCCGAGGAGGCCCCGCCGGACCGGGAGACGGCCTCGCGGGTGGTCCTGCGCGTCGACTTCCACCCGGGGACCGCGAACTCCGACGCCCTGAACCTCCCCGCGTTCGTCGACCTGTCGTGGGTCATCGAGAAGGTGAAGCCGAAGATACAGGCCGAGGCCGAGCGGGTCGTCAGGCGCATCGTCGCGGATCTGGAGGGGGAGTCGCGGGAGGTGGAGCTGGAGATACGGTCGTCGCCCGACAGCGTCTGATGCGGTCGTGCGTACCGGTGTACCGGCGGAGCGCCCGACCGGATCGACGGTAAAAGACTACGCACGACCGTATCAGGCCGCCGGTCCGGCGGCCGCTACTCCTCGTCGCCGTAGTCCCCGCCGTACTTCATGAAGAAGTACGCGAGGCCGAGCGTCGAGAGCATCCCGAAGACGCTCGCGATCCCGAGCGTCCGGGCGCTCTCGGGGATGGCCGGCGGGCCGCCACCGCCCCCCCCTTCGTCGCCGTCGCCACCGTTACCGCCCATCCCCGCGGTCCGGTGGGGCTGGCAGTAGTACGAGTAGGTCCCCTCGGTCTCGAAGGTGTGCTCGTACTCGTGATCGGTGTTGTAGAGGGTGTTCGCGTCGCCCTCGGTGCCCTCCCAGCCGCCCCCCTCGGGCTGGCTGTCGACGACGATGTTGTGGTTGTCCGACTCCCACACCCAGTTCACCGTGTCGCCGGGGGCGATGTTCACCGTCTCCGGGTCGAAGACGAGGCTCCCGTCCGGTCCGACGGCGACCTCCGTCGTGCTCTGTCCGGCCGCGGTGTCGGCGCCCGCCGCGCCGGCGACCGTCGCCGCGCCGGTGGCCGTCCGCAGGAACCCACGCCGGCTCACCGAGTCCTCCGCGCTCATGACCGACCGTTACCGGCCTCCCCTACTGAATATGTTGGTTCTGGCCTCCGTGTCCCGTCGGGTCCGCGCCGCCTCCCGTGACGTCCGAGTGACGGTCCCGTGGCCGGCGACCGGCCCCGGCGCCCACGGTCCGTGTGGTGAGCTAACGTTTATACCGGCCGGTCCGGATGGTACCGGTGGAGGTACCTTCCATGGACGACATCACGTTCGGATACATCCCCTGTACCGAGACCCCCGATGGGGGGGAGATGCCCCGGCTCTGGGACGAGGTGGTCGCGGAGGGCCGACTCGCCGAGGAGGTCGGGTTCGACGCGTTCCAGCCCAGCGAGCACCACCAGCAGGAGACGGGGTACTGGCCGTCGCTGATGACGGTGCTCGCGGCCGTCGCCCGCGAGACCGAGACCATCCAGCTCGGAACGTCGCTGTTCCTGCTCCCGCTCTACCACCCCGTCCGGGTGGCGGAGGAGGCGAACATGGTCGACATCGTCTCGGACGGGCGGCTGGGGGAGTTCACCGTCGGGGCCGGGTACGCCCCGGAGGACTTCGAGGCGTTCGACATCCCGACGGTCAACCGGCCGTCGCTCATGGAGGAGTCGATGACGCTCGTCCCCCGGTTCTGGACCGAGGACGAGGTGTACCACTTCGGCAAGCGGTTCAACGTCGAGGGTGTGAACGTCACCCCCAAACCCGTACAGGACCCCCGGCCGCCGTTCTACGCCGGGGCCTGGACCGAACAGGGGGTCAAGCGGACCGCGCGGCTGGCGGACGGCTGGCACACGGACATCCTCAACACCCGCGAGACGCTCGAGGGGTTCGCCGACCTCTACCACGACCACTGCGCGACGCTCGGGAACGACGGCCGGGTCAGCATGATGCGCGAGGCGTGGATCGGGCCCGACCGCGAGTCCGCCCGCGAGACCTGGGGGAGCGCCGTGATGGGGCCACACCGTTACTACTACTCCGCCGGGGGGTACAGCGAGGAGGCCGACCCCTAGCTGGCGGAGATCGACTCGCCGTCGGAGCTGGAGTTCGAGCGGCTCCGGGAGGACCGGTTCATCTTCGGCTCGCCCGATGACTGCATCGAGGCCATCGAGGAGTGCTACGAGACGCTCGGCGCGACGCACTTCGCGCTCCGGTTCCGGTACGCCGAGGGACCCTCCCACGAGGAGACGATGGACGCCATCGAGCGGTTCGGGAACGAGGTCATCTCGTACTTCCGGGAGTGAGCCGGGGGCGGTGGTACGCACGGAACTCGACCACGTCGGCGTGCTCGCGACCTCGTCCCGCAGGACGGCGAGGCGGCCGAGGCGTCGCTCCGGGTCGGCGGGGCGTCGGGCGACTGATACTGACAGACGTGGCTATCCCCACATCGCCACCACCAAGCGGCGATACCGTTCGTATCAGATAATTATACTGGCCCCGAACCGTCCCCGGATCCCGGACGCGGACGGTAACCACGACTCGCTCGCGGACGGCCCGCCGCAGGGATACCCCCCTTCGAGCCAACCCTTATAAGACGTCCCGCCGCCCGGGTCGTATGGAGTACACGACGCTCGGGTCGACGGGGATGACCGTCTCGCGCATCTGCCTCGGCTGCATGAGCTTCGGGAGCGAGGACTGGCGGGAGTGGGTGCTGGAGGAGGCGGAGAGCCGGGAGATCATCGAGCGGGCGATCGACCTCGGGATCAACTTCTTCGACACCGCCAACATGTACTCCGTCGGCGAGTCCGAGCGGATCCTGGGGAACGTCCTGGCGGACTACGACCGGGACGCGCAGGTCGTCGCCACGAAGGCGTACAACCCGATGGACCCCGACAACCCGAACGCACAGGGGCTCTCGCGGAAGGCCGTCGAGCAGGAACTGGCGAACTCGCTCGACCGCCTGGGGATGGAGACGGTCGATCTCTACCAGACCCACCGCTGGGACGACGAGACGCCCATCGAGGAGACCATGCGGGTCCTCGACGACGCGGTCCGGCGGGGACGGGTCCGCTATCTGGGGGCGTCCTCGATGTGGGCCTACCAGTTCGCCGATGCCCTCCACACCTCCGACCGCCTGGGTCTCGACCGGTTCGCCACGATGCAGAACCAGTACAACCTCGTCTACCGCGAGGAGGCGCGCGAGATGCTCCCCCTGTGCGAGCAGGAGGGCGTCGGCGTCATCCCCTGGTCCCCGCTCGGTCGGGGCTACCTGACCCGCCCCCACGAGGCGTTCGCCGAATCCGTCCGCGGCCAGTTCATGGAGGGGAGCCGGTTCGCGAAGCGTATCAACGCCTACCGGGCGAACGGCGGCGACGAGATCAACGAGCGGGTGGAGGAACTCGCCGCCGAGAAGGGCGTGACGATGGCACAGATCGCCCTCGCGTGGCTCCTCCACCAGGACGCCGTCGACGCCCCCATCGTCGGCACCACGAGCGTCGACCACCTCGAGGACGCGGTCGAGGCCCTCGAGATCGACCTGTCGGACTCGGACCTGGAGTACCTCGGGGAGCCCTACGGGCCGGTCGAGGTCGTCGGCCACGAGTAGGCGGACCGCCGATCCGAGGACGGGGACCCGAGGACCAGGGACAGACACACGTCGGTGGGCGTTTCGTTCCCGCCCTCCGGAGACATCCCGGGATGGAATCCGGGGGCCGTCACCGACGGGACGTGGGACCGACGGCGTCGGCCAGCAGTTCGTGGGACCGGAGCGCGTCGCCGTGGTCGGCGATGGAGTGCCGGATCATCACCTCGTCGACGCCGACGCGATCGGCGAGCTGCTCCAGCAGTCCGGCGAGGGTCCCCGGGCTCCCGGAGATCGACCGCGGCCACTCCTCCGGATCCAGCCTGGCGGGGGTCGGCTCGGGGACGCCGCCGAGTTCGTCGACGGCCTCCTCGACGGAGGGCCTGGTTCCCAAGACGCCACGCTGCATCCGCTCGTAGACCGCCTCGGCCGTCGCCCGGAGCCGTGCCGCCTCCCCGTCGGTCCCGGCACAGACTGCGTTCACCGCGACCATCCCCCGTGGCTTGTCGAGGCCGCCGGGCAACCGCGACGGCCGGAAACTCTCCCGGTACTCCTCGAACGCGCGGGTGGCGAAGATCGGTCGGATGAACGCCGCGAAGCAGAACCGCAGGCCGAGTTCGACCGCGATGGCCGCGCCCGACGGGCTCGACCCGAGCACCCACGGGACGGGCTCCTCCCCGCCCGAACGCGGGATCTCGACGTCGTGACAGGGGTGCTCCTCGGGGTAGTCGTCGTAGAGGTGGGCGACGACGGCCTCGATACTCTCGCGGTGGTCCTCGTCGGGGTTCTCGACGTGCCGCTCGGTCCCGAGCGCACGGTCGACGGCCGGCGAGCCGTTCGCCCGACCCGGACCCGCGTCGATACGCCCCGGTGCGAGCGCGTCCAGCGCGCCGAACATCTCCGCGATCTCGAACGGGCTGTAGTGGTCGAGCAGCACCGCCCCCGACCCGAGGCGGATCGAGTCGGTGTGGGCCGCGAGATGCCCGAGCAGCACCTCGGGGGTCGTCCCTGCGAGGGTGTCCGCCATCCCGTGGTGTTCGGCCACCCAGGCCCGCGAGTAGCCGAGCCGTTCGGCCCGCCTCACCGTCTCGACGGTGTTCGCGTACGCCTCGGTCGCCGTGCCGCCCTCCGGAACGGGGGAGAGGTCGACGATAGAGAGATCAATGGCGGATCACCGGGACTGGCGGGGATAACGGTTCGGCTCTCGTGCGACCGTGCCTGCCGGTTTGCCGTCGGCGGTATCCGAGTGATCGGCGGTAACGGACCACCCACCTCCGCATCGGTCGTTCTCACGGCACGCCGTCGAGCTATCCCCGACTGGAGGCCGCTGGATCGGTGGCCGTCTCCCGTACCGGTCGCCGGTCTACCCCCCGCAGATCCACCCCCCGGGGAATCCACGTCCCGGGGATCCGAGGTAGCCCCACGGGACGCGACCGGCCCGACGACCGGCACCGTCCACGGCACGACATCCGGCGATGGCAAGCACTAACCTCCCTCCGCATCGCAGGGAAGTCCATGAGCGACGAGTCGACACGGCGGGGGAGCGAGTACGTCTACGACGCGCTCGTCGACGCGGGCGTGGAGCTCCTCGTCGGCCTGCCGGGGACACAGACGCTGCCGCTGGACCGCGCGGTCGCCGAGCGCGAGGACATGCGGTACGTGATGTGCCGCCACGAGACGGCCATCCCCCACGTCGCCTGGGGCTACCACGAGGCGAGCGGCCGCACCGCCGTGACGCTCACCGTCCCCGGACCGGGCGACACGAACGCGATGCACGGGCTCAAGAACGCCGCCGAGGACTGCGTGCCCATCCTCCACGTCTCGGCCGACGCCGACCCCGCCGACCGCGGGAAGGGTCCCATCCACGAGATCGAGCCCGACACGTTCGACAACGCCGTCAAGGCGAACCTCAACGTCGAGCGGCCGATGGACCTCCGGGAGGCGGTCGCCCGCGGCATCGAACTCGCGCACGCACCCCCTACCGGCCCCGTCCGATTCGGGATCCCGAGCGGGATCCTCGACACCGAGTTCGCCGCCCCGACCGTCTCAGTCGGGGCCGAGCGGGTCGAGTACGACGTCGAGGGCGACGTCTCTCGGGCGATCGACCTGCTCGCGGGCGCGGAACGTCCGGTCGTCTACGCGGGGGGCGGCGCGCGCCGCTCGCACGAGGGCGTCCGGGTCGTGGGCGATCTGGCGGACCGACTGGGCGGGCCCGTCGCCCTCTCGTACAAGGGCAAGGGGCTCTTCCCGGAGGACGACGACCGGTTCCTCGGGGTCACCGGGAGCCACTTCCCCGCGGGCGCCCGCCGGGTGCTCGATCGCGCGGACGTCGTGCTCGCGCTCGGAACCGACTTCGACGGCGTCACGACCGCGGGCTGGGAACTCCCGATGGGCGAGACGCTCGTCCACGTCAACCTCGACCCGGCCGACATCGGGGCCGCCTACGAGGCCGACGTGCCGATAGTGGGTGACGTGACCGCCGTCGGCGACGCGCTGCTCGACGGACTGGGCACCGGTGATGGAGTCGGCGGCTGGGACGGAGGACACGTCGCGAGCGCCGTCCGCGAGGAGTACCGCGACGCGCTCGATGCCCGTGGACTGTTCGATGACGGTCCGCCGCTCGACACGCCACGGGTCCTGGAGGTCGTCCGCGAGCAGGCGCCACGGGAGGCGGTCGTCACGACGGACGTCGGGGGGTTCCGGCTGTGGAGCATGCAGCTGTTCGAGGCGTACGACCCGAGGCGGTTCGTCACCGCCGGGTCGTGGGCCGGGATGGGCGTCGGCCTGCCCGGAGCGATCGGTGCCGGACTCGCCGAGCCCGACGTGCCCGTCGTCTGTCTCACCGGCGACGGCGGCCTGCTCATGTGCGTCCACGAACTCCACACCGCCGCCGAGGAGGGGATCGACCTGACCGTGGTCGTCTCGAACAACCGCGACTACGGCGTCATCAGCAAGTCCCCCGACATCGATCAGTACACCGAGGGCCACCGGTTCACCTGGGAGTCGCCCGACTACGTGCGGATCGCCGAGGGGTTCGGCTGCGCGGCCGTCCGCGCCGAGACGGCCGGCGAGCTCCGGGAGGCGGTCGCCGGGGCGGTCGGCGGGTCCGGGCCGACGCTCGTCGATGTCGGCGTCCGCACCGACGAACCCACGGCGGCGGAGGCCGCGGACTACGACTCCACGGTCGACTTGCCCTGACCGTCCCGCGTCCGGTGCAGGTATCCGTCCCTCGATTCTGATTCCTCGGCGACGAGCGCTCGCGTACCGGTTCCGAAGGGCTCTCCGGGTTGCTCATAGTCACAGAAGAACTACCAGTATGCTCGTTCTATCATTTAATATGATGGACATATATGCGAGATACACAGCGCGTATTCGGCGCAAGACGAATCCCGCGGTCCTCGTTCGGGAACATTATACATTCCGAGTATACGTTGCTGGGTACCGCTACTGGCCATGCCGGGGGTACGGACCAACGGGATCGAGACGTACTACGAGGAATATGGGACCGGCCCACCGATCGTCTTCCTTCGCGGTGGGACGATGGACCTCGCCTGTGAGCCGAGCAGGCCCAGCCACTCGCCGACGAGTACCGGGCCATCGTCTACGATATCCGGGGGCACGGCAGGACCGGTGGTTCCGAACGGCGAGTCTATTCTATCGAACTGTTTACCGAGGACCTTCGTGCCTTCTCCGAAGCGTTGAACTCGACCGACCGGTTATCTGTGGGTTGTCCCTCGGGGGAATGGTCGCCTACAGCTGTGCGACTCAGCATCCGGACGAACTCTCGGCCGCGATCATGATCGGGGCACTCACGTCGGAAGCGTTCTCTTGGCCGGAGCGGTTCTGGCGACGGGATAGTTACGTACCTGTCGATTTCGCAGCTACGGTTTTCGGTAGAGAGCGGGCCATGTGGGCTATGCACTGGCTGTATGGTCACCTAGAGGACACGGGGGACGTTGAGGACGTCGAGAAAGCGTCGGAAATCGCTGCCAACCACGCTAAAGCGTACCCAGAGATGCGCGCTGCCGAACGCGAAAGGCTACAACGTGGATGGGCGGATTACCTCACTATGTACCCCTGATCATTCGACACTCAACGTCCCGTTGCTATTTCTCTATGGAGAACGGGAACAGGACCTCATTGCGCAGCATGCTCGGTTCATCGAACGAGCCATTCCAAACGGGCGACGACGGGCGGTTCCGGATGCCGGGCACTTCTCTCACGTCGATAACCCCGAGTACGTCGTCAAGTCCATCCGGAAGTTCCTCTCCACGTTCGAGTAGGAACTTCCGGATGGACTTGCTGAATGCAGCCTCTATATCTCGTACGCCATTCCTGTTAGGTGTTATACCGTCGGACAGAACGGTTGATACGATCCGTCGGGGAGGTCACCGACGGGATGTATCAAAGCATCTGTCCGACGGTATAGTGCTATCTGCCGTTGAGAGAGTGATAGACGCACAAAAGGGGCGTTGAAGCACCAGTTAGCGCATGACCTCACCGATCCGGCGCTCGGTCGGTTCCTTCAGGTACGGCTCGATGGCCGAGTAATCCGACAAGTCGGCTACCCGTCTTGCAGAAGTTGATAGCACCTGACCGCAGCCCTGTGCTGAGTACCCCAGCAGCAGGAACGAGTCTGGTGAGAAGGGTGGGGTAATCTCCGTTCGAAAGTGCGATGGTGTTGCCCAGGCGATGTAGACCGGATATCCGGTCTGTTTATTTGAGTGGGTTACAAGCTCAGGCGAGTCGGCACTTGAAAGCCATGCTGTATCACCGTCAAGAGTAAACTGCCTGGTGCCGGAACGAACAGCCATGGTTTCCCTGCAAGCCCTGGTCATCAACGCGATCGTCGGCCTCGTCATCCTGTTCATCGCGAACGTCGTCGGCCTGGGCGTACAGATATCGCTCGTCACGCTCCTGGTGTGTGCGGTCTTCGGGATCCCCGGGGCGATCTTGGTGATACTGCTCGCACTGCTTGACATCGCTTTCGCGGCCGCGCTGGCCCCGGTAGTCCTCGTGTGAGTCCGCCTCGAGGGCGGATCCCCGTACTCGGCGTCGAATCGGGCTGGGGACGTCGAGACGGACTGCGCCGACAGTTATACAGCTCGTCAGAAGCCTCCAAAATTCGCAGCGGTCACCGCGGCTGAACAATCAGATTTAGCCGAAACGTCCTCTCGACTCTCGACGGGGGATCAATTGAGCCAGCCGAGCGGGGTTTTCTCGGCCAAATGAACCTTTCGCCGGCCGGCGTCGCCGATCGCTCCCCCGAAGCCGTGCTGGATGCCGCGCAGATCTGGACGTATCTCATCCTCATTAAAGCGGGGAAGGCCTCCGACCACGCTGCTCTGCTCCCCGGATACGTCGGTCCGTGTCTGCACGGACTACGACGCTGTCGACGGGACCTGCGCGACGTGCGATCAACGCTACGGCGCGAAAATCAACCACCGCTGTCCGAACTGCATCTCCGACGTCGAGGGGTACATCGCGGACCGATTACTTTCGGACTTCGAGTTTGTCGCATTTCTGGTCGCCCGCGAGGTCAACCCCCTCGCCCCGAACCCCGAAGACGAACGGATTTGGACGGACTCTAACGAGGAACCCCTCGGTCAACCCGTTCGAGGGCGGTCCACCTTCAACATCGACGACGGGACACTGATTCTCATCGTCGAAGACGACCTCTCGGTCGTGGAGGCGACGGCACGCCCCGCGTCCGGGACCGCCTGAGGAATATAACCTCCGTATCTCGCACGCCGGTTTCAAAACATCAGAAATATGCTATATTAGGGATTTGGATACCTGCGCTAGTTCCTGTCAGAGGTCCGCGGTCACGATACGGTCGTAGTACTCCCGCGCCCGCTCGCGGTCGACCCCGGAGAGGTCGACGAGCGGCTCCCGGACGGGGCCGCCGTACAGTCCCGCGAGTTCCATCCCGACCTTCACCGCCGGAACGTTGTTCGCCGCCGCGATGTCGTTGTCCGCGCCGGGCTCCTCGCGGAGGTCCTCGTACGGCCGGAGGAGGTCGCGGATCCGCCTCGCACGCGCCCGGTCCTCCTCGCGGAGCGCGTCCATGAGCGCGAGCGTCGCCTCGGGGACGAAGTTCCCGATGCCGGTGGTGTAGCCCTCGGCGCCCTCGAGGGCGAACGCGGGGGAGAACCGTTCGGCGATCCCGTTCGACCACACGACGCCGTCGATGGCGGCGGCGGCAGCCGAGAACGCCTTGACGTCGTTGTCGGCGTACTTGACCGCGACGACGTTGTCGTACTCCGCGAGCGCGGCGAGGTGGTCGTGGGTCAGCTCCGGTCCGCGCTTGTAGAGGACGACCCCCAGGTCGGTCGCCTCGACGATGCGCCGGTAGTACGACTCGACACCCCGTTCGTGCATGTAGGTGTGGACCGGGTGCATCACGAGCAGCCCGTCGGCGCCGGCCCGCTCGTACCGCTCGACGAGGTCGAGCGCGGTCTTCGTGCTCCCCCCGACGCCCGCGACGACCGAGGCCGAGTCGCCCACCGCCTCGACCGTCGTCTCGACGACCGCGACCCGCTCCTCGTGGGACAGCGAGTAGTACTCGCCGGTGTTCCCGCAGGGAATGACGAGCCGACCGCCGGCGTCGATGACGGCCCCGAGGTTCTCCCGTAACGCGTCGTGGCGGATGGTCGCACCCTCCCCGTCGAACGGCGTCGGGTTCGTGAACGCTACGCCCCGCAGGTCCTCCTTGAGCGACTCGTAGCCCATGCTAATCGTCACCACCTCAGAGCCGGGGGTCAAAACGTTTGTGTCCGGCGACGGCTCCCGGACGTCCCGCCCCGCGTTCCCCCCACGGGACCCCGGGACGCTACGGAGTGCGGGGGCACAACACCTATTTGTCCGTTCCCACAGAAGTGAGGCGAACCATGGACGTGCTGCTCACGGGCGCGTACGGTCGCGTCGGGACGGCGATAATCGACGGCCTGGCCGACCGCGAGGCCTACGAGTTCACCTACCTCGACCGCGAGGACCACCCAGAGTACGAGACGGTCGTCGCGGACGTGGCCGATTACGACGCCATCCGGCCCGCCTTCGACGGGATGGACGCCATCATCCACCTCGCGGGCTATCCCGAGACCGACGGTACCTGGCGGGAGATACTCGAGAACAACGTCGTCGGGATGCAGAACACGCTCGAGGCCGCCGCGGACGCCGGTGTCGACCGGTTCGTGTTCGCCTCCTCGAACCACGCCGTCGGGATGTACGAGGTGGAGAACGCGCCGGGGATCTACTACCCCGGCCACGGTGTCTCCGTCGACCACACGGACCCGCTCCGCCCGGACTCGTACTACGGCACCTCGAAGGTGCTCGGGGAGGCGCTCGGCCGCCAGTACGTCGAGACCCGCGAGGCGCCCACGAGGTTCTACGCCGTCCGGATCTGCTCGGTCCGGGACCCCGAGTACGACCACCCGTACGGCGACGCCGAGCACGGCGTCGACCGGGGCGACTGGGAACGGGGGAGCGAGGCCTACGAGGAGCAGGCCGCCCGCATGAAGGCGATGTGGCAGAGCAGGCGGGACTTCGCCCACATGACCGACCGGTGCCTGCAGGTCGACGGCCCGGCGTTCGATGTCTTCTACGGCGTGAGCGACAACGACCGCCGCTGGTTCGACATCGACCACGCCCGGGAGGTGCTCGGGTACGACCCGCAGGACAACGGCGAGGAGTGGGACGGCCCCCCCGAGTGAGACGCGCTCACGGTGGCAGTCTCCGGGAGCGATGCGGCGCAGAGCGAGGTGGAGTAGAGCGGCGAGCGGTTCCCGCTACCGCCCGTAGATATCCGAATCCGGGTAGAAGTCGGCCCACGCGAACCAGAACATCGGCGAACGGGCGTTCGCCCGCTCGAGCCGCCGGCCCTCGAACGGCCCGTCGAGCGCCCGCCCGGAGACGACGTCCCAGCGCGAGCCCCCGCCGACGAGGACGTCGCCGTCGCCTTCGAAGGTGAGGACCCGACCGTCGATCCGGCGGACGTAGGCGACGAGCGTGGTCCCCTCGAGCGCGACGACCACGGGCAGTCCGCCGACCGTATCGTTCACCGGACCCTCCTTCGCGAGGACGGGCAGCGGGTAGGCCCGGGCGACCCCATCGCGTGCGACGCCGACGACCTTGGTCTTGGGGTGGAGCCGCTCGTCGACGTCCCCGGTCCGACCGACGCCGACCCGGCGGGAGCTCTCGTATCCGAGGTACGGGTTCCGGTCGTAGGAGAACTCCACCCGCCCCCGGACGGTGTTCGACGCCGGCGGGGGGAGTATCACCTCCGCATCCGGATATGACTCGCGCCACTGTCCCCAGGTCGTCACCGCGGAGGGGTACAGCGCGAGGCCCGTCCCCGTCAGCTCCCCGCGGATCGCCGTCGCCAGGAGCTGCGACCAGAGCGACCCCGTGGTCTCGTCGTACATGACGAGGTCCGCCCGCCAGAGCAGCCCGGAGACGCCGAAGGAGGTCACCACCTCCTTCGAGGCTCCGGTCGCGGTGCTCCCGGAACCGCCGAACGCGAGCGTTTCGCCCTGGACCGTACGGTCGGCGACGACTCCGCTGGCACACAGCGGGCAGTAGGTCACGACCAGCGGCCCGCCCAGGTCGTCGTTCACCACCTCGTGCCAGTTGAGCAGCTTCAGCGGGTAGGCTCGCGCGACGCCGTCCCGCTCGACGCCGATCACCAGGCTCTCGTCGACGAGGGCGGGGTCGATCCCCGACCAGTCCGGGGCGAAGACCGGGTCGGTGATGGCCGGGATGGTGTCCCTGTCGGCCCCGCGGGCGAGTTCGGACTCGGGGACCGGGAGGTCGACGTCCCGGTAGGTCTCCGCGACGCTCGGCTCCCGCGACCGCTCCGGGGCCGGGTCCGCCTCCTCGTTCGTGCCGACGAACGGGAGACGGCTCCGTGCCCCCGCCAGGCAGCCGGCGGTCGCGACGGTCCCGCCGGCCCCGAGTGCGGCGAGAAAGCGCCGGCGAGAGGACGCCCGGGAGGAGGGGTTCCCGTCGCCGTTCGAGCGCGAACGGGCGACCCGGCGGCGTTCCATGCCCACAGAACGTCGTGCGAGAACCTTAGTCGCGTGGGGGTTGGGCGGCCCGCGGTCACACCCCGGGCCGGACCACTGGATCGTCGGATCGTCGAACCGTCAGGCCGGACGGACTGGTCGGATCCGAGGAGCGGGCGTAGTTATATCCCTCCCCCCGAGCGAGGTGGCGTGCATGGAGTTCGCCGACACGTTCCGCGAGCGGGTCGACGCGTTCGACGGGGGGTCCGCGTGACCGTCCGCATCGGTGCCGGCGCGGGCTACGCCGGCGACCGGATCGAGCCGGCCGTCGATCTCGCCCGCGAGGGCGACCTCGACTACCTCGCGTTCGAGTGTCTCGGCGAGCGGACGCTCGCGCTCGCCCAGCAGCGGCTCGCCCGGGATGAACCGGGCCACGACCCGCGCCTGCGCGAGCGGATGCGGCGCGTTCTGCCCCACTGCGCCGACCGTCGGACGACGGTCGTCACGAACATGGGCGCAGCCGACCCCGAGGGTGCCGCCGAGGCGACCGGAGGAGACCTACGAGGGGAGTCGCGTCTCCGACATCGAGGGCGTCGTGGCGGCGGACGCGTACCTCGGCGTCCGGGGTATCGTCGCGGCGCTGGAGGCCGGCGCGGACGTCGTCCTCGCGGACCGCATCGCGGACACGTCGCTGTTCCTCGCGCCGCTCGTCTCCGAGTTCGGCTGGTCGACCGACCCGCTCTCCGGACCGGTTGGCCAGGGTATCGTCGCCGCACACCTCCTCGAGTGCGCCGGTCAGCTCACGGGCGGGTACTTCGCCGACCCGGGCTACAGGGACGTCGACGGCCTCGCCGACCTCGGGTTCCCGGTCGCCGAGGTCGACGCCGACGGCGGCCTCGTCGTCACCAAGCTCCCCGGGACGGGCGGGGAGGTCACGACCCGGACCTGTACCGAACAGCTGCTGTACGAGGTCCACGACCCGGGCGCGTACGTCACGCCGGACGCCGTGGCCGACTTCTCCGGCGTCGCGTTCGACCCGGTCGGGGCTGACCGGATTCGGGTCGCCGGCGCGACGGCCGATCCCCGGCCGGACACGCTGAAGGTGAACGTCTGCTACGAGGACTCGGTCGTGGGCGAAGGGAGCATCGGCTACGCCGGTCCCGGCGCGGTCGACCGGGCCGACCTCGCCGCGTCGGTGGTCGAGGAACGGCTGGAGCGCCGCGGGGTCGACCCCGAGGAACTCCGCGTCGACCGCATCGGGATCGACTCGCTGCACGGCGACCTCGGTCGGGACGGCCACGGGACGCCGTACGAGGTCCGGCTCCGGGTCGCGGCCCGCTGTTCGAGCGAGCGGGCGGCCCGGGCGGTCGCCAACGAGGTCGAGACGCTCTACACGAACGGCCCGGCCGGCGGTGGCGGCGTGACGACCGGCGTCCGGCGGGTGGTCGGCATCGCCTCGACACTGATCGACCGCGGCTCGGTAGAACCGACGGTCGCGCTCCACCCGAGCGGCCAGCAGATGACGGTCGACGCGGGGGCCCCGCCATGAGGATCCGCGAACTGGCGAGCGTGCGGTGTGGCGACAAGGGCAACACGCTCAACGCGGCCGTCGTCGCGCACGATAGGGACGCCTACGACCTCCTCTCGGAGCGACTCACCGCCGACCGGCTCGGGGACGAGTTCGAGGGGCTCGTGGACGGGCCGGTGTCACGGTACGAGCTCCCACGGCTGAAGGCGCTGAACTTCGTTCTCGAGAACGCGCTCGCGGGCGGCGTGACGAGGTCGCTCCGACTCGACGGTCACGGGAAGTCCCTCTCCTTTGCCGTTCTGGGTATCGACCTCGAGGTGCCGGAGGACCACCCCGCACTGACCCGGACGGACGACGGGTGAAGACGGACAGTTCAACCGCGGATCGCCGCGGACGTTCGGCCCGGTCGGTGCGGAGGCGTCGCGTGCCGGCCGGTCACCGCACTGGACTGTCGGATATACTGCTCGAGTGCGGCCGTCACGCCACGGTGGCGGTATCGTTCGGTGGCGTGCGTCCGGGGGTATCAGTCGCGGCGGAACGCGCCGGCCAGCCAGTCGATCAGCCCGGTGCTCTCGTCCTCGCCGGGCTTCCCCATCGGCGTCCGCCTGAGCGTCCCGGGGTACTTGGTGTAGCCGACGCTGCTCCCCTCCGCCTCGTGCTGGTGGACCGCCGCGGCGAGGTTGCCGTACGCCTCGGCTTCGACGCGACCGATGCCGGTACAGCCCGTCTCGGGGTCGCGGGCGGTCCACATCGCCTCCTCGAGACCGTGGGCCGGCGGCTCCCAGTGGGTGGTCACGGCCCGGTCGCGGAGTCTCCGGTCGTCCACACCCGCGGTACGCGACCGAGTCACAAATCTCCTCGGGGTACCCCCCGGGCCCCGAACACCAGCCCCAGGGAGGGATCGGTCCCTCGCCGAACGCGGGGGGTCCACGAGTCCGCTGTGGTCCCGGTCATACGGTCGTGCGTAACGATGTACCGGCGATAACCCGGACAGGGTCGGGTATCGACGGTAAAGGACTCCGCACGATCGTATCAGTCCTCCGGGGCGACGCCCGGCCGGACGTCCGGGTCGCGGTAGCTCTCGACGAGGCGCCAGGCGACCAGCGCGGTCCCGCCGAAGGCGAGCAGGCTCGCTGCCGCGAACGCCGTCTCGAACGTCGTCACCGTGGCGACGAGCCCGATCAGCGCGGGTCCGACCATCCCGCCGAATCCGCGGAACGTCGAGTGCAGTCCCATCAGCTCCGACTCTCGGGCCGTCGGCGCGATGTCGCCGATGAACGCGTACGTGCCGGTCGTCTCCGCGGAGTAGGCCGCCGCGAGCACGAACAGCCCGCCCCCCGCGACGACGGCCCGGAGGGGGACCGTCCCGGGCAGGACGGCGGCGGCCATCACGAGCGCGTGTGCGCCGGCGCCGGCCATTCCGGCGACGATGAGCGGCTTGCG
>PXRQ01000081.1:16065-95582 GCA_003022005.1 Halobacteriales archaeon QS_5_70_15
ACCGCGACGTAGAGCGACCGGAGCCCGTTCGTCCGGAGGTGCTCGCGGTTGCCCCGCGCGGGGAAGAGCCGGCGCTTGACCTCGCTCGCGACCTCCTCCAGCGTCGCCGACGTGCCCTCCGGCGGTGCGGGATCGCTGACGAACAGCGCAGCGACGAAGACCACCGCGCTCACGGCCGCGACGAACAGGTAGAGCGCCCAGGGTGCCACGAGACCGAGGAGCACCCCGGCGAGCAACTGCGCGGCGGTGAAGCCGACGGCCTGCATGCTGTTGAAGTAGCCGAGCGACTGCCCCCGGCCGGTGGCTCCGCCGCGCTCGCTCACGACGGCGAGCATCACCGGGAGGAACCCCGCCGCGAAGACGGCGAACAGCCCCCGGAACGCGATCGGGCCCCAGACGCCGTCGAGGACTGTCAGCGGGAGTACGGCGAGCGTCGAGAGCAGCGCCGTCCCGACGAGGACGGCCCGCCGCCGACCGGTTACGTCGGCGACGGCGCCCGCGACGGGCGAGAACGCCATGAGCCCGAACCAGTAGACGGTGAACACGAGGCTCACCTCGAACGGCGTCCCGACGCGGCCGATGTAGACGGCCATCGCCGTCCCCATCAGGATGGCCCGGCACTTGTTCGCGGCCGCCGCTACCCCGATGGCGATACGCTGTACCCGTTCCTGCCGCGGTCCGTCGGTCACTCGGGGGTCCGACCTCGCTAGCCACCAGCGCGACTCCGAAGATAAAAAAGACGGTTCCCGAACCGGGGATGGCGTCCGGACGCGGGGGCCGTTGGTTTCTTCCTGCCGGATGCCCCCGTTCGCTCATGGCCGGGGACGAGGGCGACGCGTCGGCCGACGAGCGCCCCCCGTGGTGGACGGAGAACGAGCGGCTCCGCGAGGAGATGGACCTGCCGCCGTACGAGCCCTCCCGGTTCGCCGACGGCACGTACACCTACCGGGTCGTCGAGCGGCTGGAGGCCGAACACGGCTGCACCATCCGGTTCGTCGCACTCGAGCCGCGATACCCGGACGACTGGGAGGTGCGTGCGGACGGCGAGCGGCTGTTCGGGATCGGCCGGCGGCGCGACGAACACGGCAACACGGTCTACGAGATGGACGCCGAGGCGTTCGAGCGGGCCGTCGAGGCGGCGATCGAGGGGTGATTCGAGCCGGCAGCTCCGACCCCGTACCGCTCCGGGGCTCGCCGTTCGACCCCGACACCTCCGCCGCGGGACGAACCTATTTACCGACGGTCCCCCACCGTGCCCCACATGGCGACCCGCAGCGAACAGAGCCCCCTGACGAAGCACACCGTCGTCGACGCGGACGTCCACCTCCGGATTCCGCTCGAGGACCTCGCGGACTACTGCGAGGAACCGTACCGGAGTTCGATCAGGAACCCCACGTACACGCCGGTCAACCGGAGCGGCTGGGACCGCTACATGGGCGGGAACATAACCAAAGAGAGCCTTCCGGACGCCGACACGCTCCACGAGAAGGTCTGCGAGGGGTTCAACGTCGACTACCCCATCATCAACGCCTTCCCGGTGCTCGCGTCCGTCCCGGAGTCGGACAAGGCGGTGGACATGATGCACGCCTACAACGACTACCTGATGGAGCACTACCTCGACCACTACGACCACTTCCGCGGGCTGGTTTCGGTCGCGACCCAGAAGCCCGAGAAGGCGGCCGAGGAGATCGACCGGATGGCCGACGAGGACGGCCTCGTCGGCGTCTACGTCCTGAACAGCGGCGCGCACCTCCCGCTCGGCAACCCGGAGTTCGATCCCCTCTACCGGGCCGCCGAGGACAACGACCTCCACGTCGCCTTCCACGCCTCCGCTGGCGCGCCGTTCGCCCGGGACTTCCCGATCCAGGACAACAACATCGAGCGGTTCGCCGCCACCCACGTCCTCGCGCACCCGTGGGCGCACATGCTCGCGCTGTCGAGCCTCGTCGTCAACGGCACGTTCGAGAAGTTCCCCGACCTCAACTTCACGTTCCTCGAGGCGGGTGTCTCGTGGGTCCCGTACATGATGTTCCGGTGGAACAAGGAGTACGGGATGCGCCGGCGCGAGGCGCCCCTCCTGGAGCGGAGTCCGGAGGAGTACATCCGCGAGTCCTGCTACTTCGCTAGCCAGCCCATCGGCGAGCCGAACGACCCCTCGCATCTGCAGTCGATCCTGGACGTCATCGGGACCGACCGGCTGATGCTTGCGACCGATTACCCCCACTGGGACTTCGACCACCCGGACGCGCTGGACGGCCACCTCCGGCGGTTCTACGAGCCGGAGGACCGCGAACGGGTGCTCTCCGGAACCGCGACCGAGGCGTTCGACATGGACGTATGACGGAGTTCGTCGTCGGGAGCGTCGAGGAGGTCGGCGAGGGCGGGCGGCTCGTGACCGAACTGAAGGGCCGGGAGATCGCGGTGTTCGACCTCGGCGACGAGTACCGCGCGTACCTCAACTGGTGTGCCCACCAGGGCGGCCCCATCTGCGAGGGAAACCTCACGGGGACCGTCGAGGCGACCTACGACCGTGAGTCCGGGGAGACCTCGCTCGACTGGTCGCGCGAGGGCGAGGTGCTGATGTGCCCCTGGCACGGCTGGGAGTACGACGTCACCTCCGGGGCGTGTCTCTCGAAGCGGTCGGTCGAGCTCCCGTCCTACCCCGTCGAGGTGCGGGACGGGGAACTGATCGTCCGGATGTAGCACCCGTCCCGCGCCGCTCGGTGATCGGGGGATTCGACAGTCAGACGACCCGATTGACCAACTCCTCCTCCCGCCCCGCACGCTCGACGTTCTCGAGCACGATGTCCCCGACAAGCTGGTAGTACTCCCACGTCGCCGCGGCGCGGTGTGGCGTCACGAGCACCTCCTCGAAGTCCCACAGCGGCGAGTCCTCGGGGAGCGGCTCCTCCTCGAACACGTCGAGCGCGGCGCCGCGGATCCCGCCGTCCCGGAGGGCCTCGACCAGCGCGGGTTCGTCGACGACCGATCCGCGAGCGACGTTGATCAGGTACGCACTGTCGTCCATCGCCGCGAGGACCTCCCCACCGACGAGGTGGTACGTTTCGTCGGTGAGCGGGCAGGCCAGGGCGACGAAGTCGGCGCCCTCGACGGCCTCGAGGAGCTCATCGTTCGGGTGGACCCGCTGGACGTCCGGGACGCTCTCGACGGTCCGCTTGACGCCGGTCACGCGCATGCCGAGCGCCGCCGCGCGGGAGGCGATCCCGCGCCCGAGCGTCCCCAGCCCGACCACACAGACCGTCCGCCCCTCGAGCGTGAACGGCTCGTCCCACGGGGGGTGCTCCCACTCGCGCTCGTGCTGACCGTCCCGGTAGACGTGGAGTCGGCGGGCGAACGTCAGCATGTAGCCGATGACGGTCTCCCCGACGCTCTCGCCGTGGATGCCTGTACTGTTCGTGAGCGTGACGCCCGCCGCCTCGAGATCCTCGAACGGGAAGCGGTCGACCCCCGCCTGGATCGAGTGGATCCACTCGACGCCGGCGTCGAGGAACCGCTCGTCCCACTCGAGGGTGACCAGCGCGTCACAGCGTTCGAGATCCGCGGGGTCCCCGACGACGACCGTCACGTCCGGCCCCGCGTCCCCGAGGTACTCGCGGAGCTCCTCGGGCGGGAACACCAGTTCGACCGACTCGTGGACACCGATCCGCTCGACGTTCATGTCCAGCCTTCTCCGGTCCCCGGTTTCAACCTTTTCGACGCCGCGTCCCGTCGGTCCGCGGGCGCGGAAAGAGGTCCGAAGCACCGTTCAGACCGAGTCGTAGATGTCCTGCCAGGGCCGTTCGCGCTCGAACGCGGCGCTCGCCCCGAGCACCGTCTCGTCCTCGAAGCGGGGGCCAGTCAGCTGGAGCCCGACCGGGAGGCCATCGTCGTCGAGGCCCGCGGGGATCGACGCCGACGGGTGGCCGGTCATGTTGAACGGGTAGGTGAGACACCAGCCGACGAGCTGGTCGACCGGCTCGCCCCCGACCTCCGTCGGACCGACGGTGTTGCCGTCGTCGCGGTTCTCGACGGGCGGCACCGCGAGCGTCGCCGAGGCGAGCAGGTCGTACTCCTCGAACAGTTCCTGGACGGCGAGGAACGCCGACGTCCGGACGTTGTCCGCCCGCTTGTACTCGACGGCGGAGGTCTCGCGTCCCGTCTCGATGGCCTCGGCGAACGCGGGCGTCGTGTCGGCCCGGTCCGCGCCGAGGTAGTCGACGCCCTCGGATTCCCGGAGGTTCTCGGCCAGCGCGGCGAAGCTCACGAAGAACCCGGTCATCCACGACTCGCGGAGCTCCCGGTACGTGTGCTCGAACACCGAATCGACGCGCTCGACGGTCGCGCCGCACGCCTCGAACGCCCGGACCGCGTCGTCGACGACGGCCCGGACGCGCTCGTCGAGCGGGAACGTCCCGAGGTCCGGACAGTACGCCACCCTGAGCTCGGAGACGTCCCGGTCGAGCGCACCGAGGTAGTCGGTGCCGTCGTCGGGGAGGACCAACGGGTCGCCCGGGCCCGGCCCCGCCATCACCTCGAGCATCAGCGCGGCGTCCTCGACGGTCCGGGCGTGCGGTCCCAGCTGGGAGAACGGCGTGTGCGAGAAGGCGTCGGGCTCGCCCGGGCGCGGGATCCGCCGGTAGGTCGGCTTGAGCCCGTAGACGCCACACCACGCCGAGGGGATCCGGACCGATCCGCCCCCGTCCGAGCCCTGCGCGATGGGGACCATCCGGGCCGCGACGGCGGCCGCGCTCCCGCCCGAGGAGCCGCCGGCGTTGCGCGATGGGTCGAACGGCGTCCCCGTCGCGCCGGCGACGAGGTTGTCGGTCGTCCCCTTGTGGCCGAACTCGGGCGTGTTCGTCTTCCCGACGACGACCGCGCCCGCCTCGCGGAGCCGCTCGACGAAGGGTTCGCTCTCCTCGGCGACGGTGTCGGCGAGCGGCTTCGATCCGAACGTCGTCCGCACGCCGACGACGTTCTCGAGGTCCTTCACGGCGACCGGAACCCCCGCCAGCGGCCCGGGGTCCTCGCCCCGCTCGACCGCACGTTCGACCTCCCGGGCCGTCTCGCGGGCCTCCCCGGCGGTGACCGTGACGAAGGCGTTGACTTCGTCGTCGAGTTCGTCGATGCGGTCGAGACGGGCCTCGAGTACCTCGACCGGGGAGCGCTCGCCGGCACGGACCCGCCGCGCGATCTCCGCCGCGGACTCGATTGTGGCGTCCGTCATGGGTGCCACTCCCCGCGAGCCGGTATAACGCTGTGGCCCATCCCTTGGGGTCAGGGCGCGCCGAGGAGGCCCCGCCGGTCCGTCCGGGCCCGTCGGAGAACGCCGTCGCTGCCGGTGAGGTACAGCGTCCGGAGGTCGTCGTCGCCGAACGCGCAGTTCGTCGGTCGCGGGACGTCGACCGGGTGGGTCTCGAGGACGCGGCCGTCCGGCGCGAACACGTACACCATCGGCCCCGGTCCGCCCTGCTCGTAGCCCGCCGTGGCGACGACGTTCCCGTCCTCGTCGAAGCACATCCCGTCGATGCCGCGGTGCGGGGAGAAGTCGTGTAGCACCTCGTACTCGCCGAGGCCGTCGTCCTCGATGGGGTAGGCCCGGAGTTCGAGATCGCCCTCGTAGTCGCTCTGGGCGACGTAGAGGGTCCCGTCGTCCGGCGAGACGAGCAGCCCGTTCGGGTTCGTCGTGTCGTGGGTCATCCGGGTGAGCGTCTCGGGGTCGTCGGTGTCGACCCGGTAGACCGAGCGGTGGTCGAGGTCGAACTCGTGGGTCTCGGCGTCGAGCCAGCCCGTGTCGTAGAACGGGTCGGTGAACCAGAGGTTCCCCGCCGAGTCGAACGCGAGGTCGTTCGGGCTGTTGTACCGTCCGCCCTCGTACTCCTCGACGACCGTCTCGGTCCCCGCCTCCGTGTAGCGGGCGACCCGGCGGCCGCTCATCTCGCAGGCGTAGAGCGCCCCGCCCGGGCCCAGCTTCAGCCCGTTGGCCGCGTTCGTCCCCTCGCGGTAGACGGCCGTCTCGCCGGTCGCCGCGTCGTAGCGCATCACCCGGCTGTTCGGGATGTCGCTGAACAGCACGCCCTCGCCGTCCCAGACCGGGCCCTCGGTGAACCCGTACGGCCCCGCCACGCGCTCGAACTCCCAGCTCATGGCGGGAGTGTCGCGCGGTGGTACATAAACGTGCGTCCGGCCGACGCGACCGGACCCCGCAGCCCGGGCGACGGGGCGGTGACGGGTCGGCACTCGTCGAGGGGCCGTCGCGGTGGGATCCACCCCGTGCCGGGGGACCGGCGCAGCGTTACCGGAACGACGGGGGGAGGTCCTTGACGCCGAGTTCCTCCGCTAACTCGACGAACAGCGCGACCGTCTCCGGGGCGAGCGGGACTCCCTCGGCCGCGCGCTCGGTCCGCGTCCGGTACTCGGCCTCGCCGGGCACGAGTGCGCGGTCGCCGCGGGCAGCGTCGCCCGCCGGAACCGCGTCGGGGTACTCCGCGGCCTCGATGTATTCGACCAGCGACTCGATCCGCTCCCGGTTGGCCTCCGCCGACGAGAACCGCTCCGGGTCGACTGCGACGAACGCGGCCGCGTTGTTGACGATACCCTCGGGGTCCTGCCCGGCGACGAACGCCTCCCCGAGCAGTCCCGCGAACAGCTCCGCGATCATCGCCAGTCCGAACCCCTTGTACCCCGAGGTCACCCCGCCCAGCGGGAGGAGCGCACCCTCCCCGTCCTCGAACCGTCCGGCGTCGGTGACGAACTCCCCGGTCGCGTCGACGGCCCACCCCTCCGGCAGCGGCTCGTTCTCGACCGCACGCTTCGTGACCTTCCCGTGGGCGACCTGGCTCGTGGCCATGTCGAGTACGACAGGGAACTCGAGCGCGCCGAACGAGGGCGTCCCGAAGGCGACGGGGTTGGTCGCCAGCCGACGGGTGGCGCTCCCGGGCGGTGCTACCAGCGGTGCGAGCCCGCCGGTGTTGACCCAGGCGGCGAAGGCGTACCCCGCCTCCGCGGCACGCTCGGCCCACTCGCCGACGCGCCCGAGGTGGGCGGCGTTCCGGACCCCGACGGCGGCGACCCCGTGTTCGGCCGCACGTTCGGTCGCGGCGTCGACCGCGTGCCGGCCGACGACCTGTCCGAAGGCGCTGTTCCCGTCGACCGTCGCCGTCGCGCCGGTCCCGCGGACCTCCGGTGTCGCGGCGGGATCGATCGCCCCCGCGTCGAGCATCCGCCGGTAGAGCATGGGTAGCCGGATCGTTCCGTGCGAGCGGTGGCCCCTGAGGTCCGCCTCGACGAGCGACTCTGCGACCTGCTCGGCCGCCTCCTCGCTCGCGCCGTACGCCCGGACGACGTCGCGTGCGAACGGCTCCAGTTCCTCGACGGGGACGCGTCTGCGGGTCATGCCCCTCCGTCACGGGGCGGGGTAAATAGCGTGGCGGTGGCCGTGCCGTCGCCTCTTCGGCTACTCCTCACGGGTCGTTTCGCTCCCCGTTCGGATCTCCGCGGCCTCCCTGCGGTCGGCCGCGCTACTCCTCGCGGCTCACCCCGTTCGCCGCTCGGACCACCCTACTGCTCACGGGTCGTCGCAGTGCTCCTCCCCGTTCGCCCGTCCGCGGCCTCCCTGTGGTCGGCCGCGCTACTCCTCGGGGATGACCTTCCCCGGGTTCATGATCCCGTTCGGGTCGACCAGCTCCTTGATGCCCCGCATGAGGTCGACCCCCGCGGCGTGCTCCTGTCGCATGAACTTCCGCTTGCCGATCCCGACCCCGTGTTCGCCGGTGGCGGTCCCGCCCATCTCGACGGCGGCGGAGACGATCCGGTCATTGAGTTCGAGCGCGCGCTCGATGGCCGCCTCGTCGTCCGTATCGACGAGGGGCGTGTAGTGGAGGTTGCCGTCGCCGGCGTGCCCGACCGCCGGGCAGACGATACCCATCTCCTCGCTCTCCCCGACGACCCGGTCGACGATGTCGGGGTACTTCGAGATGGGCACCACGACGTCCCCGACGACCGCGATGTCCCAGTCCTCGCGGTAGGCCCCCGTCGCGTGGTAGACGTCGCGTCGAGCCTGCCAGACCTCGTCCATCTCGTCCTCGTCTGCGGCCTGCCACCCGGTCGCCCCGTTGTCCTCGCAGATGCCGCGGACGAACTCGACGTCCTCGTCGATGCCCGAGTTGTCCCCGTGGAGCTCGACGATGAGCGTCGGCGTCTCGTCCATATCGGTCCCGCTGTACCCGTTTACCATCTCGACCGTCAGGGTGTCCATGAACTCGATGGCGCCCGGCCTGGCGCCGAACCGGATGACCTCCGAGACAGCTTGGCTCGCCTCGCGTGCGCTCTCGAACGTGACCAGCGCGGCCCGCTTGTACTGCGGGATGCCCTCGAGCGAGAGCGTCGCCTCCGTGACGACCCCGAGGGTGCCCTCGCTCCCGACGAACAGGTCCTTCAGGCTGTAGCCGGCGGAGGTCTTGACGACGTCCCGCCCGCACTCGATCACCCGCCCGTCCGGGAGGACGATTTCGAGCCTGAGGACGTGGTCGCGGGTCTCACCGTACCGGACGGCGTTGAACCCGCTGGCGTTGTTGGCGATCATCCCCCCGATGGTCGCCACGTCCCCGCTGGAGATGCCCGGGGCGAAGCGGAGCCCGTCGCTCGCCAGCACGCCGTTCAGGTCGTCGTAGACGATGCCCGGACCGACGGTGGACTGCAGGTCGTCCGGGCGCACCGTCAGATCGTCCATCTCGTAGGTGTTCAGGACGATCCCCGCGTCGACGGGGATGGGGTTCCCCTCGAGGCTCGACCCGCCGCTCCACGGCGTCACCGGGACCCTGCTCCCGTTCGCGGCCGCGAGCACCCGCGAGACCTCCTCCGTCGAGGCCGGCCAGACGACCGCGTCGGGGAGCGGCCCCTCGTGCGGGCTCGCGTCCTCGGTGAACTGCTCGCGCTGGCCCTCCGCGAAACTCACCCGCCCCTCGCTTACGACGTCGGCCAGGAACCGGCAGTCGTACCGGCCGTCACCGGCAGCCTGTTCGCTCATACACCTGAGTCGGGCGGCTTCCCGATAACGGTTGTCATGCATCGCGTCGACGGTGCCGACTCGCGGATACCGAGCTTGACTGCCACCCCCTTCGCCGGGACCGACGATGCGTACACCGTCCCCGGATCTCCGGGCCGGCGTGTCGGACGTGGCACCGCTCCTGGTCGGGGTCGCCCCCTTCGGCCTCGTCGTCAACCTCCGGTTCGCCGTGCTCAGCGCCTCCATCGCCGCCTACTTCCGCGGGCTGCCGACGGCGTGGCGCTGGCTCGTCGGCGTCCTACTCGTCGACGTGCTCTACGCGCTCTCCGTCACCACGTTCGAGCGGGAACCCGAGGTCGACCGACGGTGGTACTACCTCGGTGCCGGCGTCGTCCTCTGGGTTGGCTGGCAGGCCGGTACCGTCGTCGGGGTTCTCCTCGGGAGGGGTATCCCCGAAAGCGTCCCGTTCGGTTTCGTCGTCCCCCTGATCTTCATCGGCCTGCTCGTCCCCACCATCGACGACGCCTCGACGCTCGCGGCTGCCGGCGCCGGCGGAACGGTCGCCGTTCTCGGGTCGAACCTCCCGCTCAACGCCGGCCTGCTCGTCGCGGCCGCGTGCGGGGTCGGGGCCGGATTCCTCGCCGATCGGAGGGGTGCCTGAACGGTCGACGCGGCCGACGACACCGCCGTTTGGACCCTCGTCGGCATTGTCGGCGCCGGAACGCTCGCCATCCGCCTCTCCTTCCTGCTCCTGTTCGAGCGGCTCGATACCGTCCCGCCCCGCGTCGAGCGCGCCCTCTCGTTCGTTCCGCCGGCGGTGTTCGCGGCCATCGCACTCCCCGTGCTCCCGCTAGAGGCCGTCCTCTCGGTGTCGCCCGACCTCGGCAGGCTCCTCGCGGCCGGCGCGGCTGTGGTCGTCGCCCGGAAAACCGAGAACCTCGTTGCGACGATCGCCGTGGGCATAGCCGTCCTCGCGGCGTTGCAGGCGGTCTGAACGGCCGATAGACCGAACCGCGGGCGCACACGACATCTCTAACCCGAGGACTGTCGCCCGCCACGAGACACGCCACCCGACATCGCTCCGCGAAGGTTCAAGTACCGGAACGGGGCCACCGCCGCCGTGACCTGACCGTCGCCACGGGGCGGGTTGCGGGAGCGCGGTGGGACCGCCCCGCGGGAGCCACCGTCCACCGCCTGTTCGCTCCACACGTCCCCGACATCGCGCTCCTGCCGGGCGACGGCATCGGTCCCGAGGTGGTCGACGCGACCGCCCCGTCGGTCGGTGACTCGGCGACTGCTTCGGGATCGACGTCGAGTTCGCGCGTTACGACCGGGGGAGCGACCGGTACGTCGAGCGCGGCGCTCGTGCTCGAGGACCTCGGCGAAGATAACGCCGCCACGGCGCTCCGGGAGGCCGTCGAGGCGCATCTCGCCGTTCCCGACGCCCCACGGACGCCCGACCTCGGCGGCTCCGCCGGTACTGAATCCGTGGCCGACTCCGTTCGTGCGCGCCTCTGAGTGGCACCGATCCGTCCGGCTTCGGGTTTCGGGGTCCGACCACCGCGGGACCCGGCGGTCGCACCGAACACCTAACCCGTCGCGCATGGAGTCCCCGCTATGCTCGACGGAGTCACGGCGTTCGTCACGGGCGCCAGCCAGGGCATCGGCCGCGTCATCGCCACGGAGCTCGCGGACGAGGGCGCGAACGTCGCGCTCGCCGCCAGGAGCAACGGGATCCACGAGACGGCCGCGGCGATCGACGACGAGGAACGGACGCTGACGGTGGAGACCGACGTCACGGAGGAGGCGTCGGTCGAGGAGTCGATCGAGGCCACGGTCGAGCGGTTCGACGGCCTCGACTGTCTGGTCAACAACGCCGGGATCGCGGGACCGACGAAGCCCGTCGAGGAGGTCGCCGTCGAGGAGTGGGGCCACACGATGGACGTGAACGCGCTCGGCCCGTTCCTCTGTACCAAACACGCCGCGGCGCATCTCCGCGCGAGCGAGCGCGGTAGCGTCGTCAACATAGGCTCCATCAGCGGCAAGCGCCCCCTGGAGAACCGGACACCGTACGCGGCCTCGAAGATGGCAGTGATCGGTCTCACCCGGACCCTCGCGTTCGAACTCGGCGACGACGACGTCACCGTGAACGCCATCTGTCCGGGGGCGACCCGCGGGGACCGCATCGAACGGGTCATCGAGGGGCAGGCCGAGGCGAAGGGCATCCCCTTCGAGGAGGCCAAAGAGCAGGTGTTCACCGAGGACGCCGCGCTCGGGCGGCTCGTCGACCCGGAGGACGTCGCCGACATGGTCGTCTACCTCGCGAGCGAGCGGGGCGGGCGGATCTCCGCGCAGGACCTGAACGTCGACGGCGGTACGATCTGGTACTGACGCCCGCAGGGGATCGGATCGGGGTCGACGGTCGTCCACCCGGGCGAGATAGCTACCCGTTGAACGCGTCGGCGTCGGGATCGTCGACGTGCTCGGCCAGAGCCCCCCGGGTCGGACCGCGGACGTCGACGAGCCTCGTGAACGAGTCCAGCGCGACCGTCTCGACCGCATCGAGGTCGAGCGACGCCGAGGGCGGTGTCGGCGTCACCGCTACCACCGCGGCTTGTTCGGGAGCCAGTCGCTCCGCCCGACCTCCGTCTCCGCGTCGGCGTACTCGGCGGCCATCGAGTCGACCGAGGAGTAGGCGAGCGTCTCCTCCTCCCGGTACCGTTCGTGCATCCGTTCGAGCTCGGCCTCGTCGATCTCGACGCCGAGCCCCGGGTCGTCGGGAACCTCGACGTGGCCGTCCTCGAACGCGAGCGGCTCCGTCACGACGTCGTCGGCCATCCACGGGTAGTGGCTATCACACGCGTAGCGGAGCGTTGGCATGGCGGCGGCGACGTGGGTCATCGCGGCCATGCTGACCCCGAGGTGGGAGTTCGAGTGCATCCCCACCCCGAGGTCGAACGCCCGTGCGACCGCGTCCAGCCGCAGGTTTCCCGACATCCCGGCCCAGTAGTGGTGATCGCTCAGGATCACGTCGACCGCGTCGGCCGCGACCGCGGGCGCGATCTCGTCGAACGCCGTGACGTACATGTTGGTCGCGACGGGGAAGTCGACCTGCTCCTTGAGGCGGGCGTGGGCGTGCATCGTCGGCACGGGGTCCTCGAGGAACTGGACGCGCAGGTCCGAGTCCCGGAGCCGGCGGGCGAGACGGATGGCCGTCTCGACGCTCCAGGTCCCGTTCGGATCGATCCGGAGCGGCGCGTTAGGGAACTCCTCGGCGAGCAGGTCGAGGGTCCGGAGTTCCTCTTCGGGCGGGAGGACGCCGCCCTTCAGCTTGAGGACGCGGAAGCCGCCGTGGTCGACGAACTGCCGCGCCTCCTCGACCATCGCCTCCGCGGATCCTACCTCCTCCGGGGCGACGGCCGCGGTTTCCGGCTCGGAGTCGGCGTACTTGTAGAACAGGTAGCCGGAGAACTCCACGCGGTCCCGGACCTTTCCGCCGAGCACGCTGTACGCTGGCTGTCCCGTGGCCCGACCGATGAGGTCGACGATGGCCGTGTCGATGGCGCCGTAGGCCATCGGGTCCTGGAGCCGCAACTCGAGCGGCCGGCGCTCGTAGGGGTTCATCCCCTCGATCATCCCCCTCGCGCGTTCGAGCGCCCCGATGACCGCGTCGTCGCCGTAGGTCTCCGCCACGCCGACCTGGCCGTCGGCGGTCGTCAGCCGCAGGATCGTCCGGGCCGCCAGTTCGCTGTGTGCGCCCCAGGAGTTGCGCAGGGGCGGCTCCCGGTGGGCGACCGGAACCACCTCCATGTCGGTGATGCGCATATGTGGTGGGGGCGAGCGTCGCGTGGTAACTCTGCCGGTCCCCGGGGACCTGCCCGCCGGACCGGGGCTACGCCTATGTCGACCGGCGCCGATGCTCCGTCCGCCATGCCAGCGGACCTATCGGAGAGCGTCGCGCTCGTCACCGGGGCGAGCGCCGGTATCGGTCGTGCGACCGCTCGCGTCCTCGCGAGGGAGGGCGCGGACGTCGCGCTCGTCGCGCGGCGCGAGGAGCGACTCGATGAACTCGCCGGGGAGATAGCGGACGAACACGGCGTCGAGGCGCTCGTCCTCCCGACGGACGTCTCCGACGACGGACAGGTCGACGAGGCGGTCGAGGCAGCCGTCGAGCGGTTCGGCGGCCTCGACGTCGTCGTGAGCAACGCGGGGGTAAACCGCATGGGCGACGTCGAGGAGCTATCGACCGAGACGTTCCGGCAGATCATGGGTGTCAACTGCGAGGGGACGTTCTTCGTCACGCGGGCGGTCGTTCCCCATCTGCGCGAGTCGGAAGGGTCGCTGATCTACGTCGGGAGTTTCGCGGGGAAGTACCCCCGACCGGGCCAACCCGTCTACGCCGCCTCGAAATGGTGGACCCAGGGGTTCGCCCTGAGCCTGGCGGGCGACCTCGGGACGGACGACGTCGCCGTCACCGTCCTCAACCCCACGGAGGTCAGCACCGAGATCGGCATCCAGGACGGCCGACCGGCCCACGAGCGGTTCGAGGACCGACCGGCCGCCGACCCGGAGGACCTCGCGGAGGCCATCGCCTTCGCCGCCCGACAGGAGTCACCGAACGCCGTCGCGGAACTGGGCTTCTACCGCCGGGACAAGTTCGACTCCTTCCGACGGGACTGACGGCGTCCCACCGCTCCCCACCCGGGACGGCGCCCTCGTCCCTCGACCCAACCCTTTTATTTCGACCGCGTGCTCCCGGCCCATGGAGTACACGACGCTGGGCTCGACGGGGACGACCGTCTCCCGCATCGCACTCGGGTGCAACAGCTTCGGAAGCGAGGCCGAGTGGATGCTCGACGAGGCCGAGAGCCGGGAGATCATCGAGCGGGCGATCGACCTCGGGATCAACTTCTTCGACACGGCGAACGTCTACTCGTACGGCGAATCCGAGCGCGTCCTCGGGAACGTCCTGGCGGACTACGACCGGGACGCGCAGGTCGTCGCCACCAAGGTCTACTTCCCGATGGACGGGGACGACCCGAACACGGGCGGGCTCTCCCGCAAGACGGTCGACCAGATCCACCGGTGGGACGACGAGACGCCCATCGAGGAGACCATACGGAGCCTCGACGACGCGGTCCGCCGGGAACAGGTCCGCTATCTGGGTGCGTCCTCGATGTGGGCCTACCAGTTCGCCGACGCGCTTCACATCTCCGACCGCCTGGGCCTCGACCGGTTCGTCACGATGCAGGACCACTACAACCTGGTCTACCGCGAGGAGGAACGCGAGATGCTCCCGCTCTGCGAGCGGGAGGGCGTCGGCGTCATCCCCTGGTCGCCGCTCGCCCGCGGCTACCTCGCCCGACCGCACGAGGAGCTGGAGACGACGACCCGTGGCCGGACGGACGGGCTGATGGACGAGCGCCTCGCCGGGTACCGCGCGAACGGGGGCGACGAGATCAACGAACGGGTGGAGGAACTGGCCGCCGAGAAGGGCGTCTCGATGGCCCAGATCGCCCTCGCGTGGCTCCTCCACCAGGACGCGGTCGACGCCCCCATCGTCGGCACCACGAGCGTCGAACACCTCGAGGACGCCGCCGAGGCCACCGAGATCGACCTGTCGGAGTCGGATCTCGAGTACCTCGAGGAGCCCTACGAACCCGTCGGAGTCCTCGGCCACGAGTGAGCGGTCCGGGGCGGGTCATCCGTCGGTCACGGCCCGCAGTGCCTCGCGGTCGAGGTCGCCGGTCCGGACGACGGTCGTCCCGTCGAGTCGCACGGTCGGGTCGGTCACGACGGCGTCGAGGTGGACGTCGCTTCCGGTCTCGCCCCCGATGCTGGTGTTGTCCCCGAGCGCGACGTCGAGGACGCCGAGGCGCTTCTTGCACTCCGCGAGGTCGTGGGTGAGCCGCGCGGCGGGGTTCGTCCCGAGCGCGAACTCGGCGAGGTTGTACGGGTCGCCCGCCCCGGCCGCGAGCAGTTCCCGGAGCCGGTCGGCGTCGGGACCGCCCTCGACCTCGGTCGCACGGCAGTCCTCGATGGCGAGTTCGATGGGGTCATCGAGGGCGCCGAGGCCGTCCATCGCGTGGTCGAGGACGATCCGTCCCTCGGCCGTCCCCTCGACCGGCGAGGCGACGGCGAGTCCGGGCGGGAGGTTCGCGAAGCCGTAGTCGTGGAAGAACCCGTCGAGCGGGAGGGCCGTCCGCCCCGCGAGGCTCGTCTCGAAGTCGGTGCCGGCGGGGGCGGTCACGCTCGCCGCGTCGGCGGCCGAGAGGGCCGCACAGACCAGCGCCGTCGTCTCCCGCACCGCGGCGAAGTCGGCGGTCATCGCTCCCTCGGTCATCATCTCCGGCGTGACCCCGCGCAGGACGAGCACGCGCGCGCCGGCCTCCGCCGCCTCCCGGCGGGCGCGGGTGTGTGTCAGCGAGTACTCGTTGGCCGCGAGGACGACGTCGGCCCCGCGCATCGCGGCCGCGACAGTTCCCGGCGGTTCCTCGCCGTGACCGCCCTGCCACGGCATCACGCACAGCACGGCCGTCGCGTCCGTGGCCCGGCAGGCCGAGGCGAGCGCCCGACCCAGGTCGGCCGCCCCCGGGTCGACGACCACCAGGACGTCCTCGTCCGGTTCGACCGCCGCCGGTCCCTCGACCACCCGGCGGGCCGGTCGGGCGAGTTCCAGTTCCTCCATACCCGTCGTGGGACCCGGGGCGGGAAAACGGGGTCGGTGGTCGTCCCGTCGGGCACCGTCTCGTCCGTCCGTTCCCCCCGACGGAGTCCGTCCCTCTCTCCGCCGGGGAGCGTCCCGTTTCCTCGCCGGGGTTCGTTCGTCTCCCCACGGGGCTCGTCCCGTCCCCGGGTCCCGAGGGCAACCTTTTGTCGCCGCACCCGGTGGGAGGACGCATGGTCGACGGGAACGGAAACGAGAACGGGAAGTGGGGGGTACTGGTCCCGGAACCGGTCGACGAGGCCGGTCCGGAATCGATCCGGGATATCGCCGAGGTGGTCGGCCCCGACGCTCACCCGGACGACGCCGCACGACGGGCGGACATCGACCGGTTCGACGCCGTCGTCGTCCGGACGTTCGAGGTCGACCGCGAGCTCCTGGCGCGGGCCGACCGGCTGAAGGTGATCGCAAAGCACGGCGCCGGGCTGGACAACGTGGACGTCGGGGCGGCGACCGACCGCGGGGTCGTCGTCTGCAACACGCCGGACGTGAACGCCCCCTCGGTCGCCGAGCACGCCGTCGCGCTCGCGCTCGCGGTCCGCAAGCGCCTGCGCGTCGCCGACGCCGACGTCCGCGCGGGCGTCTGGGACCGGACGAAGTACGTCGCGCCCGAACTCGCCGGCGACACGCTGGGTCTGTTCGGCTGTGGCAGCATCGGCGAGCCCGTGGCCGAACTCGCGGCCGCGTTCGGGATGGACGTCCTCGTGTTCGACCCGTACCTGACCGAGGAGACGGCACCGGACGGCGCCGAACTCGTCGAGGCACCGGGTGACCTGTTCGGCCGGGCCGACGTCGTGAGCGTCCACGCGCCGCTCACCGAGGAGACGCGGGGCGCCATCGGGAGGGAGGAACTCGCCCGCTTCGAGGACGGCGTCCTCGTCAACACCGCCCGCGGGGGTATCGTCGACGAGGACGCGCTCGTCGCGGCGCTCGAGAACGACACCCTCGCCGGCGCCGGCCTCGACACCTTCGAGTCCGAGCCGCCGGATCCCGACCATCCGCTGTTCGACTTCGAGACCGTCGTCGCGACGCCGCACGTCGCCGGGTCGACGGTCGAGGCACTCGAGCGCATGAGTCGCGGCGCCGCCGAGAACATCCGGACGGTCTACGAGGGCCGGCTCCCCGAGACGACGGTCAACGCCGACGGAATCGAGGGGCGGGAGTGATACTGTCGGACGTAACTGCCTGAACATCATCGCCACCACGTACGGCGATATCGTTCACGGGCTTATGTCCGACAGTATGAGGATCGATGGCCAGCGTTCGGGATAGCGAACGCGGCCCCAACGTCCCCTTGGGTGGGACCGCTCGGGGTCTTTCGAAACGTTCCGTCGGTCCCTGCACTACCTCGATGAGGATCGAGAACGGCCGGAACGTCTCACCCGAACCCTTTTGCTCGGGAGGGGAGTGGACTGCCCGTATGCCGACGAATCACGTTCGCGAGCGACTCGAGAGCGACGAACCGGCGCTGGGTGCCCGCGCGGAGACGTTCTCTCCGGTGATGGTCGAGGTGTACGGGCAACTCGGGTACGATTTCGTCTGGCTCGACTTCGAGCACGGCGGCCCGAGCCCGTACGACAGCACCGCGTTCGACGCGCTGATCCGGGCGGCCGAGAGTGCCGGTATCGAACTCTTCGTTCGCGTCCCGTCTGGCGACCCGCCGTTGATCCACAAGGTACTCGACACGGGGGTACGGACGATCCTAATCCCGCAGGTCCGGAGCGCCGCCGAGGTGCGCGAGGCGGTCGAGGCCGCGCACTTCACCTACGACGGCGGCCCGGGTGCCCGCGGGTTCGGCGGCGGTCGGCCGACTGGGTGGGGGGCGGACGACGAGGGGTTCATCGAGGACCAGGACGAGTCCGTCCTCGTGGGTGCGATGATCGAGCACCGCGACGCCGTCGAGAACGCCGAGGAGATCCTCTCGGTCCCGGAACTCGGGTTCGCGTTCATCGGCGCGAACGACCTCTCGATATCGATGGGCCGTCCCCGGCAGACCGACCACCCGGAGGTGCGGGCGGCCATCGAGACCGCCGAGGACGCGTGCCGGGAGGCCGGCGTCCCGTTCGGCGCCCCGAAACACGACACCGGGGCCGCCGCGGCGGCCATCGACGACGGGTACAGCGTCCTGCGGGTCGGCGACGAGGTCGGGGCCGCCCGGGAAGCGCTGGGTTCGCGCCTGGAGACGCTGCGCGGGAACTGACCGGCCGCGAGGCCTCGGAGTCGGCGACGACGGGGCCGCCGGGATGCGGCGTCCCCCGGGTTTATCGCGACCCCCGCCGAGCTACGCGCATGGACCTCGACATCGAGGGGAACGCGGCGCTGGTGCTGGCATCGAGCAGCGGCCTCGGGAAGGCGTCCGCGACCGCGCTCGCCCGGGAGGGTGTCGACGTCGCGATCAACGGCCGGGAGGAGGAGCGTCTCGCGGCCGCCGCCGAGGAGGTTCGCGAGACCGCGACCGGGGAGGTTCGCCCCCTGACCGGCGACCTCACCGACCGCGAGGACGTCGAGGGGGTAGTCGAGCGAACCGTCGACGAGTTCGGCCGCCTGGACCACCTCGTCGTCAGTTCGGGGGGACCCACCCGGCTCCGGTTTCGGGGGACGACCGACGAGGACTGGTACGACGCCTACGACCTGCTGGTGATGAGCGTCGTCCGGGCGGTCCGCGAGGCCGTCCCGCACCTCCGCGAGGACGGCGGCGGGACGGTCGTGAACATCACCTCCCGGGTCGTCAAGGAGGCTTCGCCGTCGAACGTGCTCTCCAGTTCGGTCCGGATGGCGGTCGTCGGCCTCGAAAAGACGCTTTCGGAGGAGCTGGCACCCGAGGTCCGGTGCAACGCCGTCCTCCCCGGCGCTCACCGGACCCCGCGGATCACCGACGGGGCCGAGGCGGCGGTCGATCGCGGCGAGTTCGACTCGCTCGAGGACGCGCTCGCCGAACGAGCGGAGGGCATCCCGCTCGAACGGATCGGGGACCCGATGGAACTCGGCGACACCGTCGCCTTCCTCTCCTCGCCCCGCTCCGGGTTCATCAACGGGCAGGCCGTCGTCGTCGACGGGGGCAGCGTCGCCTCGAACCTCTGATACGGACGGTCGCAGTCCCCCACCGGAGATCGACGCCGAGGTCGGAGCGCTGACCGGCGACTTCGGCGACGTGCGGGGGTCGATCCGCCGCGGTCGAGGCACAGTACCGCGAGAGACGCGACGAGATCCTCCCCCGTCCGGGCGAGATGGGGTTCGACGCGCCGTCGCGGAGGCGACCGGCTTTCCCAGCCGGACCCGCGGGTCGCTCTCCGGCGGACCCGCGAGTCGCTCCGTAGTACGGTCCGATCCTCTCGACACTGGACTCCGGTACTCTTACGTCGCCGTGTCCGAACCGCGGAGCATGGAGGGGACCGTCGAGTCCATACACGTCGCCCCCGTGGCGACGGAGCCGGTGGAGTCACGCGAGTCGGTCGAGGCCGTCGCCGGGAAGGGGCTACGCGGCGACCGCTACTTCGACGCGGAGGGGACGTTCTCGAACGCCGCGGACGGCGGGAACGAACTCACGCTCGTCGAGCTGGAGGCCATCGCGGCCATCGAACGCGAATCCGGCGTCGAACTCGAACCGGGCGAGCACCGCCGCAACCTCACTACGTCGGGGGTCGCGCTGAACCACCTCGTCGGCGAGCGGTTCCGGGTTGGCGAGGTCGTCTGCCGGGGTGTCAGACTGTGCGAGCCGTGCAGTCACCTCGAATCGCTGACCGAAGACGGCGTCGTGGAGGCGCTGACCCACCGGGGCGGGCTCCGCGCGGACATCGAGGAGGGTGGGGTTATCGGGGTCGGGGACGGGGTCGAGCGGGTCGAGTGACCCGTGCCGGAGGCCCCGACCCGGCGGTCGTCCGTCAGATGCCAACACCTATCAGGAATCCCGCTGCACGGCCGCCGTATGCCGGACTCGAAGTACAGGAAGCTGGTAGCGGACATGATCGGCGGCGTGGGCTGGCGGGACCTGAGCGAGGGCCCCGAGCGCCGCGTTCCCGACCGCGACGTCGGGATCACGGGGATCGAGTGCAGGGTGGTCGAGGGGAACTTCCCGTGGAACCTGATCCGGGTCCACACCGACGCGGGCATCTACGGGCTCGGGGAGGCGTTCCCCGGCCCGGCGAGTGAGTACGTCGAGTTCCTCGAACCCGGGCTGGTGGGTCAGAACCCGCTCGACGTCGACCGGCTGGTCGAGCACATGACACAGCTGCTCTCGGGGCTCGGCGGGTCGCTCGGCTACTCGCAGGCGGCGATCAGCGGCATCGAGACCGCCTGCTGGGACATCGCGGGAAAGGTCACGGGCCTGCCGGTCTACCAGCTGCTGGGCGGCAAGTACCGCGACGACGTGACGATCTACGCGGACTGTCACGCCGGCGAGGACCTGGCGGCCGCCGCGGACGTCGAGCCCCGGGAGATCTACACGCCGGAGTCCTACGCCAGGGCGGCCGAGGAGGTCGTCGACGAGGGGTTCGACGCCCTGAAGTTCGACCTCGACGTGAAGGTCGAACCCGCCGACACCGCGACCCGCCGGCTCTCGACCGACGCCATCCAGCACAAGGCCGACATCGTCGAAGCGGTGAGGGAGGCCATCGGCGACGAGCCGACGCTTGGGTTCGACCTCCACTGGAACTTCTCGGTCGAGACGGCGACGAAGGTCGCCCGGAAACTCGAACCGTACGACCTCGACTGGCTCGAGGACCCCGTCCCACCGGAGAACGTCGACGCCCACCGGAAGGTGACCGAGAGCACGAGCACACCCATCCTCGCCGGCGAGAACGTCACCAGGGTCGAGGGGTTCGTCCCCTTCCTGACCGACCAGGCCATCGACCTCGTCGCGCCGGACGTCCAGAAGTGCGGGGGCCTGCTCGAACTGCGGAAGATCGCCGCGCTCGCCGACGCCTTCGACGTCCCCGTCGCCCCCCACAACATCTCCAGCCCCGTCGGGACGATGGCGAGCGTCCACGCCTGCTCGACGGTCCCGGGCGCGTTCGCGCTGGAGTACCACGCCCGCGAGGTCGAGTGGTGGGACGACCTCCACGACGGCGACGACCCGCTCATCGAGGAGGGTGCAATCGCCGTCCCGGAGGAGCCCGGACTGGGTATCGACCTCGACTACGACGTGCTGGCCGAGCACCTCGCTCCCGGCCAGGAACCACTCGAGCCGGTCTGACCCGCGATCCGACGCGCCGGCGCTCTCGAACCGTCGTCCCCGGGTGATCGTACGACCGCGAGCGGCTACGCGCTCGGCTACGGTCCCCCGAGCACCTCCGGGTCGTGGCTGCCGAGCAGGGCACCGTCCCGTCCGACCCGCTCGCGCACGCGGGCGACGCTCTCGTAGCACGCCGCGAGGTCGACGTGGAGGCCGGGCGGGACGTACGGCGGGTCGTAGTCGACCGGCTCGACCTCGATGACCTCGCCGCGGACGTCCCGTATCTCCGTCGCGTCCGGACGGAGGTTCTGCCGGCAGTAGACCAGGTCACAGGCCAGCGCGTACCTGCCGGCGGGCGTCTCGACGACCACCGACTGCGTCCCCTCGGTGTGCCCGGGCGTGTCCAGGAGTTCGACGCCCGGGCAGAGCCGGTACCCGCGTCGAGGAGCGTGAGATCGGCGTTCCCGAGCGCCGCGGCGTGCTCCTCTAAGTAGGCCCGCTCCATGTACGGGAGGCGGTCACGGGCCGCCGCGAGCTCCGAGCGCTGGAGGAGCACCTCCGCCTCGGCGAAGAGGTCGACGTTGGCGGCGTGGTCGTGGTGGAGGTGGGTCAGTACGAGGTGGTCGACGTCGGCCGGCGAGAGGCCGTGCTCGACCAACCCCTCTCGGATCGGCTCTGCCCCGCCGTCCGGGATCGACCGGCCGGCGACCTCGCCCCGCTCCGCACCCGCGTCGACGACGACAACCGGGTCGTCGGGGGCCGCGGGTTCCTCGGGCAACGGGAAAGGCCCTGACCGGCGAGGCGACCGTCACGTCCTCGTCGAGCAGGTAGGTGAGGGCGTTCTTCGGGAGATCGAGGGTGCCACAGCGGATGGGGTGGACGGTGTACATTTCGTCTCCCCTCTCGACGGAGTGGGTGGTAAAGCTACGGCGGGTCGGGGGGTCCGGGGTCGAGCGTCGTCCGGCGGAGTCAGTCTCGACCGGTCGCGGTCGGCTACTGCCCCACGGCCAGTACCTCCTGCTCCTCGGTCGCGACGTAGACCGACTCTCCGGCCACGCGGTCCCCCCCGCGACGGCGGGTAGCGCCGGTGACGCCGTGGCCGACGCCCGTCCGCCAGTGCTCGGCCCCCTCAGCGGCGTCGAACGCGTAGACGACCCCGCGGGGGACGGTCGCGTAGACGATCCCATCGGCGACCGTCGGCGACGCGGTGAACCCCCCGCGGCCCCTGACCTGCCAGAGGAACTCGTCGGCGGGTCGGTCCGTTCCCTCCGGGCTCTCCCCGCCCTCGCCGCTCCCGGCGCCCGACCCGCCCCCCTCGGCCAGCGCGTGGAGGTACCCCCCGCCGTCGGCCACGGAGACCGTCCCGCCCTCGACGGCCGGGGTCCCGAACAGCGGGAACGAGGCCCGGGACAGCCACCGTCGCTCGCCGGTCTCCCGATCCAGCGCGCGTTCCCGTGGAGAGTGCCGACGTAGACCGTGTCCCCGACGACCGCGGGCGACGCGTTGGCGCTCCGCTCGACCGTGATCCGCCAGCGCTCGCCCGGCCCGGACGCCCCCGGCGAATCCGGCGAGACGCCGGTGTTGGCCTCGTCGTGGCCGAACATCCGCCAGTCGCCCATCGCCGACCGTCGTCTACGGGCACCGGCGTCTCGCGACACCCGGCCAGCGACCCGACGACCCCGACTCCGAGACCCGAGAGCACGTCCCGCCGGGTTATCCCGCGACTCATACCCGCGGGTCGGGGCTGAGAGAGAAAAAGACGGCGTGGCCGTGCGGGAGCGCTACCAGGCCTTGGTCCGGTGGTTCCCGACGGACGAGCGACCGCACCGACCGCGCTCCTCGTCACGGTCGGTGATCGCCGGTAACCGACGACAGCCGGCGGTAGCGTGGTGGTCATCGGCGCTCGTAAGCGTCCCTGCGTGGCTCTCCTCCGCGTCATCCGCCTCTGTGTCATCCGCCATCGTGTCGTCGGCCCTCTATCGTCTCCGGTCCGTCCCGGCCCGTCGATCCCCCGCTCTCGGATACGGCACGACCGCCGAGACCTCCCGCGCTTCGAGGGGGTCGACCGGTCGCTCACCGATCTACGGGAGCCCGCTCGAGGCCTCGCGATCGAACAGTTCGTGACCGGTCCCCCGTCGCTCGACGAAGTCCCAGTCGATCTCGACGCCCAGACCCGGGCCCTCGGGGATCCCGACGTGCCCGTCCGAATCGACCCGCTCGGGCGACTCGACGAACCCCTGGTCGACCATCCAGTCGATGCCCTGCGGGTGGAGCAGGGCGTGTTCGTAGTAGTTGGTGTTGCGGATGGCGGTCATGCAGTGGAGGTGTGAGGGCCCGCCGACGTGGAGTTCGACGTCGCGGCCGAACCCCTCGACGGCGTGTGCGATCTTCATCACGCCCGTGATGCCGCAGTCGAGGTGTGCCTCGGCCCGGACCAGGTCGAGCGCGTCGTTCGCGAGGTGGTCGACGCGGCCGAACGGTCCCCCGCGGACGTGCTCGACGCCGAGGACCGGCGTGTCGAGGTCGCGCGCGAGGTTGCGGTTCATCTCGATGCTCTCCCCGCCGTCCGCCATCGGGTCCTCGTACCAGTAGAAGTCGAGTTCGTCACAGACCTGACCCACACGGAGGGTCTCGGCGTAGGTGTCGTACTCGCTCGCCGGGTCGATCATCAGGTCCATCTCCCCGCCGACCCGCTCGTGGATCGCCCGGCAGATGGCGATGTCCTCGTCCGGGTCGCCGAAGCCGTGGATCTTGAACCCGGGATACCCTTCGTCCAGACACCGCTCGGCGTAGTCGGCGTACGCCTCGGGGGAGTTCAGGCCGTCGGGCTGCTCGTCGGCCATGAACGTCGACGCGTAGGCCGGGACGGGGTCGGGGGTTCCGCCGAGCAGCGCGTAGACCGGCTCGTCGAAGTGCTTCCCGGCGAGGTCCCACAGCGCCACGTCGATCGGGCCGACACCGGCGTGGTCGAGGTGGCGGAACCGCGTCCAGAGGTCCTGCCAGAGTTCCTCGCGCTCGAGGGGATCCCGGCCGATCAGGGTGCCGGCGGCCATCCGGACCTGCGCCAGCATCGCCGGGACGAAGTAGAACCCGCGGTAGTGACCCTCGCTCCCGTCCGCGGTCCTGATGGTGAGCACGAACCCCGGCGGCTCGAGGGTGGTGCCCGGCTCGTACGCCTGCCGGTTGTTCCACGTCCCGACGTCCTCGAGTTCGAAGTCGAACTCGTGTATCTCCACCTCGGTGATGCGCATGACACTCCCTCTCGTGGGGGTGACGTAAAACCCCGCGGCGCCGGGGGGCAGGGCCCCCGGTCCTACCCCTCCGGCATCGGCGAATCGGTAACGCTGATCACGTCGCCGTCGGCGAGTTCCGTCCCGCGGTCGAGGTGCCGGCGCTCGCGCATCACCACCGAGCCGGTCGGCAGGTCGCCGTCGGCGCGGTCGGCCAGGGCCGCCAGCGCGTCACCCACCGTCGCCCCGTCGGCCAGTTCGAGCGCGACAGACGACTCGCCGACCGACCGGCGGACCGCGCCGTAACACCGGAGTTCGACTCGCATATCCCCTCCGAGTAGCGCGGTCCCCATGAGCGTTCCCGCCGTGGACCGCCGGTTTACAAGACGGGGGCGCGAGTAGCTGCCGCCGATGAACGTCGAGTTGCAGTGCTTCGGACCGGTGCGGGAGGCGGTGGGAGCGAAGACCGCGGAGCGCGAACTGGCCGAGGGGGCGACCGTCGGCGACCTGCTCGCCGAACTGGCCGCCGAGAGTCCCGACCTGGAGGGTCAGCTCCTCGACGGGACGGGCGAGGTGGACGAGAGTATCAACGTGACCGTCGAGGGACGGAACGTCCGCCAGCTGGACGGCGCCGGGACGACGCTTACGGAGGGCGACGTCGTGCGTATCGCGCCGCCTGTCGTCGGCGACCGCGTGGTCCTCGACCCTCGAGTCAGGGACGGTCCCGTCGTCGTTCCACCCGCGGAGCTCGTAGTACTCGTCGAGCGCGGCCTCGAAGTCCGGGAGCTCGTACGGCAGCCGGTCGTCCGAGCGGTCCATCCCCCGCTGGTTGTTGAAGTGCCGCTCGAGTTCGATCACGCGGGCGCCGATCTCGAGGAAGTCGTCGTAGTCGCAGTCGAACAGGGCTTCGAGCACCCCCTCGGTGACGTAGTCGTCCTCGCCGAAGGCACAGATGATGGCCGAGTCGCGGACCGCGGCCCTGTTCTCGCGGTCGAGCACGACGGCGGGCTTGCCCTCGAGGCCGACCGGGTCGATCTCGCCGTCGTACTCCACGCGGAGCGTCGTGGAGTACATGTGGTCCGCGCCGCGGTTGGCGACGGCGTAGCTGAACCCCTGTCCGTTGATCGCCCGGCCGTCGTGGGCGGCGAACTCGAGCCCCTTCACGCTCCAGTTCTCGACGCCGAGCTCACCGTGACAGCGGGCGACGCCCTCGGCGAGCAGGTCGCCGACGCCCTCCCGGTGGGCGATCTTCTCGACCGTCTCGTGGATCAGGTCGGCGTTGCCGAACTCGTCCTCGGACATCAGGTAGGCGGCGACCGTGTCGCCCGCCGAGATGGTGTCCAGCCCGAGCCGGTCGCACAGCTCGTTGGACTTCATCACGTCGACCACGTCGTCGACCCCGCAGTTCGACCCGAACGACATGACCGTCTCGAACTCCGGCCCCTCCGTCTCGAGGCCCGTCGCCTCGTCGCGGGTCGGGAGCTTGCACGCGAACGCGCACTGCGAGCAGGCGGCCTTCTTGTACTTCTTCGACTCGACGGCGTCGCCGTCGATGCCGTCGACCCCCTCGAACTCCATCTCCGAGAAGTATCTGGTGGGCAGGGAGAAGTTGTCGTTGATGAACGCCGTGCCCGCGGTGGTCCCCTGGCGTTTCATCATGTCGTCGGCCGTGGCCGCGTGCCGGTGGAGCTCCATCTGGGTCTCCTGGGGGATGTCGACCTCGGGCGGGGAGTCGCCGTGGAACGTGACGGCCTTGACGTTCTTCGACCCCAGTACCGCGCCCAGCCCGCCCCGGCCGAACGCCCGGTTCTCGTAGGTCATGATGCAGGCGAACCGGACGAGGTTCTCGCCGGCCGGGCCGATACAGGCGATGTGCTCGGCCTCGAGCCCGTGGTTCTCGGTCATGTAGTCGGTGACCTCGGGCACCTCGGCGCCCTCGAGTTCGGGGACGGCCTCGAACTCGACGCCCTCGTCGGTGACGTGGACGGCCAGCAGTTCGTCGCTCGCGCCGGTGATCTCGACTGCGCTGTAGCCCGCGTCGACGAAGTTCCGGGACATGTACCCCCCGGCGTTGGCCGACAGCAGCCCGTCGGTCAGCGGCGACAGCCCCGTCGCGTTCATCCGCCCCGTGAAGCTCGTGGTCGACATCTGGAGCGGGCCCGTCGAGAGGTAGACGGCGTTCTCCGCGCCGAACGGGTCGGCGTCGAACGGGATCCGGTCGTGTGCGAGCTTCGTCGCCAGCCCGCGCCCGCCGACGAACGCTCGCTGCTCGTCCTCGATGTCCACGTCGGTCGCCTCGCGCTCGCCGACGTCGACGCTCAGTAACGGCCCCTTCGCGTGTAGCATGTCACTCGGGTATGCGTGAGCCACTCATAAAAAGTGCTCCCCACCGGAACCGCCGGTCGTTTACCTGCGCGAACAGGCGCGCCGAGTGACAGACCCGCCGGGGACACGGAGGGATGGACTGTCGTTCGCTCGGATACCACGTCCGTCACCGGGAGGGATAAGGCTCGCGAGCGAGAGGGTTCCGACGAGAGATGACCGCGCCGGACGCCGTCCCGTCCCGTCGATGACGCTCGCACAGGCCGTGTTCGAGCGAGCGGTCCGCCGCCTCGACGGGGACGCGACCCGCGAGTTCGTCGCCGACCTGCTCGCCGCGCGGGGCTACCGGACGACCGTCGAGGACGGGGTGGTGACCGCCGCGGCCGATTCGGGGAGGTCGATGCGGCTGCTCGTGGTCGGGGGGCTCCGCGACGCGATAGTCGCCCGACGCGACACCACGCCCGGCACCGTCCTGACGGTCGGCGGTGCCCTGGCCGAGGCGCTGGGTCCGGCCGTCGTCCGTCGGACGTCCGGGGGGGCGAACCGGCCGACCGTCCTCGGCGTGGAGACGCTGTACCAGTGGTTCGCCTACGCCGTCGACGCCGAGGCGCGGGCGACTCTCGAGGCCCAGTATCTCGGCGCGACGGAGCTCTCGGCGTTCGAGCGGGCCCGTACGGGCTTCGCGGACGCGGTGGAGGACGCGGCCGAGCGACTCGTGCGCCTTCCGGTTCCGACCCGTGTGACGGTGGCGGTCGTGCTGCTCGCGCTGCTCGCGCTCGTGGCCGTCACGACCGCCGGCCCGCTCGTTCCCTTCGGGTCGTCCTCGTCGGCCGGTGCGGACCCGGGTGACGAGGACGCCGCGACGCCGCCCGCGGTCACCTCGGTCCCGGTGACAGTCACGCCCGCCCACACGCCGACCCCGTCCGGCCCCCCGCTTCCGGACGCGTGCCCTCCGGCACCGACCGGGGCCCACCCGTCGTCGCTCCGCCCGGCCGTGCGACAGACGGCCACCGCGGGCGGGCTCGACGGCTGGGGGGTCCTGCTCACCCGGAACCTCTCGGAGCACGAGTTCGACCCGAACGACCAGCGGGCGGGACTCGTCCCGGAGATCCGCCACGTCGCCGTGTTCGAGCGACCGGGCGGTGCGCAGTACCGGCTCGGAGTCGATCGGTGGGCGTCGCCCGCGAGGGCCGCTGAATCCGTGGCTCGTGGCGGGCCCTGGGGGCTCGGCGTCCTGTGGGGGGCCTACACCGCCCGGGTCGAGTGGGACGACGGGGACACCGGGGACGCTGCGGCCGCCCGGCAGCTCCTCGCGGCCGTCACCACGCCCGACGGTACGCGACTGGGCAGCGCCTGCGTCTCCGAGATCGACTCCGGACCGGCCGCGACAGCGACGCCCTGACCGCACGCCGGAACGGACGGCCGGGAACGACGAGCCGCCAACGACGGTCCGAAAGGAGCTCGCTAGTTCCCGAGGACTAGACCAGGTCTCCGTCCTCGAACCCGAGCGGCTCGGGGGACCCGACCGAGACGTCCGAATGCTCCCGGAGTTCCTCGGCGACGGGCTCGGAGACGTGGAACCGGTCCAGGTCGAGCGTGTTCCGGATGCGGGCGATCCGCATGTCGACGGGGTCGACCACGCCGCAGGCCGAGTATGCGGCGACGAACGCGAGCCGGTCGGTCGGGAGGATCACCGGGATGCGCGCGCGGACCGGCTCCCCGGAGGTGATGACGTTGACGTAGGTGTCGCTCAGATCCAGGTCCTCGACGAGCTGCTGGTGGGTGTAGTCCGCGAGCCCCATCCCGATGGCGTTGCCGTGCGACCCCTCGGTGACCGACCGGACGTAGATCCGGGTGTAGTCGGGGGAATCCGGCTCGGGCTCGCCGTCGACGAGCATCCGCCCGACGACGTTCGTGTCCATCCCGGTCCCGCTGATCTCCTTGCCGAGTTCGTCGACGACCAGCAGGTCGAGGTCCGCGACGGGGAGCGTGCCGAGCAGGTCTCGCGAACGCTCGAGCAGTTCCGGTTCCCGGTCGAGTATCTCGCCCACGTCGAGCCCTTCGATGGCGGCCGCCCGCTCGTCGGCGTTCTCGAGGAGCGCAACCCCCCCGACGATCGGCGTCCCCTCGAACAGGATGCGGGCGCGCTCGCACAACACGTCCGAGAAGGTGCCCGCGAGCGCCGCCTTGTGGGTGGCCTCCGCGCCGCGCTGTTTCCCCAGGCCGACGACCGCCATCTTGCAGAGCCCGCTCTCGATGTTCCCGGAGAAGTCCGTGTGTGGCTTGACCCGGTTCGCCAGCAGGACGGCGTCCGTCTCGAGCGCGTCGCGGGCGGCGTAGACCGGTCGGCCGTCGCCGTCCGCGGCGACCCGCTCGACCGCCATCGAGGAGACGATCTCACAGCCCATCGACTCCTCGGTGAACCCGAGCGAGGCGAGGGCCTCGACCTGACCCTCGGCGGTCGCCCCGCCGTGGCTCCCCATCGCCGGGATCACGAACGGCTCCAGCCCCCGGGACCGGAGTTCGTCGACGGCCGTCCGGACGACGGTCGGCATGTCGTGGACGCCGCGGCTACCGACCGTGATCCCGACGCGGGCGCCCGCCGGGAGGTCCCCGAGTCCGTCGATGGCCGATAGCGCCTCGACCGTCGCCCGCTCGACGTCCTCGACGGCCGGCTGGTCGCGGTCGTAGCGCACGGGCGCGAACCGCGGGAGGTCCTCGACGGACACCTCGTTCGTGGCGTCCAGCGCCGCCGGGTCCGGGGGCTCTATCATGGGCCGGGGTCGACGGCGTGGCGTCAAGGTCTTTGCGCCGGTCCACCCGCCGAGGCCCTCGGCGCCGTGTCCCGCGGCCCGCGACTCCCCCGACCTGAACGGCGGCGTCGCCAGCGGGGCGACCGTACGGCGTCACACCGTCCGAGATGCGCCCCGAACGATACCGCCACCGCGGGGTGGCGACGACGCTCGAGGGGGCAGACGGAGCCGGTCCGGGACAGGGCTATGGGAGCCGGCGCTCTCGGTCCGGTCGCTATGGAGATAACGGACGTCCGGGCGGTGCCGCTGTCCGACTCGGTGCCGGAGGAGAAGCGCCACCGAACCGACCTGGGAACCAAGGTGAAGACGGACGCGACGCTCGTCCTCGTCGAAACCGACACCGAGCACACGGGGATCGGCGCCGCGCTCGGGCACCTCCCGACCATCGAGTCCATCGTCGAGGGATCGCTCGCGTCCGCGCTCGTCGGCGAGAACCCCACGTGCACGGGACGACTGTGGGAGAAACTCTACAACGGCTCGCGGCCGAGCCGTCGCTGGAGCGGGGCTACTCCCAGCCCCGGTGTGACCGCCGGGGGTACACGCTCGAGGCGATCTCGGGCGTGGACACCGCGCTCTGGGAGCTCACCGGAAAGGCGCTCGGCCAGCCGGTCTACAGGCTCCTGGGGGCGGTCCGGGACGACGCCCGGGGCTACGCCAGCGGCGGATGGGCGCCGGTCGACGGGACCGCCGAGGAGCTCGGGGGGGTACGTCGGGAAGGGCTTCGACGCCGTGAAGGTGCGCGCGGTCGGGCGCGAGGAGTTCTCGGTCGAGAACACCCTCGAGCGGGTCGAGGCCGCACGCGAGGCGATCGGGGACGACGTCGACCTGATGGTCGACGTTCACGGCTCGTTCGACGTCCCCACCGCCATCAAGCTCGCCCGCCGGCTCGAGGAGTACGACGTCTCCTGGTTCGAGGAGCCGGTCTCGGCCGACGACCATCCCGGGCTCGCCGAGGTCCGGAGTGCGTCCGAGATCCCCATCGCGGCCGGCGAGAGCGAGTTCACCCGCTTCGACTTCCGGAGCCTGTTCGACCACGGCGCGATAGACGTCGCCCAGCCGGACGTGGCCCGGTGTGGGGGGATCACCGAGTGCCGCCGGATCGCGGCGATGGCCTCCGCGCGGAACGTCAAGCTCGCCCCATACGCGTGGGGGAACGGCGTCCCCTTCGCCGCCAGCATCCACCTCGCGATGTCCGTCCCGAACTATCACGTGCTGGAGGTCGGCCAGGCGTACATGCCGCTGCTGACCGACCTGTTCGAGGAGGACCTCGGGACCCGCGAGGGACGCGTCCACGCCCCCGACAGGCCGGGACTCGGGTTCACGCTGCGCGAGGACTTCGAGGAACGGTTCGACTACGTCGAGGGCCCCGAGTACGAGTTCTGAGACGCTGACGCGGGATCCCGTGTAGCGGGTGCGGCCAGGCCGGTGCAGCCCGCATAGACAGCCGGGAACGGAACCACCTGCAAAGCCCTCCCGCGCTACGCTCGGGTGCCTCGCTGCGCTCCTCGCGTCGTTCGCTCCGCTCACTCGGCTGCGGTGCTTGCGTCGGCATCCTTCACGTAGCGCGCTCGCCCTTTGCGAGTCCGCCAGGGGCACGTCCGACCGGGCGCGTAGCGCCGCGCGAGGGACGAGCGAGCGAAGCGAGGAGTCGGTTGGGGAGGCGCGTGGCTGTCGCGGTGGCGGTCCTGGTGGATCCGAAGGGCGAGCGCATGGCGGCGAAGCCGCCACGTATCCGGTCGCCGGCGGAGCTGGCGACCCCCTCTCGACGAAGGCAGCCGACGTACGCACCGCAACGGAGTGGGGAGCGCAACGAGTTCCCGAGTCGAGACCGCGAGGGCTTTCGAGTCGCTGTCCGCTGTTCCCGGACCGACGGCCGGGTCGAGCACGACACCGGCTGCCAGCCACTCCTCACCGGGTGCGTACCTTTATCAACGCGCCCGGGACAGAGCGCACCACGATGCGAATCAGCGACGTCTCCGCCCACACGCTCTCCTCGCCGATCGATCCGCCTCAGGAACGCCGGTTCCTGGGCGGCGTTCGAAGGTTACTCAAGCGCGACGTGGTACTGGTGGTTGTCGAGACGGCCGACGGCGCGCTCGGCTACGCCCCCGCCGGCGCCTCCAGTTCCGCGATGCGGGAGTACTTCGACGACGCCTCGCACAGCGACTTCGCGGGCCTCCTCGAGGGGGAGGTCGCCCCGCACGTCCTGGGGGAGGAGATCGAGACGGCCGCGGACCTCCACGCGCTGGTCGCTGCGGCCGACCTCCCCGAGTTCCTCGAATCCCAGGCCGTCGCGCCGCTGGACGTCGCCTTCCACGACCTGCTCGGCAAGGAGCGCGGCTCGCCGGTGTACGACCTGCTCGCCGACGGCGGCGAGGCCACGACCGACCTGCCGCTGTACGCCAGCGCCGGGATGTATATGGACCCCGAGGGGTACGCCGAGCAGGCCCGGGCGATACAGGAGCGCGGCTTCGGCGGGTACAAGTACCGACCCGGGCTCGGGGTCGAAGCGGACCTGCGGACGCTCGAACTGATCCGCGAGGCGGTCGGCCCGGGGATGGACGTGATGATCGACGCCCACACGTGGTGGAAACTGCGGGAGCACGCCTACGCGTTCGAGGAGGTGGTCGAGCTGGTGAACCGGATGGCGGCGTACGATCCCTACTGGCTGGAGGAGCCGGTCGAACCCGCCGACTACGACGCCTACCGGCGGCTGGCCGACGCGGTGGACGTGCCGCTCGCGGGCGGCGAGAGCGAGGAGACCCCCGCGGGGCTGGTCGCCCTGGCCGGGACCGGCGCGGTGTCGTTCCTCCAGGGGGACGTCCGGCACCACCGCGGGTTCACGGGCTGCTGGGAGGCGGTCGAGTACTGTGTCGGCCGGGACGTGACGTTCGTCCCCCACCAGTTCGGCACGCAACTGGGACTGGTGGCGAACGCTCACCTCACCGCCGCCGCACCCGAGGCCGAACTGCTCGAGTATCCCGTCTTCGGCACCGACACCGCGGGTATGTACCCGTTCCCGCTGGCCGAGGAGATACTCGTCGAGGACCTCGACGTGGCCGACGGCCGCATGACCGTCCCGGACGGACCGGGGCTGGGGGTCGAAGTCGACCTCGACGTCGTGGAGCGCTACCCTCACCTCGAGGGCCCCTGGACCGAGTTCCACTACGAGCAGGGCTGATACGGTCGTGCGTAACGATTTACCGTCGATCACCCGGACGGAGGTCGGTTATCGTCGGTAAAAGACTACGCACGACCATATGAGAGGTCAGTACTCGGTGATGACCTCGATTCCCCTGGTCTCGTAGTTCGTCATCGCCTCCAGGCGGCCGTTGAGGTCGTCGAGCGAGACCTCCCGCGTGACCAGTTCACCGGGGTGGATGCGGTCGCGCTCGACCATCCCGAATATCTCGTCGTAGCGGGTGGGCTGCATCCCGTAGGAGCCGATGAACTCGAGCTCCTTGCGGACCATCTCGTCGGTCGGGAGGGAGACGTAGCCGCCCTCATCCTTGGTCGTGAGGCCGATCTGGACGTGCTGCCCGAAGTGGGCAAGCGAGGTGACCGAGTTCTGACACGTCTCGGCGATGCCGAGCGCGTCGACGGAGACGTCGGCCCCGCCGTCGGTGACGTCCCGCACCTCCGTCGGCACGTCCTCGACCTCGCGGGCGTTGACGGTCTCCTCGGCGCCGATGTCCCGGGCCATCTCCAGTTTCTCGTCGTCGAGGTCGACGGCGACCGGGTTGCCGCCGAGCGCGCTCGCGACGTTGACTGCCGAGAGGCCGATCCCGCCACAGCCGTGGACCGCGACCCAGTCCCCCGCCCCGATGTCGGCCCGGTGGGCCAGCGCGTGGAACGAGGTCATGAACCGGCAGCCGAGGCCCGCCATCTCGACCGTCGAGACGTCGTCGGGGAGCAGGCTGACGTTGACGTCGGCCCAGGGAGCGTGTATCTCCTCGCCGAACGCCCCCGGGACCGAGGGATCGAACCCCAGCGACGGGCCGTTCTCGCAGACGTGCGTGTGGCCGTTCCGGCACCGGGAACAGGTCCCGTCGGCGATGCGGAACGGGACGACCACCTCGTCGCCCTCGCGGATCGATTCGACCTCGTCGCCGGCCTCGATCACCGTCCCGGCTGGCTCGTGGCCCATGATCTGCCCGACGAGGTCCATCCCCTCGTAGTCGCCCTGCCAGCCGTGCCAGTCGCTCCGACAGATGCCGCAGGTCTCGACGTCGACCACGACGCCGTGATCGGCCGCGCTCGGCCGGTCGACGTCCGTAACTTCGAGCGGTTCGCCGTACTCCCGCAGGACTGCTGCTCGCATGTGCTACCAGTTGACGGACAGGAACATAAGCGGTCGGATGGTCGGGGACCGACGCGGTCCCCGGGGCTCTCCCGCTCTCGCGCCAGGATCGCGACGCCAGGCGGAAAAGGAACGCCTGGCGGAGGACCGAACAGGCCGGCGCCGCACAGTTCGGTTCCCCACCGTCCCGCTACCGAAGAACTTTGTCGGGCCATGACCGACCGCGGCCCGTGACACTAGAATGAAGGGGAACCCTCTCAGGGAGCGGCTCGAGAGCGACGGGGTGAGCATCGGGACGCGGATGCAGACCCAGTGGCCGGGGTTGTTGGAGATCATCGGCCAGACCGACCGGTTCGACTACGTCGAGTTCCTCGCCGAGTACGCGCCCTACGACCTGCGCGACCTGGAGAACCTGGCACGGGCGGCGGAGCTCTCGGGCCTGTCGATGATGATCAAGATCGACGCCGAGAACCGGGCGTTCGTCGCCCAGCGCGCGATGGCCGCCGGCATCCAGAACTACGCCTCGCCCGAGGAGGTCGTCGAGTGGTGCGAGGACGCCGTGATCGCGGTCATGGTCGAGAAGGACGAGACCGTCGAGAACCTGGAGGAGATACTCGCTATCGGCGAGATCGACATGGTGCAGTTCGGCCCGGCGGACTACTCGCTCAGCATCGGCAAGCCCGGCCAGTACGACGACCCCGAGGTCCGGCAGGCCGAGCGGACGACCATCGAGACCGCGCTCGACATGGGCGTGGCCCCGCGCGCGGAGATCAACCACCCCGACGAGGCCGGGGCGTACCTCGACCTCGGCGTGCGGGATTTCAATCTCGCGACCGACACCAAGATAATCCACGACTGGTACGACGAGCAGGTCGACCGGCTGGCGGCGGCGACCGAGGGCTTCTCCCGGTAAGTAGCCGCGGTAGGTGGCCGCGGTAGGTGGCCGCGGTAGGTGGTCGCCGGGGACCGGAACCGAACCGGGGCCCGCACGCCCGTGGGGGAGGCCGGTGCTTCGGCGCTATCCCGGGGCCGGGATCACTGCTGGAACGAGGGGGAGTAGCACTCCTCGGGGAGGGGTTGGCCCGCGACCGTCTCGTAGGCCGGCGGGTTGAGGACGTTGATCGGCGGGTCGCGGTTCTTGAGGTTCAGTACCGACTCCGCCATGAGTTCGTGGATGTACCGGACGGAGTCGGTCGTCACGCCGGCGACGTGGGGCGTCAGGTGGATGTCCTCGACGTCGAGCAGCGGGTTCCCCTCGACGTCCGGTTCGCCCTCGAAGACGTCGACGGCGGCCCCGCGGAGTTCGTCCGCCTCGAGCGCCGCCGCCAGTTCCTCGTCCGGGTAGATGCCGCCCCGCGAGGTGTTGACGAGGTACGCCGAGTCCCGCATCCGCTCGAACTCCTCCCGCCCGAGCATGTGGTGGGTCTCCTCGGTGAGCGGGACGTGGACGGTGACGAGGTCCGACGTCTCCAGCAGAGTCCCGAGGTCGACCTTCTCCACCCCGAGTTCCTCGGCCCGTCCCTCGGTCATGTACGGGTCGTACACCCGGGCCTCGAGCCCGTCGGCCCGGAACGGGGCCAGGTTCGAGAGCACTTTCTCGCCGATGAGCCCCATCCCGACGAACCCGAGCGTGGCGTGCTGGAGCTCGAAGCCGTACTCCTCCGGGACCCGTGCGTCCCAGCCCCGCTCGCGTAGCCCGTGTTCCAGCCGGGCGAAGTTGTGCGCACACGAGATGATCATGCCGACCGTGGCCTGTGCGGCCGAGGCCGTCGGCCCCTGCGGGGCGTGGGCGGCGACGACGCCGTGCTCGGTCATCGCGTCGAGGTCGAGGTTCTCGTAGCCGGCCCCGGCCCGCGTGACGAGTTTCAGCGAGTCCACGCTCGCGAGCGACGCCTCCGTGAGGTCGTGGGCGTACGAGACGTACGCGTCAACGCCCCGGAGGTCCTCGGGCTCTAGCTCCGGGCCGCGGTCGTCGGCCAGATAGGATATCTCGATCCCCGGATCCTCGTGGAGGATCTCGAGACCGGGAACGACGTCCGTTCCCGGGTCCCGCCTGTCGTACTCGATCGTGACGTGGAACGTCATCCTGGGACGGTCGGGAATCCCCAACCACCCACAAACGGCTTTCGGTTCACCGACCCGCCGGTCGGTTCCGTCCGTCCGCCGGTCTACCCGAACATCGTCCCGGGGTCGTGGAGGTGCTCGCGTGCCACGTCCTCGTCTATGTCGATGCCGAGGCCGGGCGTCTCGGGCACCTCGATGTAGCCGTCCCGGATGAGCGGCCCGTCGGCGTCGTGGAGGTCGTCCCACCAGTCGACGTCCCGGGCGTGGTACTCGAGGACGTCGAAGTTGGGGACCGACGCGCCGAGGTGGACGCAGGCCATGGTCCCGATGGGGCCACAGACGTTGTGCGGCGAGAAGACGATGTAGTTCTCCTCGGCGCGGTTGGCGATGGCCCGGGACTCCGCGAGGCCGCCACAGGTCGTGGGATCCGGCGTGATGATGTCGACGCCGAAGTCGTAGAGCAGTTCCTTGAACTCGTGGACGCGGAACCGGTTCTCGCCGGTGGCGATGGGGACCCTGGAGGCGCGGGTCACTTCCCGCTGGGCGTCCATGTTCTCCGGCGGGACGGGGTCCTCGAGCCACATGAGGTCGTAGTCCTCCAGCTTCCGGCAGAGCCGCTTGGCGCTGTCCAGCGAGTAGTCCCAGTGGACGTCGAACGCGAGGTCGACGTCGTAGCCGATGGCGTCCCGTATCGCCTCGACGGTCTCGCGCTTGCGCTCGATGGCCGCGTTCGACACCCGCCCGTTGTACGGGTCGGGGTGGTTATCGAACGGCTGGTCGAGGTCGAACTTCAGCGCGGTGAACCCCTCGTCGACGACCTCCTCCGCGACGTCGGCGTAGGCTTCGATCGCGTACGCGTCGTCGCCCGCCGGCGAGTGGTAGCCGTGCTCCAGTTCGAACGCCTCGCCGGCGTGACAGTCACAGTAGATGCGCACCTCGTCGCGGTACTTGCCCCCGAGGAGCTGGTAGACCGGCAGGTCGAGGATCTTGCCGGCGACGTCCCAGAGGGCGATCTCGATGCCGGAGGCGGCGGTGACGACCTTCCCGGTCGTCCCGCTATGACCCGAGGTCTCCTGGACCATCCGGCGGAACAGCCGCTCGACGTCGAGCGGGTTCTCGCCGATCAGGAACCGCTTCATGTACTCCATGACCTCGGTGACGCCGCCACCGCGGTACGACTCGCCGATGCCGGTGACCCCCGCGTCCGTGTGGACGCGGACGAGGTTCCACTCGAAGTTGCCCTGGACCACGCAGGTCTCGATGTCGGTTATCTCCACGTCGCGACCCTCGCCGCGGTTCGTGGCGTGGTTTGAGTAGTCTCTCATCGCGGTGTGGTAGCCGTTCGCGGGGCGTGACGTATGCGTTTGGGTTCGCGTCGGGACGCGTTTCAGTTACGTCACTCGTCCGGGAATCCGTCTCGGGTGGGACCGAAAGGGGCCGACGGGGGCTTTCCGAACCGGTTTCGCCTATCAGAGCGATTCGGTTCTCCTCGTTCGAACGCTCCCCGCTATACCCTGAACTCCTCGAGCGCGTCCCGGTCCAGCGTGACGCCGTGGCCGGACCGGTCCGGCACCTCGATGGCCCCGTCCTCGGGCGTGATGGGGTTCTCGACCACGTCGTCGAAGGACTTGACGTCCGAATCGCGGTAGAAGTACTCCGCCCAGATGCCGTTCTCGATGGCCGCGAGCAGCTGGACGTGCAGGTCCCAGTTGTAGTGGGGTGCCACGGGGATGTCGTGGCTTGCGGCAGTGTGGGCGACTTTCATGAACTCCGTGACGCCCCCTACTACTGTGACGTCCGGCTGGACGATCTCGACCGCGTCCTCGCGCATCAGTTCGGCGAAGCCGTACCGGGAGAACTCGAGTTCGCCCGCCGCGACGGGGTAGGAGAGCGCGGCGTTGACCTCGCGCATCAGGTCGACGCTGTCGGGCATCACCGGCTCCTCGATGAAGTAGGGATCGTACTCCGCGAACGCGCGGCAGGCCCGCACGGCCTCCTGTTTGTTCTTCCACTTCCCGTTGGCGTCCATCAGGAGCGTCCGGTCGGGGCCGATGGCCTCGCGGGCCACCCGCACCCGCTCGACCTCCTCCTCGACGGGCAGGCGCCCCACCTTCATCTTCACGACGTCGTGGCCGCGCTCGACGTACGTCTCCATCTCCTCGCGGAGCCCCGAGAGCCCCTTGTCCTCGCGGTAGTACCCGCCCGAGGCGTACGCGGGGATCGGCTCGGTCCCACCACCCAGGAGTTTCCCGAGTGACATCCCCGCGGCCTTGGCCTTGATGTCCCAGAGCGCGATGTCGACACAGGAGATGGCCCGAACGAGGACGCCCTTGCGACCGATCTGGACGGTCCCGTCGAAGGTCTCGCGCCAGAGCCGCTCGGTGTCCCGCGGGTCCTCCCCGACCAGCATCGGCGCGAGCAGGTCCGAGACCGCGTCGGCGACCAGCCCCGCTCCGCCGTAGCCCAGCGAGTAGCCCAGCCCCTCGTGGCCCTCGTCGGTCCGGACGTACACGATGGCGTGGTCCCGCTCCTCGATGACGCGGGTCGCGAACGCGACGGGGCTGTCAAGCGGTATCGAGACCGGGAACGCCTCCACCTCGGTTATCTCCATGCGTGCCCGTGGCGAGTCGGAGCGGAGTCAAAGAGTTTTCCGTCCGACCGGGGCCCGCGCCGTCCGGTCCGGGACGGGTTGCGGGAGCCGGGGCTCCCGGCCGGCGGGCTCGTACGGTCGTGTGTAGTCCGGGCGGGAACCGGTACCAGCGAGGGCACGTCGTTACGCACGACCGAATCAGGCGGGGCGTTCGGCGGCGTCCCGGAGGGCGTCACGTGTCGCCCGGAGGTCGGCCGTCCTCCCCTCCAGGTCCCCGTCCTCCATCCGCGCGGTCAGCGCCGCCGCGACCGACGCCTCGGCCTCGTGGAGGTCGGCCTCGATGCGGTCGGCCCGTGCCGCCTGGTCCCCGGTCGGATCCCCCGCGCGGGCCTCGGCGAGCAGCGCCCGCGCGTCCTCGCTCATCCGCAGGGACTGGCGACCGTGCTCGGCCACGGCGGAGTAGGTGGTACGGTTCGACTCCCACTCGACCTCTACGGCCTCCTCCTCGATGGCCCCGACGACGAACGCCGCCTTCGAGAGGGCCGCGTCCGTCCCCGACACCTTCGGGGAGACGTCCGCCCTGGCGTCGATGGAGACGAGCACGGCCTTCTCGCCGGTGGTGTAGGGCCCCGCCGGGTACGCCCCGTTCGCGATGGCCCCGGCGCCGACGACCAGGAGCGCGAACAGGAGGACGGCCAGGAACACGCGCGGGGCCCCCCGGACCCGGTCGGGCCGCCGCAGCGGGTTGTTCGTGCGGTCGGTCAGCGAGTACGGCCGGGCCGACTCGATCCCCTCCACGAGCCGGCGGGTCCGGTCCGAAGCGCCGTTCACGGCGACGTGGCCACTCCGGGTGGGCCGGACGAACGAGCTGTGGAAGCCCGCGTGGGTGACGACCAGCCCCTCGCCGTCGTCGAACTCCTCGCGCCGTACCCCGTCGAACCCCTCGAACTCGCGGACCGCGTCGGCGATCGCTTCGAGCTCCCGCGCCGGGTCCTCGACCGGCGAATCGGAGACGAACGAGGCGCCACGACGGGAGTCGTCCGCGCGGACGCTGCTCAGACGCCGCCAGCCGCGCCGGGCCCAGAGCTTCGCGTGGGCGATGGCCCTCGGGAGCCCCGCGACCGCGACCGCGAGCAGCGTGGCGGCGGCGAACGGGGCCCATCCGGGGTAGCGGAGGAAGGCCCAGGCGCTCGCCACCACCAGCAGCGTCGCGCCGCCGAGCGAGAGGCCCCTGAGCTTGTTCATCGGTTAGCGGCCGAGGAACGTTCGCCTGATCCGCGCGAAGACGCCCGTCTTGCGCTCCGCCAGCTCCTTCCGGATGACCTCGCCGACCTTCTCCTCGAGGTCGGCCCGGCTCTCGAACCGGTCGAACTTCCCCCGCGCCATCAGCTCGGAGACCATCGCCGAGTTCCCCTCTCCGTCGAGCTGGACGTTCGCGAGGGCGTGTTCGCGCTCGAGTCGCCGGACGGATACCGGATAGGACCATCCCGACTCCTCGATGAGCTCGTGCACCGCGTCGGGCCCGTGAGCCATACTCCCGGGTAGGTGCTCTCGGAGGTATAAACCTTGCAGGGGTCGCTCGAGGTCGCTGCGCGTCGTCGCCGACCGGAGCCGCCCCGGAAGCGGTTTCCGCGGTGAGGCGGGGACGGGAGGTACGGTCACCTCGCCATGCAGTACCGGGAGACGGCAACGGGGGACGCGGAGGGACGGATCGCCGGTCGAGCCGGCGGCTGGATTTCAACGCACCCGGTTCTCGAGATCTTCCCCGTCCCGTCGATCCGCCTCACGTTCCCGGCGACTATCCCCGCCAGCCGCGGGTAGTACCGGGAGGTGTGCCCCGCGTTGTGCGGCGTGACGATGACGTTGCCCATGTCCCAGAGGTCGTGGTCCGCGGGGAGCGGCTCGGGGTCGGTCACGTCGAGCGCCGCCCCCCGGATCGCGTTGCCCCTGACCGCGTCGAGCAGCGCGTCCGTATCGATTATCGGCCCCCGGCCGACGTTCACGACGACCGACTCCGGCGAGAGCGTGTCGAACGCCGCCGCGTCGACGAGCCCGCGGGTCGTCTCCGTCAGCGGACACGCGAGCACGAGGTAGTCCGTCCCGGCGAGCGCCTCGTGGAACGGGTCCTCGTCGAAGCCGAACACCTCGTCGGTCGGCCCGCCCTTCTCCGGGGTGTAGCGCACGCCGAGGATGCGGGGCCCGAACGGCCGCAACCGCTCGACGATGGCCTCGCCGATGGCGCCGAGTCCGACGACGGTGACCGTCGAGTCGGCCAGTTCGGTGTGGTGGGCCCGGTAGTGGCGCCACTCGCCCCGTTCGCCGCGGCTGACGCCCTCGTGGAGGTTGCGGCTGAACACGAGCACCGACCCGATGACCTGCTCGGCGATGTTCGGGCCGTGGACCCCCGAGGCGTTCGTCACCGCGATGCCCCGCTCCTCCAGCGCGTCGAGCGGGAGCCGACCGACACCGGCCGCCGCACACGCGAACAGCCGGAGCTCCTCGGCGTGGTCGAGCAGGTCCGCATCGAGCGCGTGTCCGGTCGCCACCGGAACCTCCGCGATGAGTTCGCGCTCCTCGGCCGGCGTCCTCGCCCGGACCACCTCGTGGTCCGGGAGGCGCTCCCGGAGTTCCTCGGCGTACCGTTCGCTCGACATCCCGTGGGCCCCGCGGCGCAGCACGAGCACGTCCGGGTCGGCCCCGGTCATCGACGCTCACCCGCGTCCGGTCCTCGGTTCGCACCGCTCTCTCGAAGCGACATACGGTCGCAGCCTCCATCGCCAGCCTCTTAGTTTCGGTAGTCCGGGGCTCGGCGGACGTGGTACCCGGGTCACTACTGGTCCAGTCACCGAGTTCCCCACGGTGGGTTTATGCGTCGTCACGATGGAGTGCGGAGCATGGACTTTCCCGACGAAGCGACGGTCTCGGCGGTGCTCGACCCCGTCGAGTTCCCGGAGTTTCGCGACGTGCGGTACGACCCGCCGACCCCCGAACTCGGGGACGTTCCCGGTGCGGCCCGCGAGGCGGTCGACGCGCTGGCCGTCGAGGACCTGCCCGCGGGCGCGACCGTGGCGGTCGGGGTCGGGAGCCGCGGCATCACCGACCTCGCTCCGGTCGTCGAGGCCGTCGTGGCGCGGCTCCACGACCGGAACCTCGACCCGGTGATCGTGCCGGCGATGGGTAGCCACGGGGGCGCAACCGCGGAGGGTCAGCGGGACGTGCTCGCGTCCGTCGGCGTCACCGAGGAGTCCGTCGGGTGTCCGATCGACTCCCGGATGGAGACGGTCGTGCTCGGCGAGTCCGAACTCGGCTCGCCGGTCCACTTCTCGACGGCCGCGCTCGAGGCCGACGCGGTGCTGGTCGTCAACCGGGTGAAGGCCCACACCAACTTCACCGGGCCGTTCGAGAGCGGGCTGGCCAAGATGATCGCCGTCGGCCTCGGGAAGCAGCGGGGCGCGAGCGCGGTCCACGAGCGCGCGCTCGTCGAGGGGTACGTCCCCGTCATCGAGTCGGCCTTCGAGGTGATCCGCCAGCAGGTGGACCTGCTCGGCGGCGTCGCGATCGTGGAGAACTTCGAGGACCGAACGGCCGAGATCGAGGGGGTCCGCACGACCGACCTCCCCGACGCCGAGGCGGACCTGCTCGACCGCGCCGACGAGTATATGCCGACGCTCCCCTACGGGGACCTCGATGTCCTCGTCGTCGAGCGCATCGGGAAGGACATCTCCGGTGCGGGGATGGACACGAACGTCATCGGGCGGTATGAGGTTCTCAACACCGAGGACCCCGAGACCCCCCGCATCAAGCGAATACTCGTCTTGGGCCTGACCGAGGCGACCCACGGCAACGGGCAGGGGATCGGCCTCGCCGACCTCACGACGGTCGACGTGGTCGAGGAGCTGGACCTCGACCAGGTGTACGCGAACGCGCTGACGAGCTCGTCGTTCTCGAAGGGGCGGCTGCCGATGGCGCTCCCGAACGAGGAGCTCGGGCTGACCGCGGCCGTCTCCGGGGTCGGTCCGTACGACCCCGAGACGACACGCATCGCCTGGATCCGGGACACGGGTCACCTCTCGGAGTTCCGCGTCTCGCCCGCGCTGGCCCGGGACCCGCCCGAACACGTCGAGGTCGTCGGCCGATCGCGACTGGTCTTCGAGGACGGGCAAGCGCGCTTCGAACCCGTCGGGTAGACCGGAGTGGAGCGGACCGGAGCGGACCGGAGCGGACCGGAGCAGATCAGACCGAACCCGGTACTGCCCGTCGACGTCAACCCTTTTTACGGTCGGTCGCACAGGCCAGCACGCCATGGACCTGGAGATAGCGGGCGACGCGGCGCTGGTGACGGCATCGAGCAGCGGCCTGGGGAAGGCCTCGGCGACGGCGCTGGCCCGCGAGGGCGCGAACGTCGTGATCAACGGCCGGGACGAGGACCGCCTGAAGGCGGCCGCCGAGGAGGTACGCGAAACGGCGGCCGGCGAAGTCGTCCCCGTCTCCGGCGACCTGACCGACCCCGACGACACCGAGCGGCTGGTCGAGCGGACCGTCGGGGAGTTCGGGGGACTGGACCACCTCGTCACGAGCGCCGGGGGGCCGCCCTCGGGGCCGTTCCTCGAGACGACCGACGAGGACTGGTACGACGCCTACGACCTGCTCGTCATGAGCGTCGTCCGAGTGGCTCGCGAGGCCGAACCCCACCTCCGCGAGGGGGACGGCGGGACGATGGTGAACATCACCTCCCGGTCGGTCAAGGAGGCCATCGACTCGCTCGTCCTGTCGAACTCCGTGCGGATGAGCGTCATCGGCCTCGAGAAGACCCTCTCGAAGGAGTTCGCCCCGGACGTGCGGTGTAACGCGGTCCTCCCGGGGACCCACGAGACGCCCCGCATCGAGGACCTCGTCGAGCAGGCGGTCGAGCGCGGCGAGCACGACTCCTACGAAGCGGGGCTCGAGGCGTGGGCCGAGGGCATCCCCGTCGGTCGCATCGGTGACCCGATGGAACTCGGCGATACCGTCGCGTTCCTCTGCTCGCCGCGCGCGGGCTTCATCAATGGCCAGGCGATCGTTCTCGACGGCGGCGACGGCGCGTCTCCGTGGGGACGACATGGCGCCGACGATCACCCGCATCGAGAGCACCGAGTTCGGCTACCCACTGGAGGACATGGGGCCTGCCCCGAACGGCTTCAGCCTCGCGTACGACCCCGGGGAGACCGCCGAACCGAAACTGTTCGGCCTGCAGATCCACACCGACGAGGGGATCACCGGCGAGTACGTCGGCGGGAACTCGCCCGCGTTCGCCGAGATCGACATGGTGGCGGACTACCTGGTGGCGAAGAACCCCCTCGACCGGGAACGGCACTGGTCGGAGATGAAACGGGCCCTGCGCAAGTACGACCGGATGGGGATGGGGCCGCTGGACATCGCGCTGTGGGACGTCGCGGGGAAGTACCGCGACGCGCCGATCCACGAACCGCTCGGCACCTACCGGGAACGGCTACCGACGTACGCCTCGACGCTCGGCGGGGACCGCTACGGCGGCCTCGAGACGCCGGAGGGCTACGCCGACTTCGCCGAGGCGTGCCTGGGGATGGGCTCCCCCGGCTTCAAGATCCACGTCTGGGACGGGGACTGGCGGGACACGGACCGGGTCATCGAGACGACACGAGCCGTGGGCGAGCGTGTCGGCGACGAGATGGACCTGATGCTCGACCCCGCCTGTCAGTTAGAGACGTTCGCCGACGCGCTGGCGGTCGGGAGGGCCTGTGACGAGCAGGGGTACGTCCGGTAGAGGACCCGTTCCGGGACGCGGGCATCTCCCGGCACGCCTACCGCAAGCTGCGCCAGAAACTCGACACGCCGATCCTCCAGACCGAACACGTCCGCGGGCTCGAGCCGTTCTCCGATTTCGCCACCACGGGGTCGACGGACTTCCTCCGCGCGGACCGGAGTACGACGCGGGTATCACGGGGGCCATCAAGCGCGCCCGGGTCGCGGAGGGGTTCGGCCTCGACGTCGAGTACGACTGGCAGGCGGCCGCTACTCGCCCTCCACGATAGCCTCGCGGGTGTCCGCCAGCGCGTCGAGCAGCGTGGGGGCGTCCTCGTAGACGGCGACGTACTGGGCGCCGACGTCGATCCACCGCCGGGCCATCCCCGGGTCGTCGGCGTAGGTGCCGACGATCTTGCCTGCCTCGCCCGCCCGCTCGCAGACCTCGTCCATCAGTTCCTCGACGCGCTCGTCCCGGACCTGCCCCGGGATGCCGATCGACTGGGACATGTCGTACGGGCCGAGGAACAGCACGTCGATACCCTCGACGGCCATGATCTCGTCCAGGTTCTCGACGCCGCGCTCGCCCTCGATGTGGACGATCACCGTGACCTCCTCGTTCTGGGCGTCGGTGTAGTCGGGGCCGCCCTTGTAGCCCGCCGCGCGAGTGTACGGCGAGAGCCCGCGCTCCCCGAGCGGGCTGAACCGGGCGTGGTCGACGGCGGTCTCGGCGTCCCCTCTGGTCTCGATCTGGGGTATCTCGACGCCCGCGGCGCCGACGTCGAGCGCGCGCTGGACCTCCCCCTCCGTGTTCTCCCGGACGCGGACGATCGGCGCGGCGCCGCCCCGCTCGGCGGCCGCGCACATCGCCACCGCCGACTCCGCGGTGAGGGGGCCGTGCTCCTGGTCGATGATGGTGAAGTCCATCCCCGAGAGGCCGACGACCTCCGAGACCATCGGCGAGTCGAGTATCTGGAACGTCCCGACCGTCGTCTCGCCGTCCTGCAGCCGCTGCCGGAAGGTGCGTTCCGCCATGACCGGTGCTCGGGGAGTCGGGCCTTCAAGCTACTGCCGTCCCCGTCCGGAACGGGGGGTTCGGCGTCGTCGGGCGGTCGGGACGTATCCCCGCTCGCGCACCCACACTTATTCCACCGCGCCCGGAACCGGCGCCCGGGCATGACCTACCGCGCGGGTATCATCGGCGCCGGGGGCATCGCGGGACTGGGCATCCTCGGCCTCCACGACGAGGCGGACATCGGGGAGAAGAAGTTCGAGGAGAGCCACGCCGGCGGCTACCACGCGACCGACGGGATCGACCTCGTGGCGGTCGCCGACCCCGACGAGGGGAAGCTCGGTACGTTCGGGGACGCCTGGGAACTCCCCGACTCGGGACTGTACGCCGACCACAGCGAGATGCTCCGGGAGGCCGACCTCGACGTCGTCTCGGTCTGCACGCCGACGTTCCTCCACCACGAGCACGTCCTCGACGCGGCCCGGATCGCCGACCCGGAGGTGATCTGGTGCGAGAAGCCCATCGCCTCGAGCGTGAGCGACGCCGAGGAGATGCGGTCGGTCTGTGACGAGGAGGGCGTCGAACTCCTCATCAACCACTCGTTCCGGTTCACCGACCGGCTCCAGCGGCTCCGGGACCTCGTCGTCGAGGAGGACATCCTCGGGGAGGTGAAGTCGGTGTCGGCGACGTTCCGGCGCGAACTGCTCCGCAACTCGACGCACCTGCTGGACACGCTCGTTTACCTGCTCGACGCCCGGGCCGCCACGGTGAGCGGCTACCTCAACGGGGAGAACGACGCCGTCGACGCGCTGGAGGGCGACCGCAAGGTCGACGACTCGGGGGGCGGAGGGTTCGTCGTCATGGACGACGGGACGTTCGCCACCGTCGACTGCACCGTCGCCCGGCCCATCTCCTCGATGTCGTTCCAGTTCGTCGGCACGGAGGGGAAGCTCTACCTCAACAACGACGACGGGGAGTGGCGCTACTGGCGGCTCGAGGACGGCACCCACGTCGAGGAGGACCTCCCGGGGATCGAGGGCGCCTGGCGCTGGGACGTCGACTACCGGGGATCGTTCGCCAACGCCGCCGGCCACCTCCTCGAACTGCTGGAGGGCCGCGCCGAGAACCACTCGACGGGCGAGGAGGCGACCCGCTCGCTCGAGATCATCGTCGGGTTCTACGTCTCCCACTTCACCGGCGGACAGGTGACGATCCCGCTCGACCGGCCGCTCCGGGACGTCACCATCACCTCCTGGTGAGCTACGTCGATACGAGGTGGGGAACACGGGGGATGCTCCCGGTGACGTCGGTCCGGCCCGCGGCGTCGAGTCGCGCCGACCCCGGAACCGTTTTACCGTCCCCGCGGGACCCGGAGGTATGCACCGCGTCAGGTTCAGGGACCCGGCAGGGTCCGTCCGCACCGGCGAGTGGCACGGCGAGGAAGTCAGCTTCGCGGGGCGCACGTACGACGTCGACGAGGTCGACGTCCTCCCGCCCTCGGAGCCGACGAAGATCCTCTGTATCGGGCTGAACTACGCCGCTCACGCCGCCGAATCGGGCTCGGAGATCCCCGACCGACCGCTCGTCTTCATGAAGGGGCCGAACGCCCTCGCGGCCCACGGCGACACCGTCCCGTTGCTGGCTGGCAAGGAACGGATCGACTACGAGGCCGAACTTGGCGTCGTCATCGGCGAGCAGTGCCGGCACGTCGCCGCGGAGGACGCCATGGGCGTCGTCGAGGGGTTCACCTGCATCAACGACGTCTCGAACCGGGACGACCAGCGCGAGGAGCAGAACTGGATCCGCGGGAAGGCGTTCGACAACGCCGCGCCCGTCGGCCCGGTGCTCGCCACGCCGGACGAGGTCCCACAGGAGGCCTACGTCCGCTCGCGGGTCAACGGCGACCTCCGGCAGGACTCCACGCGCGAGGACTTCATCTTCACCATCCCGGAACTGATCGAGGAGATCACGACCTACATCACGCTCGAACCGGGCGACCTCATCGCGACGGGGACGCCGGAGGGGGTCGGCCCGCTATCGCCCGGCGACACGGTCGAGATCGAGGTCGAGGGCGTCGGGACGCTCGTCAACGACGTCGCCGACGAGTAGCGGTTCCGGACGGATCCGCCGGGTTCCGGCTCGACGCCCCGGGGGTTCGTATCCCGGCCGAGAACTCCGGGGCTCTGCAGCATCGACGCCGATGGGACCGTCGGCGTCCCCGACGGCCCGGCCCCGGACATCGAGTACAGCTGGGACTACATCGAGGCCAACGGCCTCGGCGGCCGCACCGACGAGTGGCGGGTCGCACGCGAACGACGAGCGACCGTTCGGCTCGAAGTAGGGGAGCCGGGTATGGGAGATCCCCCGCGCCGGTGGCATACCTTTCTGAGGGTCTTGCACGAGGGGTCCCCGCATGGAGTACACGACGCTCGGCTCGACCGGCATGACCGTCTCGCGCATCCGTCTCGGCTGCATGTCCTTCGGGAGCGAGGACTGGCGGACTGCGACCGGGACGCGCAGGTCGTCGCCACCACGGTCCACGGGCGGATGGACGAGGACCCGAACGCGAGCGGGCTCTCGCGGAAGGCCATCGAGCAGGAACTCGCGAACAGCCTGGACCGCCTGGGGATGGAGACGGTCGACAGCTACCAGACCCACCGCTGGGACGACGAGACGCCCATCGAGGAGACGATACGGGTCCTCGACGACGCCGTTCGCCGGGAACAGGTCCGCTATCTCGGCGCGTCCTCGATGTGGGCCTACCAGTTCGCCGACGCGCTCCACACCTCCGACCGCCTGGGCCTCGACCGGTTCGTACGATGCAGAACCACTACGACCTGGTCTACCGCGAGGAGGAGCCCGAGATGCTCCCGCTCTGCGAATGGGAGGGCGTCGGCGTCATCCCCTGGTCGCCGCTCGGCCGCGGCTACCTCGACCGACCGCACGAGGCGGTCGACGCGACGACTCGGGGAGCCTCGGACTCCGACCAGGAGCGCCTCTACGAGCACCCCTACCGCGACGGCGGCGGTCCCGAGATCAACGAGCGGGTGGAGGAACCCGCCGCCGAGAAGGGCGTCTCGATGGCCCAGATCGCGCTCGCGTGGCTGCTCCACCAGGACGCCGTCGACGCCCCCATTGTTCGGCACCACGAGCATCGACCACCTCGAGGACGCCGTCGAGGCCACCGAGATCGATCTGTCGGGCTCGGACCGGGAGTACCCGGAGGAGCCCTACGAGCCGGTTCCGGTCTCGGGGCACTCCTGAGCCGGGGGGCGGACCGTCGCTCAGAGCCGGTCGCGGAGGTCGGCGGTGACGGCCTCTGTCCCGCTCTCGCCCCCGAGGTCGGGCGTGCGCGGCGCGCCCGGGTCCGCGAGCTGGGCCGCGACGGCGTCGTGGAGCGCGTCGGCAGCCGCGGGCTCGCCCAGGTCCTCGAGCATCATCGCCGCCGAGAGCACCGCGGCGAGGGGGTTCGCGACGCCCTGCCCGGCGATGTCGGGCGCGCTCCCGTGGACCGGTTCGTACATCGACGGGTACCGCTCGTCGTGGGTGACGTTCGCCGACGGCGCCAGCCCCATGCTCCCGGAGACGATGGCCCCGATGTCGGTGAGGATGTCGCCGAACAGGTTGGAGGCGACGACGACGTCGAACTCGTCCGGCCGCCGGATGAGGTCCATGCTCGCCGCGTCGACCAGCAGGCGCTCGACCGTCACGGCCGGGTACTCCTCGGCGACCCCCTCGACGATGTCGTCCCAGAGCACCATCCCGTAGGCCTGGGCGTTCGATTTCGTCACGTTCGTGAGCTTCCCGTCCCGTTCGGTCGCGGCCTCGAACGCCGCGCGGACGATGCGCTCGGTCCCGTGGCGGGTGAACACCGCGCTCTGGACCGCGAGCTCGTGCTCGTGGCCGCGGTGCTCGCGGCCGCCGATGTCGGCGTACTCCCCCTCGGTGTTCTCCCGGTAGACGACGAAGTCGATGTCCCCGCCCTCGTACCCCCGGAGCGGGCTCTCGACGCCCTCGAACAGTACCGAGGGCCGCTCGCAGACGAACTGGTCGAACGTCTTCCGGATGGGGAGCATCATCCCGCGGAGCGTGACGTGGTCGGGGATGTCGGGGTGGCCGACGGCCCCGAGGAATATCGCGTCGTGGTCCGCGAGGCGGTCGAGCGCCCCCTCGGGCATCATCGAGCCGTGCTCGATGTAGTGCTCGCTCCCCCAGCCGTAGGTGGTCGCCTCCACCGAGAACCCGTGGTCGTCGGCGACCCGTTCGACGAGCGGCAGCGTCGCTTCGGTCACCTCGACGCCGATGCCGTCGCCGGGCAGGTGTGCGATGTCGTAGGTCACACCCGCACGTGGCGTGAGGGGTGTAAAAAGATGCCCGTACCGGCGGGAAACCATGGCGTGCCAGCGGACCTCGACTCCGGACGGTCCCGGACGGCGCCGAACGGTCCCGGACGGCGCCGAACGGTCCCGGACCGGCCCGGACGGTTCCCACGTCCCGCCCTCGCGGGGCTCCCGACTCAGACGGTCGTGTGTAGTCTTTTACCGATGATTGCCGACCCCGTCCGGGTTGATCCCCGGTACATCGTTACGCACGACCGTATCAGTTCACTGCCCGACGGCCGTCCCCGACTCCGCCTCCGTTTCGGCTCCGGTCACCTCGGCGCTGCGGCCGACGCCGTGGAGTAGCGCCTCCTCCGACCGCTCGTCGAACAGGTGGATGGTGGTCTCGTCGAAGGTGACGTCGACCGTCGACCCGATATTCGGCTCGCGCTCGGAGGAGGTCCGCAGCCTGAGCTCCTCGCCGCCGACGTCGAGGTAGATGAAGTTGTCCGAGCCGACGACCTCCACGACCTCGACGGTGCCGGGGATGGTCTTGCCCTCCTCGGCCGCCTCGGCGATCCCGAGGTCCTCCGGGCGGATGCCCAGCACCAGGTCGGTCGCGTCGCTCTCCTCGCGCAGTTCCTCGACGAACCGGGCGGAGATGTCGTACGTGAACCCGTCGTGGACCAGCCGGCCGCCCTCCCCGTCGGTTTCGAGGGCGACGTCGAAGAAGTTCATCGACGGCGAGCCGATGAAGTCGGCCACGAACAGGTTCGCCGGCCGGTAGTAGACGTCCTTCGGGCTCCCGACCTGCTGGAGCCGCCCGTCGTTCAGGATGACGATGCGGTCGGCCAGCGTCATCGCCTCCTCCTGGTCGTGGGTGACGTAGATCGTCGTGATCCCCAGCTCGGTGTGGAGGCGGGCCAGCTCGGTCCGCATGTGCTTGCGGAGCTTGGCGTCCAGGTTCGACAGCGGCTCGTCGAAGAGGAACAGCTCCGGCTCGCGGACGATGGCCCGCCCGGTCGCGACGCGCTGCTGCTGGCCGCCGGAGAGCGCCCCCGGCTTCTTGTCCAGCAGGTCGCCGATCCCCATCATGTCGGTCGCCTCCTCGACGCGTTTCCGGATCTCCTGGTCGGAGAGGTCGGTGGTCAGGCGCAGCCCGTACGCGATGTTCTCCCGGACGGTCTTGTGGGGGTAGAGCGCGTAGTCCTGGAACACCATCGCGATGTCCCGGTTCTTCGGCGCCTTGTCGTTGATCACCTCGTCACTCAGACGGATCTCGCCGTCCGTGACCGACTCCAGCCCGGCGAGCATCCGGAGCGTGGTCGACTTGCCACAGCCCGACGGCCCGACCACTACCACGAACTCGCCGTCCTCTATCTCGAGGTCGAGCTCCTCGACCGCCACGAGGGGCCCGCCCGAACTCTCGAACACCTTGGTCAGATTGTCGAGTTCGACTCGTGCCATGGTTTCACTTAACTCCTTCGAGTTCGAATCCGTCCTATTTAGTATTACTCTTCCCCCGGATCGGGCCCGGTCCGGGGGACCGCATCCCGGGTCGGAACCGCGGTCGTCGGCGTCATCCGGCCGGCCCTCCACCCAGCCCCTCGCCGACGTAGTTCTGGGCGAGCCCGTAGAAGATCACCGGCGGCAGGACGAGGATGACCACCGAGGCCATCAGGAGGTTCCACTCGCGCAGGGTATCGCTCCCCAGAATGTAGTGGATCGCGACGGTCGCGGTCCGGACCTCCTCGTCGGTGGTGAGGATGAACACCCACAGGAAGTTGTTCCACCCCGTGAGGAACGAGAACAGCGCCGCGGCGCCGACCGCGGGAGCGGACAGCGGCAGCACGATGCGGAGGAACGCGCCGAGCTCGTTGTGGCCGTCGAGCAGCGCGGCCTCCTCGATGTTGGGCGGTATCCCCTGCCTGAAGAAGCCCTGGAGTAGCCAGATGTTCTGCGGCAGGATGAAGATCGAGATGGCGATGATCACCCCCGGCAGCGTGTTCACCAGCCCGAGATTGAAGAAGATCTCGTACACCGGGATCGTCAGCACGATCCACGGGAACATGATCGTGAACACCGCCGTGTAGAACAGGAGCTGTCGCCCCGGGAAGTCCAGTCGAGCGAACGCGTACGCCCCCGGGATCGAGAAGAACAGCGAGAGCACCGTGGCGGCGAGGGCCACGATGATGCTGTTCCGGAAGAACAGCGGGAAGCTCGAGCGGCCCCACACGTTGAAGAACGGCTCGAACGTGATCTCGCTCATCGCCCCGAAGAACGGGATGTACGGGGTGTCCTGGGAGATGGCGGCGAAGTTCGTCAGGATCGACGTGCGGATCATCCACAGGTACGGCAGCAGCGCCCACAGGAAGACGATGGCCAACCCCACGTACAGGTACGTTCTCGTTCTGCGGTTTTCGTTGAGCATCGTTCTACACGTAGAGGTTCTCTTCCTGCTTGATCGCGGTCACGTAGATGATCGCCGCCGTCATCGAAAGGACGATCATCGCGACCCCGACGGTGAACGCGCGTCCGAACTGGAGGTTGACGAACGCCACGCGGTACGTGAGGATGCTGAGTAGCATCGTCCGCGTCCCGGGGCCGCCCGCGGTCAGCTCGAACGGCTGTGCGAACTCGGCGATGTTCCACGCGGTCCGGAGCGCCAGGATGACCACCGTCGGGATGAGCAGGTGCGGGAGCGTGACGTCGCGGAACCGCCGGAGCCGGCCGGCGCCGTCCATCGCCGCGGCCTCGTACTGGGCCTTCGGCACGGCAGTCAGCGCCGCCGCATAGATGATCCCCGCGTACGCGTAGTCGTGCCACGTCTGCGCGACGATCAGCGACACGTACGGCCAGAGGCCCTCGGCCAGGAAGGCCGGCGGGCTGATTCCGAGGTCGACGAGTACCCGATCGACCAGTCCGAAGTCCCCGTTGAGGAACCAGAACCAGATCACACCACCCGCCAGGGGCGCCGAGAAGTACGGCGAGAACAAAAGCGCCGTCAGGAGTGCCTTCGAACGGCCCGCCAGTTCGTTGAGCAGGAGCGCGACGATCAGCCCGACGGTCAGCTGGAGCGCCGTCGTGCCCAGCACGAACACGATGGTCCACCCCAGGGCGAACCAGAACAGGTCGTTCGAGAGCAGCCACGTGTAGTTCGCGAGCCCGACGAACTCCCCCCCTGTTCCCCCCAGCCCCGTGTTCGTGAGGGTGACGTACAGCCCCCGCAACATCGGGAAGTAGAACAGCAGGCCGAACATCAGGAACGTCGGGATGATGAACACGTACCCGATCCAGTTCTCCCGGAGCTTGTCCATCAGGGTCCGGTCGGTCAACCCGTACCGTTCTCGTATCGCCTCGGCGCTTCGTTGTTGTCCCTGAGCCACGATAGCACACCCTGGAGTACGGTCTGTCTGGGACACCCGATAGTAAAAATGTTGCTCTCCCGACCGTGATCGGCTCGCCGTCGTCGGGTTCAGCACCGACTGGTGGCGGTCGCAGTCCCGAAGGATCGGGAATCGCGCCCGGACGGACCGGACGCCGATCGATTGTCTATCCGCTATCCTCGAGCGTCGACTCGACCCGGCTCTGGACCTCGCTGACCAGGTTACTACCCTGGATCTGGCCGGCGATGGCCTGGCTGATCGTCTCGTTGACGTCGGTCCACCGGATCTGGTCGGTGCCGAACAGGTCCCACGGCGCGCCGGTGTTGTTGTACTGGCTGCCGTACTCGTCGAGGTTCGACAGCACCTGTGAGAAGTTTTGGGGCACTTCGCTGCCCAGCTCGTCCAGCAGCGTCTGCTGCAGCTCGGGGTCGGCGGGGATCGACGGGTACGTCTCGCCGTACTCCTCGAGGACGTGCTGGTCGTCCTGGTGGAAGAACGTGTTGAGCGCCCACGCGGCGTCCAGCTCCGCCTGGCTGTTGTCGGCGAACATGCCCTGTGCCTGCTCGAGGCCCCACACGTGACCGCCGTGCTGACCCTCGCCGATATCCGAGACGGCGGACGCGTGATCGTAGCCGCGCTCCTGGAGCAGCGACCCCAGTTCGCTGCCGTCTCCGACCCGGGGGTTCGGCAGCAGCATCACGTCGCCGTCGCCGTCGTTCCACCCGATGGCCGCGTCGTCTTTCACCTGGAACCAGCGGGTGAAGTTCTGGGTCATGTAGGTGAACGATGCGACCCTGTCCGTCATCATGAGCGAGGGGATCTCCTCGTCGCCCCGCGAGGCCGACTCGTTGCTGGAGAACTCCTGGGCGAGCGCGAGCGCGTGCTGGATCATCCCGTCGGTCGCCGGTTCGGAGCCGATCTTCAGGGTCGCGTCCTCGCCCGATCCCTCGAACCACGGGTCCGCGCCGTCGGTCCAGGCGGTCCGGGCCTCGCCCCAGTAGTCCTCGAGGTCGTTGTAGACCCCGGTTTTCTCGTAGGCGAACGCGTCCGGGAACTCCTCGGCGACGGCCGTGGTCGCCTCCCAGAACCCGCTCCAGGTCGACAGTTCCTCGAACGGGTCCTCGACCCCGGCCTGACTGTACATCTTCGGCCGAATGCCGAGGTTCGAGACGCTGTGGCGCATCGGGGCGCCGTTCCAGTAGGTACCGCGGAAGTCCGCGACCGCCTCCGCGGGCGCACCCCAGGCGTCGGGATAGACGTCCGACCCTTCGACGAACGGCGAGTGGTCGGGGACGTCCCCGTTCTGCCACAGCTCGAGGCCGGCGGAGCCGAACTCGGCCAGTGTCGGCGGGTTCCCACCGGAGACCCGGGAGGAGATCTGCTGCTTGATGTCGCCGTACGAGGCCGTCTGCAGGTTGACCGAGACGTTGCCGTACTGCTCCTCGAACCGGCCGATGGACTTCTCGAACTGATCCGGGGTCAGCGAGTTCTCGGCGGCCTCGGCGGAGAGGTAGCTGATCTCGACGGTCTCGCTACCACCGCCGTCGCCGCCGTCTCCTTCGGTCGGCGTGGCGCCGCCGTCGCCGCCGTCGCCGCCGTCGCCACCGTCACCACCACCGCCGTCGCTGTCACCACCGTCGCCGCCGGTACATCCGGCCAGCGCGCCCATCGCGCCGGCCGCTCCTAATGCGCCCGTCGTTTTCAGCACGTCGCGACGGGAACTGTTCCCGTCACTAATGCCCTGACTGTCATCGTGTGGCATACGACCTACGGTTGCGGTGAATCCTGATAAACTTTATCCTGGAACATTATGTGTTCCTGATCTTCGGCGGACATTTCCCGTCGACGGTGCGCGGTTTTCTCCACGCGGCGTATGTGCGAAATAGGAGGTGTCAGCTCAGACGAAGAGCCTCGACCCGTCGGTCAGGTACCGTTCCGCGACCTCCGGGTCGAGTTCGACGCCAAGTCCCGGTCCCTCCGGGAGGTCGATGTACCCGTCCTCGAGGATCGGCGCCCCGGGGTCGTCGACACGTCGCACGAGGTCCTCCCACCAGGGGACGTCCCGGGCGTGGTACTCGAGCGAGAGGAAGTTCGGGAACGTCGCGCAGACGTGCGCCCCCGCGACGGTCCCCAGGGGGCTCGAGATGTCGTGCGGGGCGAGCGGGATGCCCTCGAGGTCGCAGACGAGCGCGATCTTCCGGAGTTCCCACAGACCGCCGCACTTGTTCACGTCCGGCGCAGCGATGTCCATCGCCCCCGCGTTCGCCAGGTCCGAGAACCGCGAGGCGGTCGTGTGGTTCTCGCCGGTGAGTATCGGGAGGTCCAGCGTCTCCCGGAGGTGCCGGTGGGCCTCGACCTGCTCGGGCGGGACGGGGTCCTCCAGCCACGCGAGGTCGTACGGTTCGAGCTTCTTCCCGATCCGCGAGGCCGTCTCGACCGTGAAGTTCCAGTGGAGGTCCATCCCGAGGTCCACGTCGTAGCCGATCTCCTCGCGGACGGCCTCGACGAGCGAGACCTTGTGGTCGACCGACGCGTTGTCCAGCCGCCGCGCGGCGGCGCGGGCCGCCATGGCGTAGGACTCGGGCGTGTAGACCTCCTGGGGGTCCCGGTCGACGGCCTCGCCCAGCGACTCCCCGCCGTGGGTGTCACAGTAGACCTTCACCTCGTCGCGGTACTTCCCCCCGAGCAGCTCGTACAGCGGGACGTCGAGCACCTTCCCCTTGACGTCCCAGCAGGCGGTCTCGATGCCGGTGAACGCTGCCTGTCCGATCCGGCCGCTGCCCGTGTACCGCTGGTTCATCAGCGACGTGATCCGGTCGATGTCGAGGGGGTTCTCCCCCTCCAGATCGACCAGCAATCGCTCGGCCATGTCGAGGGCGGCCTCGGCGCGGAACGTCTCGCCGAGGCCGTAGACGCCGGCGTCGGTCTCGACCTTCACGATGCCCCAGGTGAAGTTGCCGGCGACCGCCATCGTCTCGACGTTCGTGATCTCGACGTCCCGCTCGGGCGGCCGGTGGCTCTCGTCGATCGAGAGGTCCCGCCAGGGGACGCCGCCGCCCGCCGCTATCCGGTAGTCAGGTTCGTCGGTCATGCGGGCGACCCTGTGCGGGACCGTGCATTAAAGCGTGGGGGTCCGGGGTGACCTGGAGCCCGTGGGGCCGGCTCAGGCGAGCGACCGGGCCTCGGCCCGCTCGCGGACCCGCTCGTAGCGGTCGGTCAGCGCCGTCCGTGCCTCGGGGTCGAGGGGCGAGAGCGGGAGCACCGGCGGGCCGACCTCGTGGCCCGCGAGGTCGACGAGGTGTTTCAGCGCGGGCGCGGTCGGCAGGTCGGCGTAGGCGGTCACGAGCGGGTTGGCGACCTCGTTGGCGATGTCGACCGCCCGGTCGTGCTCGCCCGCACGGTGGGCCTCGTACAGCGCCGAGAGGGCGGCGGGGAAGACGTTCGCCGCCCCCGAGATGAGCCCGGCGGCCCCGCCGTCGAGCGACGGGAGCGCCAGCATCGACAGCCCCTGAACGACCGAGAACTCCTCGGGCGTCTCCTCGAACAGCCGGACGACGTGGGCCATCTTCCCCGAGGAGTCCTTGACCCCCACCACGTTCCCGTGCTCGGCGAGCGCGACCGTCGTTCCGACGTCCAGGGTCACGCCGGTCCGCTGTGGGATGTTGTAGAGCACGATCGGGAGCGGCGAGCGGTCGGCGACGGCCTCGTAGAACCCCCGCAACCCCGCCTGGTCGACGCCCAGGTAGTAGGGGGTCACCACGACCGCCGCGCTCGCACCTGCCGCCGCCGCGTCCTCGGTCAGCGCCACCACGTCCCCGACGCTCGTCGCGCCACAGCCCGCGAGGACGGGAACATCCCCGGACGCCTTTGCGACGGTCTCGACCACCGTCCGGCGCTCGGCGCGGGTGAGACTCGGAAACTCGCCGATCGAGCCACACGGGAACAGCCCGTGGACGCCGCCCTCGACCAGGAACTCGGTGTACGCCCGCAGCGCCGGCGTGTCGACGCCGCCGTCCCGTCCCTCCGTCGGCGTGACCATCGGCGGGATCGTGCCCTCGAGTCGCATGCCCCCGCGTCGTCGACGGGGATGAAAAGCGTTCGCACGGCCGGGTGCCGCTGTCGGTGCGTCACCGGGTGACGAGGTCAACGACGCTCGTGACTCGGACTACGTTCGGAACCGAACTTCGGGGTTCGGCGCGCTGGGCGCGCTCTCGTGCGCGCCGCGCGCCGTGCGAGGGGCGAGCGAGCGGGGCGAGCGAGTCGGCTGGGGAGGCGTGTGGCTGTCGCTGTCGCGGTCCTGGCGGACGCGAGGGCTTCGGTGGGGGTTTGCCGGCTCGATACCACCGAGGACGCGACCGTCACCACTCCGCGACGCTCCCGTCCTCGTGTCGCCACGTCTCGCGCTGGAGGTAGGTCGCCTCCCCCCAGTCCGGGTCCGCCACGGCGGCCTCCCGCACCGCGTCCTCGTCGAGTTCGATACCCAGTCCCGGTCCGTCGGGCAGGTCCACGTACCCGTCCTCGTAGGCGAACACCTCCGGGTCCGCGAGGTAGTCGAGCAGGTCCGCCTCCCGGTTGTAGTGGATGCCGAGGCTCTGCTCCTGAATGAGGGCGTTCGCGGCGGTCGCGTCCACCTGGAGGCAGGCGGCGAGCGCGACCGGTCCGAGCGGACAGTGCGGCGCCAGCGCCACGTCGTAGGCCTCGGCCATCGCGGCGATCTTCGTCACCTCCGTGATCCCGCCGGCGTGAGAGACGTCCGGCTGGATCACGTCGACGACCCCCTGCTCGAACAGCTCCTTGAACTCGAACCGGGAGAACAGCCGCTCGCCGGTGGCGATCGGGACGGTCGTGTGCTGTGCGACCTCGTCCAGCGCGTCGAGGTGCTCGGGCAGGACCGCCTCCTCGACGAACATCGGCTCGTACGGTTCGAGCGCGCTCGCGAGCCGCTTGGCCATCGGCTTCGAGACGCGACCGTGGAAGTCGACCCCGACGTCGACCTCGTCCCCGACCGCGTCGCGCACCTCAGCGAGGCGGTCGACGGCCGATTGCACGGCGGCCGGCGACTCCACCCGGCGGAACTCGGGGGTGGCGTTCATCTTCACCGCCGTCAGCCCGGACTCGACGCGCTCGCGGGCCGCCTCGCCCACCTCGGAGGGCCGGTCGCCGCCGATCCAGCCGTACACTCTCATTCGATCGCGGACCGGCCCGCCGAGGAGTTCGTGGGCGGGTGCGCCGAACGCCTTCCCGCGGAGGTCCCACAGCGCCTGGTCGAGCCCCGCGAGGGCGGCCATGTGGACCGGGCCGCCGCGGTAGAACCCCCCGCGGTACATGTTCTGCCAGTGGTCCTCGACGGCGGCGGGGTCCTCGCCCACGAGCCCGGCTTCGGCGAGCGTCTCGACGGCCGCGGCGACCGTCCGCGGGCCGATACCGGCCACGCATTCCCCCCACCCCACCCCGCCGTCGGCCGTCTCGAGACGGACGAACAGCCACCGCGGCGGGACGTGGAACAGTTCGTAATCGGCGACCGTCGTCATTCCCGGCTCCCCCCGGTCGGGTCCGACCGACGGCTCGACACGCGTCCGGTTCGAGCGACACCCGCGACCGCGCATCGGCTCCGACGCATGGACCAGCCAGACTCGCGCCGGTGATAAGCGCTTCGCGCGGCCGGACCGCCATCGGGTCGGGTCCGGGTTCAGGTCAGGGTCCGGGCCCGCCGTGGCTCCTCGGCTACCGCCCGTCCGCCGGCGGCCACCGCCCTCCGGCGTAGCCGCGTTCGGCCGTACGGTGGATACCGAGCAGGCGGTTGTACTTCGCCAGCCGCTCCGAGCGGGCGAGCGAACCGATCTTGATGCTCCCGGCGTCGAGCCCCACGGCGAGGTCGGCGATGGTGGTGTCGCAGGTCTCGCCCGACCGCGCGGAGACGACCGTCGCCAGGCCGGCCTCCCGGGCGCGCTCCACGACGTCGAGGGTCCGGGTCAGCGTCCCCGCCTGGTTCGGTTTGACGAGGACGGCCGTGGCCGCCCCCTCGTCGACCGCCCGCTCGACGCGCGGTCCTGGTGCTGTATCCCCACATCCGCCAGCCGCTCGCGGAGTGCGGCGACCCCCGTCCAGTCGTCCTCGGCCAGCGGGTCCTCGACGGAGACGACCGGGTACCGCTCGGTCCAGCCGGTCACGAGGTCGAGCATCCCCTCGCGGTCGAGTTCCCTGTCGAGGCTCTCCAGCCGGTACCGCTCCGCGCCGGCGTCGTAGAAGTGGGTCGCGGCCACGTCGACGGCGAACGCGACGTCCTCCCGGGAGGGCTCGTGGCCGGCGTCCAGTACGGCGGATTCGAGAAGCGAGAACGCCTCGTCGATCGACGCCACCGGCGGCGCGAACCCGCCCTCGTCGGCGACCAGCGGCCGGCCCCCGTCGGCGACGATCCGCTCGCGCAGCGCCCTCCGGACGGCGTGGACCGTCTCCAGCGCCTCCGGATAGGACTCGGCACCGACGGGGACGATGAGGAAGTCCTGTATCTCGATACCGCCAGTCGCGTGGAGCCCGCCGCTGAGAGCGTTCACCGTCGGGAGCGGGAGCCGGCCGGGGTCGCGGCCGGCGAGGTCCGCGAGGTGGACGTACGGCGGTACGTCACGGGCGGCCGCGGCGGCGCGTGCGACCGCACCCGAGACCCCGAGCACCGCGTTCGCGCCGAGCCGCGAGAGGTCGTCGGTCCCGTCCCGGTCCACGAGCGCCGCGTCGAGTCCCCGCTGGTCCGCGGCGTCCCGTCCGACCGCGACGGGTGCGAGCTCCTCCCGCACTGCCTCGACCGCCCCGCGGACCCCCCGGCCACCGTAGCGGTCGCCGCCGTCCCGCCGCTCTACGGCCTCGTGCGTCCCGGTGCTCGCGCCCGACGGAACGGTGAAGACGCCGCGTCCGGTCCGGTTCCCGTCGCTCCGTATCTCGACAGCAACTCGGACCGTCGGGTCCCCCCGGGAGTCGAGCACCTCCCAGGCGCGGAGGGTGTCGTCCTCGCCGGGGTCGAGGTACTCGACGGGGGACTTGCCGTCGACCCGGGCGAGCATCAGCACGCCCAACTCCCGGACGGTCTCCCGCTCGACGTCCCATTCGACGGCCGCCCGGTAGGTCGACCAGAAGCGTTCCGCCGCATCGATGCAGGCCTCCCGCCGCCCCTCGACGTGGACCGACTTGATGAACAGGTGGTTGAGCATGAACGCGGTGTCGAACGCGGGGTCGCCCCAGTGGGCCACCTCGAAGTCGAGAATCCACCGGACGCCGCGCTCGCGGTCGACCAGCACGTTCTTGGGGCTGTAGTCGCCGTGGACAAGCGTCCGGTGGGCGGCGAGGACCCGCTCGGCCTCCGCACGTATCTCGCCGGCGACCTCCGGGTGCCGGCGGGCGGTCGTCCGGTGGTAGGGGTCGACCCGGAGCTGGTCGAACGGCGTCGGGTCGGCGAACCGCTCGCGGCGCTCCCCGTCATTGCTCGCGCGGTCGTGGACCGTCCCGAGGAGCCGGCCGAGCGAGCGCGCCACGCCCGCGTCGACCCGGCCCCCGAGCAGTCCCCGCCTCCACATGACCGCGCGGTCGGGCGCACACGAGAAGACGACGACGTGCGAGCGCTCGTCCTCGTCGATGACCTCGGGAACGCGGACGTCCTCGAACCCGGCCGCCTCGATGACGTCGGCGTAGGCGCGGGCCGCGGCCGCCTCGTTGTGGACCCGCGAGACGTCCGCCGGCCAGTCGTCCTCGACGGCGAGATTTGAAAGGGGCTGTTTCAGCACGAACGACCGGTCGCCGGCGTCGACCCGGACGACGCGGTTCGAGACGCCGCCGCCGAGCATCGAGGCGGTGACCTCCCCTCTCACCCCGTCGTCGAGCAGCCCCCGTTCGCTGAGGTACTCGGGCGCCGTCTCGGTCGAGAGCGCGAACGGCTCGTCCGTCATCGTCCGGGACGGACGGGCCAACGACTTTACCGTTACCCATCCCCGGGTCGCGCACGGGGATGACCGGCGTTTCGGTGACGAAACTCCGGGCGGAACCGGACTCGCCCAACGCCATCTCGGGGGGCGACCGGCGGACTCCCGCGGAGCCGCCATCGTCGAGGGGGGGACCGATGCGGGCATCACCCGCGTCGGCGAGGGGTACCGCCCGAACCCGCACGTCGTCGCCCGGAAGTTCGCCGAGAAACCCGTCGGCGAGGAACCGTCCGGGCGGAGGGTCCCCTTCCCACCGGGTGGCCTCCAGTTCCGTCCGGTAGCCACTGGGTTCGCCGGGGAGCCCTGCACCCACGGGATAGCCACTATACCGTCGGACAGAACGGTCGATAGTCTCGACTGGTGGCGTACCCGATCGACTCTATCAAAGCCTCCGTCCGACGGTATACTCGGGGGGACTACTTGGGAGGGGTAACCACAGGACTCGTCCGCTGGCGGTCCGTTCCTGCCAGATACCGGTCCGGACGGGCAGGCTTTTAAACACTACGTCCATGCCGTCGGGCATGAAGCTGGGACGCGACGAGCCCGGGTACGAGTCGGTCGATCCCGGGGAGTGGTCCGTCGTCGACGCCGACGCCAGGCGGTACGTCCGGAGCGCGACGCGGGAGGTCGCCTCGCTGGTCAGGACGACCTACGGCCCGCTCGGGATGGAGAAGCAGCTCCGGACGGTGGACCGCAAGGACAACCCCGAGACCGTCCACACCTCCGACGCGGGCGAGATCCTGGACGGGATCCAGCGGGCACGGGCGTTCACCCACCCCGCGGCCGCGCTGTTCGTCGACGCGGTCGACTCGATGCAGCGCGGTCTCCGCGACGGCGCCACGACCGCCGTCCTCCTGACGGACGCGCTGGTCGAGCACGGCCTCGAACTCGTCGAGGAGGGGATCCACCCGAGCACCGTCGTCGTGGGGTACGCGATAGCCGCGGGACGCGCCGGGGGGGTGCTCGACGACCTCGCCCGGTCGGTCGACCCCGACGACGCGGCGCTCCTGGGTGACGTCGCCGCGACCGCGATGGCGGGCGAACTCGAGGAGCCGACCCGCGAGCGGTACGCCGACCTCGTCGTCGAGGCCGTCCGGGGGCTCGCGGCGGTCTCGGCGGACTGGGTCGACACGGACGACGTGAAGGTGATGGCGGGTCCCGGCGAGCCGGGCGGGCTGACCCGCGGTCTGATCGTCAGGCGGTACCAAGAGGAACTGGGCGGGGGCGAGGAGGCCGAGCGCGAGCAGAACTGGTCGATCCGGGACAAGGTCGACTGGGCGTTCGACTGGTCGCTCATGGAGCCCCGGGCGGACGCGACGGTCGCGCTCCTGGACCGGGAGATCGACTTCGAGCGGTCCGCCACCTCCCTCGGTGGCGACGGGACCGAGGAGGACCGACGGTCGGGCGTGGAGATCAGGTCCGCCGGGGACCTGGAGACGTACCGGGCGGGCCGCGAGGCTCGGTCCGAGGAGACCGCCGGCCGGGTGGCCGACCTCGGCGTCGACGTACTGGTCTCCCAGCCGGAGGTACCCGAGGGGGTCGTCTCCGCCCTGGAGACGCAGGGCGTCGCCGTCGTCGACGGGGTCGAGTACCCGCTGTCGGACGTCTACCGGCTGGCCCGGGCCAGCGGCGGCCAGGTGGTCGGGAACGTGGCGGACCTGACTTCGGACCACCTCGGCACCGTCGGGCGGGTGAGCGAGCGGCGCGTGGGCGACGAGAAGTGGACGGAGTTCGGGGACTGCTCGGGCGGGGTGTTCACGCTGGTCGTCGACTCCGAGACCGCCGCCGAGCGCGAGCGCCGCGAGCGCATCGTCGAGGACGCCGTGGAGGTGACGGGGACGGCCGCGATCGACCGGCAGGTGCTGCCGGGCGCCGGCGCGGCGGCCATGGCGACCGCGACCGACCTCCGGTCGTACGCGGCGTCGGTCGAGGGCAAGGAGCGGCTGGCCGTCGAGGCGTTCGCGGACGCGCTGACCGATCTGGTCCGGGTGCTCGCGGCGAACGCGGGTATCGACCCGCTCGACTCCGTCGCCACCCTCCGGGCGGCCCACGCGGCGGTCGAGGGGCCGGCGACGCTCGGGGTCGGCTCCGACGACGGGGAACCGATCGACGCCCGGGAGGCCGGCGTCGTCGAGCCCCGTCGGGTCTTCTCGCAGGCCGTCGAAACGGCGCGCGCGACCACGGAGCGGCTGATAACCGTCGACGCCGTGCTCCATCCGGGGGTCGACCTCGGGGAGTTCGTCTCGGAGCCCTACCGCGAGTAGGTCGGCCCCCACCTGCACATATATGTGGCCGGCGGCGGCAGGGTCGGCATGAGCTACCGCGTCGCGGTCGTCGGGACCGGCCCGGGGAGGACTGTCGACATCAGCGGGCGGAGCCACGCCTTCGCCTACGAGCACGCCGACGCCTACGCGGACCGGGACGGTTGCGAGCTTGTCGCCTGCGCCGACATCGAGCGCGAGTACGCCGAGCGGTTCGCCGACGAGTTCGACGTCCCGGCCGAGGGCGTCTTCGAGGACCACGGGTCGCTGCTCGCGGCTGTCGACCCGGACCTCGTGAGCGTCTGCACGCCCATTCCGACCCACGCGCCCATCGTCGCTGACTGTGCGGAGGCCGGAGTGACGGCGGTCCACTGCGAGAAGCCGATGGCCGACACCTGGGGTGCGGCCCGCGAGATGGTCGAGGTCTGCGAGGAGCGGGACGTACAGCTGACCTTCGGCCACCAGCGGCGGTTCGGCGACCCGTTCCGGCGGGCGAAGCAACTGCTCGACGACGGCGTCGTCGGGGACCTCGAGCGCATCGAGATCTCCTGGGGCAACTTCTTCGACAACGGGACCCACACGCTGGACCTCGCCGCGATGTTCAACGACGAGTCCCCCGGGGCGTGGGTGATGGGACAGGTGGACTACTCGAAGGAGCACGTCCGCTACGGGGTTCCCACGGCGGACCACGCGTTCGTCTCTTGGCAGTACGAGAACGGCGTCCACGGCATCGCCGCCACCGGGGACGACGTCCCGCTGTCGGGAGGACCGTACGACTTCTACGACTGCTGGCACCGGCTCGTCGGGACGGATGGCGCCATCGAACTCGGTCGGCGGGAGGGGCCGCCGCTGTGCTACCGTCGCGACGGCGAGGACTGGACGACCGTCGAGGTCGAGGCGGAGTTCGACGGCCGGGTGGCTCTCGCCATCGACGACGTGGTGCGGGCCATCGACGGCGACCACGTCTCGGAGCTACGGGCCGAGCACGCGCTGAACACGACGGAGATCCTGTTCGCGGGCCACGAGTCCTCCCGGCGGCGCGGCCGGGTCGAACTCCCGCTCCGGATAGAGGATCACCCGCTGGTGTCGCTCATCGAGGCCGGGGCGGTCGAACCCAGCGTCCCGGACGATCGGCCGTCCCATCCTGCCGAATCGGGGAAGTAGCGGCCGTCTACTTCCACTCCTCGGGCACACGCTCGGCGCGTGCCTCGGCGGTATCGGGGTCCTCCCGCTCGAGGTCGGCGGCGGGGACTTGCTCGTCGATGCGGAGCAGGTAGACCGCCAGGTCGGTCGCCGCCGACCAGATCTCCCGCTTGAGTCCGACCGGGTCGACGATCCCCGCCTCGACGGTGTCGACCAGTTCCCCCGAGAGACAGTCGACACCGGTCGCGTCCCGACCCTCGTGGTGGGCGGTCCGGAGGCGGACGAGCGAGCGGCCGCCGTCGAGCCCCGCGTTGCGCGCCAGCGTCCGCGGAACGCCGGTGAGCGCGTCGCCGAACGCCTCGGCGGACAGTGCCTCGCGCCCCGACACCGACCGGGCCCGCTCGCGGACGTCACCGGCGACGGCCGTCTCGATTGCCCCGCCGCCGGGGACGACCGCTCCCGTCTCGCGTGCGCTCGCGACCGCCGCGAGGGCGTGCTCGACCGAGCGCTCGAACGCCTCGACGGCCCGTTCGTCCGGCGCTCGGCAGAACAGGGTGTAGACGGGGGCCTCGCCCTCGGCCTCGACGACGGTCATGTCCCGGCCGGCGCGACGGACCACGCGGGCGGTTCCGTGCCCGAGGGTTCCCTCGTCGACCTGTGCCAGCCCGGGAACGACCGTCGCACCGGTGGCGCGCGCGAGCCGCGCGACGTCCGGCTCGTCGACCTGGTGGATCGCGAGCACGCCGGCGTTCGCCAGGGTCCGTTCCACCCGTTCGTTGATCCCCCGTTCCGAGAGGATCACCCGGAGCCCCGCGTCGACGGCGTCCTCGAGCTGTTCCCGGAAGGCCTCGCGCTCGCGCTCGCCGAGCGCCGCACGGTCCTCGAACGACTCGGGCGAGAAGCGGAAGGTGAGCGATCGGTCGTCGGCCGGCCCGCCGGGCGAGGGTACGTCGACCGTCTCCGAGACCACCGCGATGCCGGCGTCCCTGAGCGTCCGGGGCATCGCCTCCGCGACAGGATCGCGGTCCAACACGACCCCGTGGACGAGTTCGGTCTCGCCGCGGCTCCCTCCGAGCCGCGCGAGGACCTTCACCGCGTCCGGGTCGAACTCGCCGGTCTCCGCGGCGATGGCCCCGACCGCCTCGGACAGGTACGACCCGAGCTGTTCGCGGACCTGCGGGTCGCGGGTCCCCGTCAGGGCGCTCCGCGCGACGGCCGCGGGGCCGACCTCGGAGAGCGGTCGCGCCCGGCGGTCGAGCGAGTCGAGGGCTCCCGACAGCCCCTCCCGGTAGCCGTTCTCGACGACCGTCGGGTGGAGCCCCGTCCCGACGAGCCGGTCGGCCTCGTCGAGGAGCCCGCCGACGAGCGTGACGAGCGCCGTCGCCCCGTCGCCGTACCGACGCTCGAAATCCGTCGCCGCCCGCCGGAACGTCGTCACCGCGGGGTTCTCCACGTCGAGCCCCTCGAGCACGACCGTCCCGGAATCGGTCGCGGTCACGTTGCCGTGCCCGTCGACCAGGAGCTTCGTCGCACCGAACGGCCCGAGCGTGGAGCGGACGAGGCCACACACGGTGCTCGCGTCGGCGGCGAGGGCGGTCAGGGCGTCGTCCGTCATGCCTGCCCGGAGTGGTGGGGGACTATTATCGGTGTTGGAATCGGGGACTGGGTGGACTCGCGGCGGGGTTCCGGTCACACGACGGTGGTCCCGCAGAGTTAAGCCCCGCCTGCGGGAAGCGTGGTATCCATGACCGAGTCGGACCTGCGGATAACCGACATCGAGGCACACGTCGTCGCGAACCCGTGAAAGCCCTGGGTGTTCGTCCGCGTCGGGACGAACGAGGGCTACCACGGCATCGCGGAGGCGACGGCCCACAGCAAGCCGTTCACGGTCGCGGCCGCCGTCGAGGAGATGTCCCGGTACTTCATCGGCGCGGACCCGTTCGACACCGAGCGGCTCTTCCTCGAGGCCTACCGCGACGAGTGGTACTCGCGGAACGTGATCAACACGACGGTCATCAGCGCCGTCGACACCGCCTGCTGGGACATCAAGGGGAAGGTGCTCGGCCGGCCGCTGTACGAACTGCTCGGCGGCGCGGTCAACGGCACGGACCTGCGAGCGTACGCGAACGGGTGGTACACCGACGCGGGCGGCGACCCGGAGGGGTTCGCCCGCGCCGCCGAGCGGGTCGTCGACGACGGCTACGACGCGATGAAGTTCGACCCGTTCGGGGCGGCCTGGCAGCGGATGGATCGCGGGGAGCTCAACGACGCGGTCGAGATCGTCGGCGCCGTCCGCGAGGCAGTCGGCCCGGACGTGGCCCTGCTGATCGAGGGTCACGGCCGGTTCACGCCGGGGATGGCCGTCGAGGTGGCCGACCGGCTCGAGCAGTTCGACCCGACGTGGTTCGAGGAGCCGTGTCCGCCGGACAACGTCGACGGCCTCCGGAAGGTCGCCGAGAAGTCCCGCGTCCCCATCGCCACCGGCGAGCGCGGCGTCTCGAAGCACGCGTTCCGCGACCTGGTGACCGACACGGACGTCGACGTGATCCAGCCGGACCTGGCGAACGCCGGCGGCGTCACGGAGGCGAAGAAGATCGCCGCCATCGCGGAGGCCGAACACGTCAGCTTCGCCCCGCACAACCCCCAGGGCCCGGTCGCGACCGCGATCTCCGCGCACGTCGACGCGAGCGTCCCGAACTTCACCATCCAGGAGGTGTTCGAGGACTACGACGTCGACTGGAAGGCCGACCTGCTCGAGGAACCGGTCGAGATCGAGGACGGCCGACTGCGCGTTCCCGAGGGTCCCGGCCTCGGCGTGGACCTGGACATGGACGCGGTGGCCGAGCACGAGTACACCGGCGAGGAGGACACGCATCTCAACCTGTTCGAGAAAGGGTGGGAGACGCGGTCGCTGGCCGACCGCTGAGGGGTCCGGTCGAAAACCGGTCATCGTATCAGTCACCGTCCACCCACGTCCACTCACGTCCGCTCACTGTCCGTTCACCCTCGATCGATCCTCGGACGTCCTCCGACCGCCATCGGTCACTCCCTCGCGCCGGACGCGGCCACGGTCGAGACGACGCGTCGCCCCGGGATGGCGAGGACGCCCGCGCCGAGCAGCGCGACGACGACGCCGTACGCAGTCGCCCACCCGACCGTGTCGGCGAGCGTGCCGACGACGACGCTCCCGAGCGACCCCACGAGCATGTAGACGGTGCGGACGAGGCCGAACCCGCTCGCCCGCTCGTCGACCGGGAGGTGGTCCATGAACAGCGAGTGGAGAACCCCGCCCCAGCCGAACCCGACGCCGGCGAGCGCGACGCCGGCGACGGTCGGCGGCAGCCCGCCGCCGAACAGGAACAGGGCGATGCCAGCCCCGCCGAGGGTCAGCGCGCCCGCGAGTGTCAGGTCCCGCGGGAACCGGTCGGAGACCCGACCCAGGACCGGGAGGCTCACGACGGAGATGACCATCACCGCCCCGAAGACGACGCTCGCCCGCTGGGTCGAGAGCGCCCGGTACCCCCCCAGGAACGTCGGGAAGAACGACGAGAACGCCTGCCAGACGAACGACGCGACCACCCCCAGGAACGTGGTGTGGACGAGCGCCGGGTCCGACAGCGGGCCGAGCGCCCGCCGCGGGTCGAGTCGTTCGCTCGGGGGCTCCTCGGGACGCATCGGGTCGGTCCGGTCGACGCAGCGCGCCGACAGGACGAGCGCCGGGAGGAGCACCGCGAGGCCGAGGAGTACCGCCGTCCGCCACCCGTAGCGGACGCTCACGGCCGCGGCGGCGACGGGCGCGAGCAGGTCCGCGAACGCACCCCGCCGTGTGGAACCCGAGCGCCTGGCCGGTGTTCTCGTACAGCCGGGTCAACAGCGACGAGGCCGCGGGGTAGTAGAGCCCGGCACTCGCCCCGAGGAGGACGACGAACGCCCCGAACAGGGGGAACGACGGCCCCGAACCGGTCACCGAACACCCCGCTCGGGTACTGGAACAGCGCGTAGGCCGCCCACATCCCCGTGAGCGCCAGCCCGACGAAGCTCTTCGAGACGCCGAACGCGACCAGCACCGCCGGGACGAGCGGGCTGATGAGTAGCCGGGTCCCCAGCCGACTGAAGTTCGCGAACACGGCGAGGGCCAACACCGTCTCCCGGTACCGCCACTACACGGCTCGGTCGACTCCGGGCTCCTATTTCTACCCGGCGATGTCGGCGGCTCCCGAGGGGGACGGGGGCTGGTCGACGGAACTCGGCGGGGGTCGCGACGGTTCGGGTCCCCTTCGAGTTGTCCCTCGGCGCGTGGACTCCACGGTGAATGTCCAAAGGATACGCCATGGTCGGTGTCGACGACGTCGAACCGGAGCCGTCCGCGGCGTCGGGGACGGATCACGTCGACCTGGTCGAGTACTTGGGGTGTACGGAGATGCACCCGAAGGTGTGGTACCTCTCGCCCGGCGACGCGATGAGCTACCACCGATAGACCGAGCAGGAAGAGCTCTACTACGTGCTCGAAGGGCAGGGCCGGATGCAGATCGACGGTGAACTCGTGGACGTCCCGGAGGGAACCGCGGTCCGGATACCCCCGGGGACGCCCCGACAGGTGCTCAACGACACGGAGGGCGAGCACGTCTGGCTGATACTGTCGGACATAACTACCTGAACGTCATCGCCACCACGGCAGGGCGATGTCGTTCATGGGATTACGTCCGACAGTATGATAATCGGTGCCCCGCCCGCGGAGGACGACGGTCGGCCGGCCTACGACGAGTAAGGGTCTACGTGGAGTAGCCCGGTCGGCTACTCCTCCGGCTCCTCGGCCGCCGCGCTGAGGTTCAGCCGTTCCATCGTTCGCTGTTCGGCCTCGAAGAACTCGCTGTCCTCGTACGTCTGGTAGAGCCGCTTGAGCCCGGGCCGGTCGAGCGATTGCTCCGCCGACCACTCGCGGGCGAACCCGCCGTCGTTGATGTGCTGTAACTGCTCCTCGAACCAGTCGACGAGCGGTCCCTCGTCGAACTCGTCCATCCGGCTGAGCTGGCCGTACTGGCTCGTCGGCGAGTGGAACGGGAGCTGTCCGAGGTAGCCGTGGTTCGCCATCTCCTCGAATATCTCCGCCATCTCGTGTGAGAGGTAGAGTTCGGTCATCACGATCTCCGGGGGGATGCCGTGGGCGACCTCCACCCGGTACTTCGCGAGCATCGCGTTCGCCCAGATGGGAAACAGCGCCTGCTCGGTCAGCAGGTCCGTGATGGTCTCCATGTCGGGGGTCCCCTCGACGACGCCCGCACGGGTCGAGCCGATGGCCTTCGCCATCGCCAGCGCGGTCGCCTCCGCCTCCCCGGTGTGGTCCTGCTCGACCGCGAGGATCGAGGGGAACCCCCGACCGGACTCGTAGAGACTCCGGACCGCGGGCCCGCCCATTCGGGGGGCGACCATCACCACGTCGAGCCACTCGGGGTGGCCGAGCAGGTCGTACGTGAGGTTGTAGCCGTGGGAGACGTAGAGCGTGTCCCCCGCCTCGAGCCCGGGTTCGACGTCCGACTCGAACACCTCGGGGGCCACCTCGTCGGGGACGAGGAGGCAGACCACGTCGCCCCGCCCGGCCGCCTCGGCGATGGACAGCGGCTCGAAGCCGTCCTCGCGTATCCGCTCGCGGTAGCCGTCCTCGCGGTTCCCGACGACGACGTCCACCCCCGAGTCCCGCGCGTTCAGCGCCTGCGAGCGCCCCTGGTTCCCGTAGCCGACGAACGCGACCGTCCGATCCTCGAGGACGGAGAGGTCGGCGTCCTCGTCGAAGTAGATTGTCGTCTCTGTCTGAGACATCGGGTGCGCGTGCGACCCCGGTGCCCAAGTGTGTACCGGCGGCGACCGGGGGTCGTCGACGGCGGGTCCGAGTAACGGGCGGGTACGAAACCACGCGGTCCGGACCGGGGCCCCCTGGACCCGTGCGCAAACACCTATCAGGCCCCTGTCCCAGGCCCGACCATGGTGGACGACGAACACGAGCACACGCCGGTCTCGGTCGAGGGCAAGCGCGCGGTCGTCATCGGAGGAACGAGCGGCATCGGCCGGGCCATCGCGCTCGGCTTCGCGGCCGACGGCGCCGAGGCCGTGGTGGCGACGAGCCGGACCCCGGAACGGGTCGAGGCGGCCGCCGAGGCGGTCCGCGAGCGCGGCGCCGCGTCCCTGGAACTGACCTGCGACGTCTCGGAGCGCGAGTCGCTGACGGCGCTGGCCGACGGGGCCGTCGAGGCGTTCGGCGGCGTCGACGTGCTGGTCAACTCCCCGAGTTCAATCGCCCGCGAGTCGGTCGCCGACGTGACCGAAGCGGAGTGGCAGGACGTCCTCGACGTCCTGCTCGACGGAGTGTACCGCGCGATACGGACTTTCGCGGAGCGGATGGAAACGGGAAGTATCGTCAACATCGCGTCGCTGGCGTCGGTGCTCGCGCTCCCGGACCTGGCTGCGTACTCCGCAGCGAAGGGGGGCGTCGACTCGCTCACCCGCGTCGCGGCGAAGGACCTCGCCCCAGAGATCAGGGTGAACGCCATCCGTCCGGGTTTCTTTATCACCGAACAGACGAAAGACGCCTACGCGGAGGGGACCGACCGCCACCGCCAGGTCACCGGGCGGTCGATGCTGCCGCGGTTCGGGGATCCCGCCGAACTCGCCGGCGCGGCCATCTACCTCGCGAGCGACGCCGCGAGCTACACGACCGGCGAGGTACTGACCGTCGACGGGGGGTTCCGATCGAGCACGTTCTGACACGGCCGTGCGCGACGGGTTACCGGCGATCACCCGGTTCGGGTTCGGCAGTCGTCGGTATCGGACTGCGCACGACCGTACGGGGCGCCGCCGGTGGCTACTCCGCGTCACCGTCCTCGTCCTCTGCCCAGGGCGGGTTCGTCCGCGGGGGGCTGAACAGTTCGACGCCGACCGCTGCCTCGTCGCCGGTGACCTCCGCCGAGTGGACGGCGTGACCGGGGATGACGTAGGAGTCGCCGGCCTCGACGTGGTGCTCCTCGCCGTCGACGGTGAACAGGATAGAGCCGCCGAAGAGGTAGCCCGCCTGCTCGTGCTCGTGGCTGTGGTCGCCGACGACCGATCCGGGTTCGATGCGGAAGTGCTGGACGCTCATCCGCTCGCAGGCGGCCAGTTGCGTCAGGAACACGCCGTCCAGTACCTCCGGGGTGTCGTGCTCGTCGAGTGACTCGACGTTCATACCGCCCCCCTTGCCTGAGTGGCACCTAAAGCTTCTCCCCTGACGACACCGCCGTCCCCGGGAGCACCGCGCCCCCGGGAAGTTATGTCCGGGCGGGCGGATGGAGGTCCCTATGGGCGAGATGGACGGACGGACGGCGATCGTCACCGGATCGAGCAGCGGCATCGGGAAGGCCATCGCCGAGCGGTTCGCCGCGGAGGGAGCGAACGTCGTCACCAACTCCCGGTCCCGGGAGCGTGCCGAGGCGGCGGCCGAGGAGATACGCGGGGCGGGCGGGTCGGCGGTCGGCGCCGCGGCGGACGTCAGCGACTACGACGCCGTCGAGGGGCTCGTCGGGGCCGCCGTCGAGGAGTTCGGGGGCCTCGACGTCATGGTGAACAACGCCGGGCACACCGTCACGGGACCGAGCGAGGAACTGGCCGTCGAGGACTGGCGCTCGGTGGTCGACGTCGACCTCTCGGGGGTCTACTTCGGTTGCCGGGCGGCCGGCCGGCGGTTCATCGACCAGGGCGAGGGCGGAGCCATCGTCAACGTCTCCAGTATGATGGGCCACCAGGGGCTCCACGAGCGGGCGGCCTACTGCGCCTCGAAGGCCGGGGTCGACAACCTCACCCGGACGCTCGCCGTCGAGTGGGCCGAGCACGGTATCTACGTCAACTCGCTCGCGCCGGGGTACATCCGGACGCCCATCACCGACGAGACGATGGAGACGGCGGGCTACGACGAATCGGACATTATGAATCGCACGCCGCTCGGGCGGTTCGGCACTCTCGAGGAGATGGCCGAGTGCGCGCTGTTCCTCGCCTCGCGGAACAACTTCGTCACGGGCGAGGTGCTGACCGCCGACGGCGGCTGGTCGGCGTTCGCGTGGGGGAGCTGGGGGGAGTAGTCGTACCGTCGAACGCGACTGATCGAACATCGCCGCCAGCACGGTGTGGCGACACACGACGGGGGCTCGTGTCCGACGGCGTCAGTCGGCCGCGATCTCGGACGACACCGCCCCGAGCGCCTCCCCGAAGGCCTCGACCAGCCGGTCGAGTTCTGCCCCCCCCATCGGGGTCGAGACGTTCCCCATCCCCCGAGGCGCGAGGAACACCCCGCGGTTGCGGGTCTCCGTGAACAGTCGGCGGTTGGCCGGCGCCCCTGCCGCGGAGCTGTCGTGGTCGGTCACCGGCGAGTCGGTGAGGTGGACGTTGAACAACGAGCCGTCGCCGGTCACCTCCACGGGGACGCCGGCGGCCTCGGCCGCGCCGGCGAGCCGTTCCCGCGCCTCCGCCCCGAGGTCGTTTATCCGTTCGATGGCCGCCGCGTCGAGCGCGTCGAGCGTCGCCGCCCCGCCGGCCATCGTCGCGGGGTTGCCGTTGAACGTCCCGGAGTGGGTGACGCCGTCCGAGGACGGATCGAACACGCCCATCACGTCCGCGCGGCCGCCGAACGCCCCCGCGGGGAGGCCGCCGCCGATGAACTTCCCGAGCGCCGTCAGATCCGGCGTCACGCCGTAGCGCTCCTGTGCGCCGCCCACCGCGAGCCGGTAGGTCATCACCTCGTCGAATATCAGGAGCGTGTCGGTGTCCTCGGTCAGGTCCCGTGCGGCCTCCAGGTAGTCGGTCGTCGCGGGGATCATCCCGGCGTGACCCATCACGGGCTCGACGACGAAGCACGCGAGGTCGGTGCCGTGGCGCTCGAACGCCGCCGTCAGCGCGTCGGGGTCGTTGAACCGTCGTCGCCTCCGTGCCCGAGTTGGCGAATCGGACCCGCTCGACCGAGGGGGTGCGCTCGACGATGCGACGGGCGAGGTCGGTCGCCTCCTCGGTCGGCGCGGCGAAGCCGCTCCCACGCCTGAACCGCTCGCAGACGGCCTCCACGACCGGATCCGGGGCGTGACCGAGCACCGCCGCGGTGTAGTTGTTGAGGAAGTCCAGCAGTTCCTCGCCGTCGGCGGTCGTGAGCGTACACCCCGAGGCCTCCTCCACGAACGACGGGTACGGGGCGTGGTAGGTGACTTCCCGGGTATCACCGCCCGGCATGTACGCATGCGCCTCCTCGAAGAGTTCGCGCGAGCGGGGCGTCGCCCGCTCGTACCGCTCGACAGGGTCCGACATACCACGGCGCTTCGCGGACGGGAATTAAAAGGTTGTGTGCGAGCGGGAGGTCCTCACGGGCCCGGACGCGTCGACGGTCCGCCCAGGGACGAGACGGGAGGGCGGAACAGTGCGAGCCGCAGGGGTGGGAGGGGGGAATAGCGTCGCTGTTCGCGGGGCTCGCGGGGTAGGTATTATACTGTCGGACGTAGGCCCATGAACGACATCGCCCTACCGTGGTGGCGATGATGTTCAGGTAGTTACGTCCGACAGTAGTAGTCCTGGCACCGGGTGGTCGGGCCATGAACGATCCCGAGGTTGAGCGCGTCGAGGCGGTCGGCGTGGCGGCGCCGCTTGCGGAACCGTTCGGCTACGCACAGGGCTGGGTCGAGACCCGGACGGCGACGCTCGTCCGCGTCGAGACGGGCGACGGGACCGTGGGCCGGGGGGAGTGCTGGGGGCCGGTCGCCGGGACCCGCGAAACCGTCGAGGAGGTGCTCGCGCCGCACGTGCTCGGCGAGGACCCCCGCGAGGTCGAGCGCCTGTACGACCGCCTCTACGACGTCGGCCGGGCGACCTACCAGACGGTCGTCCCGCTACCCGCGATCTCCGGTATCGACCTCGCGCTGTGGGACCTCGCGGGCAAACTCCGCGGGGAGCCGGTCGGGACCCTCCTCGGCGGCCGGCGTCGCGACGCCGTCCGGCCGTACGCGACCGGCCACTACTTCCCGAAGATCAGGACGCCCGGACGGTCTACGAGCGCGTCGTCGACGAGGCCGGCGGGAACGCCGACGCGCTCGGGGCGGTGAAGCTCAAGACCGGTCTCTCGCTGCTCGGCTACGGTCCCGAGGAGGACGTCGAACTCGTCCGCAGGGTGCGCGAGGCGGTCGGCTCCGACGTCACCGTGATGGTCGACGCGAACTACGCCTACGACCGGACCGACACGCCGGGTCAGCCGGGCGCTCGAGGACGAGAACGTCCACTGGTTCGGGGAGCCGGTCCCCCCGGAGGACATAGCGGGGTACGCCCGGCTCTCGGAGATCCTCGACGTCCCGGTCGCCGGCGGCGAGTGCCACACGCCCGCGGAGTTCGACCACACGCCCGCGGAGTTCGACCGGCTGTTCGAGCGCGGCGGGCCGGACGTCGCACAGCCTGACGTCTGTATCGTCGGCGGGCTCACGCCGGCACGACGGATCGCCCGCCGTGCGTACGACCACGGCGTTCCGCTCGTCCCGCACGTCTGGGCGACGCCGGTGGCGTTCGCGGCGAGCCTCCAGCTGATCGCGACGCTCCCAGGCGACCCGTGGCTGGAGTTCGACCGCTCGCCGAACCCGTTCCGGGAGGAGCTCTCCGCGGGGCCGTTCGCTCCGGACGACGAGGGGCTGGTCCGGGTCCCGGACGGGCCGGGGCTGGGCGTCGAACTCGACGGAACGGCCGTCGAGCGGTACCGCGTGGGGTAGGGCCAAACCGCCCACGCGAGCCTCCGAGCGGGAGACGCTCCCGACCACCCCCTCAATTTATTCACCACCGGGTATCGCTTCCGGAACACGATGAGCGCGATACAGTCAGTCGAGACGAGACACGCCGACGCGGGCTGGCGGGACTACCATTTCGTCCGCGTCACGACCGAGGACGGCGTCGTCGGCTGGAGCGAGTACGACGAGAACCTCGGGGCGACGGGTATTACCACGGTGGTCGAGGACATGGCCTCGACGGTCGTCGGCGAGCCAGTGGAGGCGGTCGAGGGCGTCCGTGCAAAGCTCGTCCCCGAGGTGCGCCAGTCCTACACCGGCGTCGGGGCGATGGCCATCGGCGCCATCGAGAACGCCCTGCTCGACGCGAAGGCGAAGGAGCTCGGTGTCCCCTGCGTGGACCTGCTCGGCGGGGCCGTCCGCGAGGAGATCCCGGTGTACTGGTCCCACTGCGGTACCTACCGCATCAGCCAGCGGGCGAAGTGGTACGACCCGGTCGAAACCCTGGAGGACGTGGTCGCCCTCGGCGAGGAGGTGCGGGACAGCCAGTTCGGGGCCCTGAAGACGAACGTCTTCGACTTCAGGGGCGACGAGCCGACGGGGTGGGCACCGGGGTTCGGGCGGCCCCACCACCCCTCGCTCACCATCGAGGACGACCAGCTGGAGGCCCAGCGGGAGTACCTCGAGGCCCTCCGGGAGGGGGCGGGACCCGAGACGGACATCCTGCTGGACCTGAACTACAACATGAAGCCGGAGGGGTACGTCAGGATGCTGCGCGAGCTCGAGGAGTTCGACCTGTTCTGGGTCGAGATGGACCTGCCCGGCGCGGGGGCCCTGGCGGACGTGCGCCGGCAGAGCCCCCACACCATCGCCTCCTGCGAGGCGCTGGTCCCGCACGAGTCGTTCGTGCCGTACCTGCAGGAGCGGGCGACGGACGTGGTCATCATCGACGCGCTCTGGAACGGCGTCCAGCTGACGGCGAGGATCGCCTCGATGGTCGATGCCCACCAGCTCCACGTCGCGCCGCACAACTACTACGGCCACCTCGGCACGCTCATGAACGCCCACTGGGCGGCTGCGGTCCCGAACCTCCGGATCATGGAGACCGACATCGACCGGCTCCCCTGGGACGACGAGCTGTTCACGGCCGCCCCGGAGTACGAGGACGGGAACCTGCAGCTGCCCAGGGAGCCCGGCTGGGGCTGTGATCCCGACGAGGACGCGCTGGAGGAGTACTCGACGGATTCCGACTACTGATCCGGGCGGTGTTCGGGTTCCCGGTCGTCGCGTAACGAGGAGGAGGGCGTACCACCGAAACCGCCGCCCGCACGTTTAGTGTGGCGGGACGATACCTGGTTTCCTCGCGGCGTGCGCTGGCGCTCGGGTGCGAGCGAACGCGCGAGCACCCGGACGAGAACTCCGTATGAGGGATGAGCACCGCAGCCGAGCGAAGCGAGGCCGACCAGCGGGAGGCCTCGATGGTGAGCGGTGAACGAAGCGAACCGCGAATCGGAGGGAGCCGAGGAGCACATTCGGCTGGGGAGGCGTGTGGCCGTCACGGTGGCGGTCCTGGTGGACTCGAAGACGGCCCGGTGAGACGATACAGGGGATCACCAGGTCCCGTTCAGTACGAAAACCAACGACGGCCTCGGGGATTCATTACCACCCTCGCTCAACCGGCACGAACCGATCCACGTCAACCCCGCCGCCGCGTTCGGGAACGTCCCCTCGGTCGAGCACCACTCGGCGGTCCTGAACCGGGTCCTCGAGTCGCCGCCGGAACCCGTCGACGGCCGGTTCACGCCGCCCGAAGAGCCGGGGCACGGCATCCGGTTCTCGGGCCTCCAGGCGTACGAGAAGCCGGCCTGACTCCTCGATCCACGCCGAACGAATTACACTACAAATGACGTTTGTGGACAAACTACTTGTCGTTCCCGTCTGCCACTCCTCCCCATGCGTTACTACGGGTACCCGTCGACCGGCGGAAGCCGTTTAGTCGCCGAGGCGGACGATGGGACGTACGACCTGACGGCCGTCAAGCCGGACCTGGCGTCGTTCGGTGACCTGGCCCGGGCGGCCGCCGTCACGGAGACCGGCGTGGACGACGTCGCCGAGCGCCTCGTCGACCGAGCCCCGGAGTACGACCCGACGGATGCCCCCCGGGCACCAGGCGCGGACGAGGTGTGGGCCGCGGGCGTCACCTACGCCATCAGCGAGCAGGCCCGCGAGGCCGAGAGCGGCATGCCCGACATGTACATAGACGTCTACGATGCCGAGCGACCCGAGGTGTTCCTCAAGGCGACGCCGGGTCGAACGGTGGGCCCGGGCGAGGCCGTCGGCGTACGGCAGGACTCGGACTGGAACGTGCCGGAACCCGAACTCGGGGTCGTCCTCCACCGGGGCGACGTGGTGGGGTACACCATCGGGAACGACGTGAGCAGCCGCGCCATCGAGGGAGCGAACCCGCTGTACCTCCCACAGGCGAAGGTCTACGACCGGTGCTGTGCGCTCGGACCCTGTATCGCCTCGCCCGGAACCGTCGGGGACCCCCACGACCTCGGGATGTCGATGACGATCGACCGCGACGGCGAGCGCGTCTTCGAGGGGTCGACCTCGACGGACGAGATGGTCCGGACCTGCGAGGAACTGGTCGACTACTACACGCGGCACAACGCGGTCCCGGAGCGGGCGGTCCTGCTCACGGGCACATCCATCGTCCCGCCGGACGAGTTCACCCTCCGTGCCGGTGACTCGGTGACCATCGACATCGAGGGCATCGGCACACTCGAGAACCACGTCGTGACGGTCTGAGTCGACCGACCGCCGACCGGAGGAGGGAGGGCGAGGGGCCCGTCAGTAGTTCATGTAGACGGTCTTCGAGATGGTGTAGAAGTCGAGGCCGGCGTCCCCCTGTTCGCGCCAGGTCTCGCTGGAGGAGCGCTTGAACCCGCCGAAGGGGGTGTGGAGTTCCACGCCGGTCGTCTTCTCGTTGACCTTCGCCATCCCCGCCTCGATCTCGTCGACGAACCGGTTTGCCTCGCCGAGATCACGGGTGACGACGCTCGCCGAGAGGCCGTAGGGGACGCCGTTGGCCACCTCGACGGCCTCCTCGAAGCCGTCGACCCGGATGACGCCCAGGACCGGGCCGAAGATCTCCTCCTGGGCGATGCGCATGTCCGGCTCGACGTCGGCGAAGACGGTCGGTTCGACGAAGTACCCGCCGGCGTGGACACCACCGTCGAGGCGCTCGCCGCCGGTGACGAGCCGCGCCCCCTCGCTCTCGCCGACCTCGATGTAGTCGAGCGTCGTCTCGAGTTCGCCCGGGCTCACCTGCGGGCCCATGTCCGCCCCGTCGAGCCCGGGGCCGACCTCGATGCCCTCGGCGTACTCGACGATGCCCTCGAGGAACTCCTCGTGAACGCTCTCGTGGACGATGGCCCGCGAGCAGGCCGTACACGCCTGTCCGGTGACGCCGAACGCGCCCGAGCCGACGATCTCGACGGCCTCCCCGACGTCGGCGCTCGCGGTCACGACCGTCGGGTTCTTGCCGCCCATCTCGGTCTGGGCGCGCTTGCCCGCGGCGGTGGCCTCCTCGTAGACCCGCTCGCCAACGGCGGCGCTGCCGGTGAACGACACCGCGTCGACCGCGTCGTGGGTCGTCAGCGGATCGCCGACGTCGCTCCCCGCGCCGGTGACGAAGTTGACCACGCCGTCCGGGGCACCCGCCTCGTCGACGCACTCGACGAGCGCGCGCCCGACGCCCGGGGCGAGCGACGCCGGCTTCAGTACGGCGGTGTTGCCGGACGCGAGCGCGGGCGCGAGCTTCCACGCCGGGATGGCGATAGGGTAGTTCCAGGGCGTCACGAGCGAAACCACGCCGACCGGCTCGTCGACCGTGTAGAGCCGGGTGTCGGGGCTGCTCGACGCCTTGAGGTCGCCGCCGCGGTCCCGTGCCTTCGCCGCGTAGTACCGGAAGACGTCGACCGCACGACCCACCTCGCCCTCGGCCTCCGGGCGGGTCTTTCCCTCCTCGCGGACCAGCGTCTCCGCGAGTTCCTCCTTCCGGTCTTCGAGCCGTTCGGCCACCCGGGAGAGCAGTGCTCCACGCTCGGGGCCGGGCGTGTCCGCCCACGAGTCGTCCGCCGCGGCGGCCGCCTCGATGGCCCGTTCGGCGTCCGCGGGCCCCGACCCCCGATACCGGCCGACCACCTCGCCCGGCTCCGCGGGGTTCCGGACCTCGAACGTCTCGCCGGTCCCCGATTCGACCCACTCGCCGTCGACGTAGTTCGGATGCGTCTCGGTCATCCGGCGGGCCGTTCGTGCGCGAGGCTTACCGGCCTTACGAACCGGGATCGGGCGACACGAGTGCCGGACCGGGAGGACCTGCTTCGACGGGCCGATCCGGGTACTCGCGAACCCGACGACGCCGTGTTCCCCCACATATCCGGGGGCCCTGTCGGCGGTCAACCGACCCTCGACGGGGACACGCGGGTCCGAACGGCACCTCGGCCTTTTTGTCACGACCGGGCGAACCCCGCACGTGACACTCGACGCGCTCGTCGTCGCCGACGACCTGACGGGGGCGATGGACACCGGACACGAGTTCGCCGCGCGCGGCCACCCGACGACCGTCGCTGTCGGGGAGGCCGGCGTCCCGCCCGAGGAGGGGGTGCTCGCGGTGAG
>PXRQ01000082.1 GCA_003022005.1 Halobacteriales archaeon QS_5_70_15
CAGCGGGCTCGAGGTCGTCGCGCAGACGGCCGACGTGGAGAACGGACAGATCGACCTGTACAAGTCGACGCTGCACGTCTCGTTCGCACTCCAGCGGTGACAGCGACCCTCCGCTGATACGGTCGTGCGTAACTATTATTCGGCGGTGTTCGACAGGACCGGTGTTTCGAGACTATCCCGATACGTCCTGGTCGATCGATAGGACCGCCTCCCCGGATGGCGAGGGTGCCTGCAGTACCGACCGGCCGGCGGGAGGCAGGGCCGCAGGACGGTTCGGGAGACACTGCACCGTGTCCCGTGGCGCGGTCCCATCGGTCGTTGTCCGTTAGCGAGCGGCCCGCGAAGAGCTCTGAGAGCCCCTCGGTTCCGACTGGGGGCCGGTTCCTACTGCCGCAACACGAAGAGGTAGGTGAGGACCGCGATGCCGACCGTTCCGATAGCGACGTTCCGCGCGGTGAACTCGATCACGCTGATGAAGTCGAGCCCCCAGACGACGGCGCTCGCGAAGGCGAGCGAGAGCAGGAGGTCAAGCACGAGCAGCACGCGGATGTCACCCTCGGAGGCCACAGGATGACTCCCGTGCCCGGGGACTTGAATCCCGACGATGGTACGCAGGACGCGGACGGGCGGAAAGAACTGCCGGCGGTACCACCTCGAAAGCCCCGGCCTGCGTGGCGGCTCCGCCGCCGCGTTATCGGTTGCCGGCGGCCGGCAACCCTGGCTCCGGTCGCGCGGCTCGCTGCGCTCCTCGTCGCTCACTTCGTTCGCTCCTGCGGTGCTTACTTCACCGTGCTTCCCGTAGCCGGCCGCCCCTTTCATTCCCGCCCCTCGGTGACTAATCGATCAGTCGACGCCGGGTGGGATTGAAAGGGGCCGCGCTCTCGACGACGGCGGCCGATGCAAGGACCGCAGGCCGGAGGCCGAGGACCGCAGCGAGCACTGACGGGGTGGAGTAGACCCGCTCCATCCTACTCCTCGTCGCCGTCCTCGGGCGCGTAGTAGTACTCGCCGGCCCGCTTCTGCTCGCGGTCCTTCTGGGAGCCGGGCTTGTTGATCCGGGGTCGGCCGGTCCGCTGGTCCCGGCGGAACGTCACCCCGAGGTTCGCGAGGAACTCGTTCATCCCCTCGCGCATCCCCACGGGCTTGCCCGCGCGGCCGTGCTCGGCAGGGGTGCCCTCGAACACCTGCAGGCGGTCGGCCAGCAGGTCGATCATGTAGATGTCGTGGTCGATGACCATCGCCGTCGCGCCGTGGTTCTCGGTGTATCGGCGGATGGCCCGCGTCGCGAGCACCCGCTGCTCGACGTCGAGGTGGGCGCTCGGCTCGTCGAGCAGGTAGAGGTCGGCGTCCCGGGAGAGACACGCCGCGATGGCCACCCGCTGGCGCTCGCCGCCCGAGAGGTCCGTGAGGTCCTGCTCCATGACCCGCTCTAACTGGAGGGGCCCTGCGATCTCCGTGTTCCAGTACGAGGAGCCGAAGTCGTCGGTGATCGAGGCGAGGAAGGCGTCGACCCGCATCGGCCGGTCGATCTCGACGTACTGGGGCTTGTAGGAGATGTCGAGCGCGAAGTCGACCGCGCCCTCGGTCGGTTCGAGTCGGCCCGCGAGCAGTTTCGCGAACGTGGACTTCCCGATGCCGTTCGGACCGACGATGCCCAGGACCTCGTTCCGGCGGATCGCCCCGGCGTCGACCTCGAGGGTGAACTCCCCCTCGCCGTAGGACTTGACGAGGTCCGGGTACTCGACGAGGGTGTCGGCGGCGCCGGTCACCGTCCGGGGGGCGTGCTCCTCGAACTGGATGGTCTCCGGGCGGATCCGCATGTTCTCGTTCTCGAGGTAGCCCGCGAGGTACTCGTTGATGCCGTTCCGCGTCGACTTGGGGCTCGTGACGACGCCGAACGCGCCCGGCTCCCCGTACGCGACGTGGAGCGTGTCCGCGATGAGGTCGAGGATGGCGAGGTCGTGCTCGACGACCATCATCGAGCGGTCCTCCTCCTCGGCCAGTTCGCGGATCAGCCGCGCCGCCGTGACCCGCTGACCGATGTCGAGGTAGGGGGTCACCTCGTCGATGAAGTAGAAGTCGGCGTCGCGGACCAGCGTCGCCGCGAGCGCGACCCGCTGGAGTTCGCCGCCCGAGAGCGTGTCGATCTCCTGATCGACGACGGCCGCGACGTCGAGCCGCTCGACGATCTCGTCGGCGACGCCGCGCTCGTCGACCCCCGCCAGCAGTTCGTTCGTGTTCCCGTCGAACCGGTCGGGGATGCGGTCGACGTACTGTGGCTTGCGGGCGACGGTGAGCTCCCCCTCCGCCAGGGCCCCGAGGTAGTTCTGGAGCGCCGTCCCGCGGTACTGGTCGAGGATTCCGCCCCAGTCCGGGGGGTCCTCGTAGCGTCCGAGGTTCGGCGTTATCTCGCCGGCGAGCACCCGCACCGCCGTGGACTTCCCGATACCGTTCGGCCCGAGCACGCCGGTCACGCGGCCCTCGCGGGGCGCGGGCAGGCCGTAGAGCCCGAAGGTGTTCTCGCCGTAGCGGTGGGCCGGATCCTCCTCTAGCTCCTGCGGGAGATTGATGATCTCGATGGCGTCGAACGGGCACTTCTCGACGCAGATGCCGCAGGTTTCGCCCAGACAGATCTCCTCGGAGATGCTGATCTGATCGGGCTTGCCGTCGAACTCCCCGCCCGCCTCGTAGCGCTCCTCGCGGGTGACGATGCACTCCTTGCCCGTGCGGTTGGGCGGGCAGAAGTTCGCGCACTCGTAGTTACAGCGGTCGGGCTGACACCTGTCGAGATCCACGACCGCGATGCTGTCCTCGGCCATCAGAAGGTGGTCCCCGTCGTGAGGAGCACCGTCCAGCTGACGAACCAGAGCGAGAAGGTCATGAAGATCACGTACAGGTAGTCCTTCGCGCCGAAGTCCTCGACGTCGACCTCGACGAGCCCCGCCCGCCCGAGCGCCTCCAGTATCGGGAACTGGACGACGACGGCCGCGACGACCACGTAGAGCCCGATCCGCGAGGTGGCCGGCTCGGCCGCCCCCGCGGTCACGACGGAGGAGCCGACGGCGGCGAGGATGCCCGCGAGCGACGCGAGCGTCGTGACGGTCAGACCCCTGAGGTGGGAGGCCCGAGCGTCGGCCGTTTCTGTCGCCATACCCCCCGCTCGGCGGGGCGCGGGCAAAAGCGGTTCGCTTGCGGGACGATCAGGAGTACCTTGACGTCGTGCCCGACGAGAGCGGTCGAGCGAATCGGGGTTCCCCGACCGAACGCTCTTGCCCGACGCACCACAACCTGCGGGTATGTCTCTCGAGCTCCCGGTCGACAGCACCGCTCTCGTGGTAGTGGACATGCAGAACGGGTTCTGCAAGCCCGACGGGTCGCTCTACGCCCCGGGAAGCGAAGCGGCCATCGAGCCCGTGGCGTCGCTGGTCGACCGCGCCCACGACGCCGGCGTCCGGGTCGTTTTCACCCGGGACGTCCACCCGCCGGAGCAGTTCGACGGCGCTCACTACTACGACGAGTTCGAGCGCTGGGGCGAGCACGTCGTCGAGGGCTCCTGGGACGCCGAACTCGTCGAGGAACTGGACCTCCGGGCGGACGACCACGTCGTCCAGAAGCACACCTACGACGCGTTCTACGGGACGGAGCTCGAGGGCTGGCTCTCGGCGCGGGGCATCGACGACCTCGTGGTCTGCGGGACGCTCGCGAACGTCTGCGTGCTCCACACCGCCGGCTCGGCGGGGCTGCGGGACTACCGGCCCGTGCTGGTCGAGGACTGCATCGGCGCCATCGAGGAGGACCACCGCGAGTACGCGCTGGAGCACGCCGACTGGCTGTTCGGCGAGGTCCTCGAGGGCGAGGGCGTTCGGTTCGCGTGAGACGGAGCCCCGACCGGGGGTGGAGTCGACGTCCGCCGCCGGTAGTCATCGGACCGGGTCGACCGACCGCCGGTAGGCCGGCGCGACCTCCGTATCAGTCCTCCCCGTCGCCGCCGCGGAACAGCCGGTACGCCCCGGTGCCGTGCGCGACGGCCTCCTCGCCGTCGCCGGGGACCTTCCCGGTCACCACCCCCTCCGAGACGCCGACGCTCCCGCCCGCGCGGACCACCTCGGCCTCCGCCCGCAGGTCCCCGGCTGCCGGGTGGAGGTAGTTCACGTTCAGGTTGATGGTGGCCATCCCGTCCTTCAGGGGGTCGTCGAGGTAGGGCCGGAGCGCGATGCCGCCGACCACGTCGATCAGCGTCGAGGCGACCCCGCCCTGTATCGGGTGCCGCTCGCCCTCGACGGCGCCCTGCCACGGGACGTTCGTCAGTTTGGACTGGTAGGGAATCGACATGACCGCCCGGCCCTCGCCGAGTTCCTCCACCTCGACGCCGAGCCACGAGAGGAACTCGTGCCGGGGTCGAAGTAGTGCTGGAGCGTCTCGGCCCGCCCCCTCGGGGAGTTCCGCGGACGTACCGGGGCCAGTCGGCTCCGGTGCCCCCCGGGCGCACCGACTCGACGTTCGGCGCCAACGGCACCGACCGACGACTCCGGTCTCGGCCGAATTTCGGTGGGAATCCGGGCGCATCCCCGCCGAAGTAGGGTCAGTTCTCGGAAAATCGCCTTACGGGCTCGACGGCTCGCCCCGGATGGATCGATGGACCCGACCGACGACTCACGGACGACACGGACGACCTCGCGACGCAACGTCCTCGGCACGACCGCGACCCTCGCCGCCCTCGGCCTCGCCGGCTGTTCGGGCGACACGGGCGGCGGCATGGCGACCGACACCCCCACGGCGACGCCGATGCCGACCGAGGAGCCGACGATGGAGCCGACGGAGACGGCGACGGAGGAGCCAACCGAGACGGAGTCGATAGCGGCCCCGGACGTCCCGATACTGAACTACGCGCTGACGCTGGAGCACCTCGAGAACGCTTTCTACCGCGAGGGGTTGGAGACGTTCGCCGACGGGGAGCTGATGGAGGCCGACGCGCTCTCGGCGTTCGACGAGGCCGTCCGGATGGAGGTGCCGGAGTACCTCCGGACGGTGGGCGCCCACGAGGCGGCCCACGTCTCGGCGATCAGCGACGCGGTCGAGCAGTTGGGTGGGGCTCCCGTCGAGGAGGCCGAGTACGACTTCGGCTACGAGACGCCGAGCCAGTTCCTCGAACTCGGGATGGCCCTGGAGAACACGGGCGTCGCCGCCTACGCCGGCGCCGCGCCGTCGGTGGTGGACAACGACATCCTCGCGGCCGCCGCGGGCATCCACAGCGTCGAGGCGCGACACGCCGCCTTCCTGAACCTCGTGAACGGGAAACTCCCGTTCCCGAAGGGGGTCGACGAGGCACGGTCGATGAGCGAGGTGCTCGAGATAGCGGGCCAGTTCGTCACCAGCGAGGTCGACGCCTCCCGCTACGAACTCGACGAAGACCGGCCGGCCCCCGACCGAAAGGCCGAGGACGACACGAGCGACGTCGACGTGCTGAACTACGCGCTGACGCTGGAGCACCTCGAGAACGCCTTCTACCGCGAGGGACTCGAACGGTTCTCCGAGACGGAGCTGATGGAGGCGGAGGCGCTCTCCGAGTTCGGCGAGGAGATCCGGTCGATGGTTCCCGAGCATCTGGGGACCGTGGGCGCCCACGAGGCGGCGCACGTCTCGGCCATCGCGGACACCGTAGAGCAGTTCGGCGGGACGCCCGTAGAGGAGGCCGAGTACGACTTCGGCTACGAGACCCCCTCGGAGTTCCTGGGAGTGGCGAAGGCCCTCGAGAACACGGGCGTCGCCGCGTACAAGGGGGCCGCACCGACGGTGTCGAGCGACGCGGTGTTCGAGGCCGCGATCGGGATCCACAGCGTCGAGGCTCGCCACGCCGCCTTCCTGAACGAGCTGAACGCGACCTCGCCGTTCCCGAACGGTGTCGACGAACCGAAGTCGATGGACGAGGTGGCCGAGATCGCCGGCCAGTTCATCGTCAGCGAGGGCTGAACCACGAACATCGCGCTTGCTCGTGGTGCACACGCGGATCGTCCGGCGACGCACCGACACACTCCCGGCGACGCACCGCCACCTCACACCGGTCCCGCGCGGCCCTCCGCGGCACCCGCCTACAGCGCGTCCTCGATCCGACCCGCGACCTCCCGTGCGCGCTCGGTCAGCTCCCCGGGGACGTTCCCGGCCTCGACCGCCGCGTCGAGTTCGTCGTCGTCGACCCGTTCGACGCGGCCGTCGGCGTGTTTCACCACGTCGACGTGGAGATCGACGTACCGCACGGCCCCCGGAAAGACCTCCAGCGGCGTGCAGACGTTGACGTACGTCCCCCGCGTCTCGCCCTCGGAACCCCGATAGACGGTGGCGTACCACCACCGCCCCTCGACGAACTTGGTGGCGGCGACGTCGCCCGCCCGCCGCTCGACGCCGAGCGCGTCGTAGCTCCCGCCGGCGGTCATCTGCCGTTCCACCCTGATCGCCCCGTCGGGGTCGTACTCGGTCACCTCGCCGCGGCCGAGCGTGATGCACCGCCCCTCGGGCTTGCCGTGTTCGATGGCGATACGGTCGCCCTCGCGGGGACCGAACTGCCGGGTGACGGCCGCGAACGGGAACTCCCCGGAAGGCTCGCAGACCGCCTCGGCGAAGTCGACCGCGGCGCTCGCGGCCTCGGTGGCGGCCTTCGTCCGGTGGTGGCCGGGCATCGTCGTCGTCACCTCGCTGCGCAGGTCGTCCAGCGCGAAGCGCGACTGGCGGCCGAACCAGACCCAGGCGGTGTCGAGGGGGGCGACCAGCGGCGCCGGCGCCGTGTCCGTGTCCGCCTCGGTGAGCGCCCTCGTCAGGGTGTCGGCCCGCTCGCTCGCCCGCTCGAGCGCCGCCCGGAGCGCGTCCATGTCGGCGTTCTCGGACCAGCGGGTCCACCGCGGCGACCATCCCTCCGGCGGTTCGACCGACAGCAGCGAGGCCATCCGTGCGGCCCCGGAGTCGTCCCTCGCTCCGCCGTCCCCCGACCCGCGACGGAGTTCGACGAGTCCGCCGTCGACGACGAGATCCGTCGAAAGCGACGGCCGGTCGTCCCCCCACGGGGGTTGGGGGTCCCGGACCTGCACCCGGAGGACGTCGCTCTCCTCGACGTAGCCGTCCGCGTCGTCGTAGGGGAGATAGCCCTCGCCGTCGCCGAGATCGACGACCGCGCCGCCCCCGAGCGTGTCCGTGACGACGCCCTCGAACACCGCGCCCGCGGGGGTGGGATCGATCCACGAGAGGGTGTCGATGCCGACGCCGTCGAGTCGCTCGCGGACCGCCTCGACCGCGTCGGGAGCGCCGCCGACGCCGACCCCCTGCCGGTCGGGGGTGGTCCCGACCATCACGTCCGGCGGGACGACGCCGAACTCGGCGCCGAACCGGTCGCGGATGGGCTCGGAGGCGAGCACCACCTCCGCGCCGCCGGCGTCGAACAGCCGGGTCAGTGCCGTCGCGTAGATCCCCCGGACCCGCACGCGGGGATCGTTCCCGGTCGCGTCGCCGCTCCTCCCGGGGCCGTCACCGCCCTCGTCACCGGTCTCCCCCCCATCGCCGCTCATAGGGCGTCGGGGGTCGTCGCGAACCGGACCCGCTCGTGGACCGTCGGCCCCAGTTTCAGCTCCACGAGGTCCTCGTCCAGGACGCGGCCGTCCTCGACGAACGCCCCCCAGGTCTCGAACCGGAGCCAGCCGCGGAGGTCCGCGGCGTGGGTGTAGGGGTCGAGCGTCGCGCCCTCGTGGGTCGAGAACTCGCTCGAACTGTGGGCCATCGAGAGATCGGAGTGGAGCGTGTCGTGGGCCTCGAAGAACGCCTCGAGGTCGGCCGCGGCCTCGTCGACGAGGTCGGCGACCCGGTCGGAGGCGGCCTCCAGTTCCCCGGTCGAGAGGCCGGCCTCGCGGAGCGCCTGCTGCTCCCGCTGGTCGAAGTGCATACCCCGGCTTCGACCGGTCGCCCCCCAAGCGTTGCGGTCGCGGGCGAATACCCCCCACCCAGGTCACGGGCGGGGAGGAGCCGACCGTCACTCCCTCCGTGACTGTTCTCCCTCGTCGAGCAGGGGGTGTTGGGGGAACCCGCCCGGTGGCTTCCACGGGGAGACGACGGAGAGGAACCTGGCCAGGATGAACCCCGTCAGCCCCCAGACGACGTCCCCGTCGACCCGGAAGAACGGCAGGTCGACGGTCTCGCCCTCGGGGTTGCGCCGCTCCTCGACGCTGTAGATCGAGGGATCGGTGAGGTCGGCCGCCGAGAGCACGACCACCTCGACCACCTCCCGACGGTCGGGTTCGTACGCGCGGTCGGGGACGCGGGCGACGAACGGCCGGACGACGTGGCCGTACGGTCCGGGGACGTCGTCGAGTCGACCGACGATCTCGGTCTCCTCGGGGCGGATGCCGACCTCCTCGTTGGCCTCGCGGAGCGCGGTCCCGGCCAGGTCGGCGTCCTCGGGCTCGTACCCGCCGCCCGGGAACGCCGTCTCCCCCGGGTGGGCCTCGAGGTCGGGCGACCGCTCGGTGAACAGCAGGTGGTCGCCGTCGGCGCGGCCGACGACCGGCACGAGCACGGCCGCGGCGCGACCCGAGTCGCGCTCGGCCGCCCGTGGTCGGTAGTCGGCCATCCGTCCGAGGTCCAGTTCCATCCCTGCCGGGTAGGGAAGCCCGACGCTTGTAGCCGTTTCGTCCGCGGCTAGATGACCGTTCGGGGAGTCGGGACGGGGACGTTCCGGTCACCCGGTCCCACCCCCGCGGCTTCACAGTCGGTGGTCGGCCCTCCGATCCGCGTCTTCGACTACTCGGAGCGTCGCCCCGCGACCGACCGCAGGAACTCGTCGATCCGGTCGTTGACCGCCACCGAGTGCTCGACGTGGGCGAGCCGCCGCCCCTCGATCGCGTCGAACCCTCCGTTCGGAAGGCCCTCGGCGAGCTCCTCGCCGGCCGACGGCGGTATCACCGGGTCCTCGAAGGCGTGGAGGACGAGCGCCGGACGATCGAGTTCGTACAGGGGGCCGGCGTCGAACGACAGCCCGGCGGCGAGCTGTGCCTCGCGGACCTCGGGCGACGGGTCCCCGTCCCGTCTCCACTCGACGATCCGCTCGAGAAGGTCCGGTCGTGTCTCGCGGAAGGCGGGGGTGAACAGCCCCGAGAGCGCGTCGGGGGACTCGAAGGACGCCTCGAACGCCCCCCGGTCGACCGCCTCGCCCGAGGCCGCCGTCCCGACGAGCGTCAGCGAGCGGGCGCGGCCGTACTCGCGGGCGTGGGCGAGACAGACCATCCCCCCGAGGCCGAACCCGAGGAGGTGTACCCGTCGAAGCCCGACGTCGGCGAGCACCGCCTCCAGATCCCCGGCCAACGGCCCGACCCTGTAGGGGCCGGGCGGCGCGTCCCCGCCGGTTCCCCGCAGGTCGACCGCGAGCGTCCGGAACGGACCGAGCGCGCCGTGCTGCCAGCCCCACTGCCAGGGGCCGAGTCCCGCGTCCCCGACGAGCGCGACCCCCTCGCCGTCGGCCGGCCCCGCCGACGCGTAGCGCAGGGTCGTCCCGTCGGAGGCCTCGGTCGTGTGCACGCGGGCCGTTGGGGACCCGGGGGTATGAATCGACCGTCCGGCGCTGCGGTGGGTCGGATCCGAACCCGGCGAGCGACCCGACACCCGAGTTCGACCGGTGGTCACCGGGATCGACCGTACGGCCCGGAGTCCGACCGGCTTCCCGTAGTCCGGCCGGGTACCGGGCCTCGAAGGGGGGTCCCGGCAGTCGAGCCAAGGCCCGTGACCACCGGCGGGTGCTTCGGAACGGCGACAGGGTGATCGCCGGGTGTGGAGCCCGCGCCGGAAGCGCCGCCGGAGCGTTCCCGACGGACCCGTCCACGGGCAGACGGAATCCGGTCGCGTGGCTCCGACGGTGGCGAACAGGCGCCGCGCCGGCGGACCGGTGGCGACGCTCGCGGGCCGGCGGCGTCGCGCTCGGAGGTCACGGGGTGGGTGGTCCCGGCTTCGTACGTGACCCCTCGGCCCGCCCATCCCGGCGAGGATCGAACGAACACGACCGTCGACCCCGCCGTGGACTTAAGTTCGACCTGCGCCTATCAGTTCGTGTGAGTAACCGCACGAGTGCCCTCGATGCGGTGGTGTTCGGGGTGGACGTGCAGAGCGGCGACGTCCGGGGGGACGCGCCGTCCTACGCCCTCGTCGCGTTCGACGGGGAGCACGTCGACCGGGACGTGGTCTCGCTGCGGAAGCTCCGCCGGCTCGTCGACCGCGAGGAGCCCGCCATCCTCGCGACGGACAACGTGTACGAGCTCGCGGCGGACAAGGACGACCTCGTCCGCTTTCTGGGCTCGCTCCCCTCGGGGACGAGGCTCGTGCAGGTGACCGGCGCCGAGCGGCCGGAGACCCTCTCGCGGGTCGCCTCCCGCCACGGCGTCCCCTACGGGAAGGACCCGATGCAGGAGGCCGAGGCGGCGGCGAGGCTGGCGGCGATGAACGTCGGCCACGAGGTGTCGGCGTTCACCGACCGCACGACCGTCAAGGTCTCCCGGGGCCGTTCGACCGGCGGGGGCGGCTGGTCCGAGGACCGATACACCCGGCGCATCCACGGGAACGTCAAGCGTGCGGCGCGGGAGGTCGAGTCCGAACTCCAGGAGGCCGGGCTCGATTACGAGAAGGAAGTGACCGAGAAGTACGGGGGCTACTCGCAGGCGCTGTTCGAGGTCGAGGGCACCCCCGAGGACATCCCGGTCTCGTCGCGGCGCTCGGGGGACGTCCGCGTGGAGATCGAACGCGAACGCCAGGACGGCATCGAGTTCCGGCCGCTGGCCAAGCGCCGGGACCACGTCATCGTCGGCATCGACCCCGGGACGACCACCGCCGTCGCAGTGCTGGATCTCGACGGCAACGTGCTGGACGTCCTTTCGACGCGCACGGCGGACACGGCGGCGATCATCGAGTGGATCATCGAGCGGGGCCGGCCGATACTCGTCGCCGCGGACGTCACGCCGATGCCCGAGACCGTCGAGAAGATCCGCCGCTCGTTCGACGCCGCGGGGTGGACGCCGACCTCGGACCTGCCGGTCGACGGCAAGCAGCACCGCACCCGCGAGGAGGGGTACGAGAACGACCACGAGCGGGACGCGATGGCCGCCGCGCTCTACGCGTTCGACGACCACGAGGACCAGTTCCGCCGCATCGCCCGGAAGGTACCCCCACAGCTCGACCGCGGGGAGGTGACCGCGAGGGTCCTCGCCGGCGAGGAGTCCGTCGAGGCGGTGCTCGCCGACCTGACCGAGGACGAGACCGAATCCGAGGAGGAGAGCGAGCACTCGCCGCGAGAGCTCACCGAGGAGGAACGGGAGATAAAGCGGCTGAAGGCCCGGATCGAGCGGCTCGAGGACCACGTCGAGGACCTCCGCGGGACCATCGCGGAGAAGGACGAACGGATCGAGGAGTACGAGGTCGAGCTCTCGGAGGCCCGCCGCGAGGAGCGCCGCGAGGCCAGGGAGCGCCGGGAGGTGTCCCGGCTGGAGCGCGAGACCGACCGCCTCGAGCGGGAGCTCGAGGACGCCCGCGAGCGCAACGAGGAACTGGAGGGGAAACTCGAACGGCTGAAGGCGCTCTGGCGGCTCGACCACTCGAACTTCGCGGACGTCGCCGAGGAGAGGGCCGGGCTCGTCCCCGTGAAGCCGGTCGAGCAGTTCACCAAGGCCGCTATCGAGGACGCCGAGCGGCGGTTCGGCCTCGCGAAAGACGACGTTGTCTACCTGCGGGACGCCTCGGGGGCCGGCCGCGAGACCGCCCAACGGCTCGCCGACGTCGATCCCCGGGTCGTCCTCCGCAGCGGCAACCTCTCCGAGCAGGCCGACGAGGTGCTGTTCGAGCGCGAGATACCCGTCGGACCGGCCGAGGACGTGACCGTCCAAGAGGTCGACGAGCTGGCGGTCGCCCGCGAGGCCGAGGTCGAGGCCGCCATCGGGGACTGGGAGGAGCGCGCCGAGGCCCGCCGGCGCGACCGGAACGCCGAGATGGTCGACCGGCTGATAAGCGAGCACCGGGCCGACCGCGACCTCGACGAACTGCGGGGCGAGGGCGACTGACCGGCCGGCGCGGGCCGTCGGTCCGAACGTCTATTACCGATTATTTTTAATTTACTGGCTGTTATGTAGCGGTATCGAAACGATTCCGACGGAATACCGGGACCTCTTCGAGAAGCCCTCGTTCGCGTTCGTGGCGACGGTGCTCCCCGACGGGTCGCCGCACGTGACGTTGGCGTGGATCGACTTCGACGGCGAGCACGTGCTCGTGAACACGGTTCGGAACAACCGGAAGGACAGGAACGCCCGGAGGGATCCCCGCGTCGCGCTGGCCGTCCCCGACCCCGAGAACCCGTATCGGTACCTTTCGGTCCGGGGCGAGGTCGTCGAGCGCCGCGAGGAGAGCGCCCGCGAACACCTGGACGAACTCGCCGAGCGGTACACCGGCCAGCGGAAGTATCCCGGACCCGGTGGCCAGGAGCGTGTCGTCCTCGTCATCCGCCCCCGACGACGTCGGCGGACAGTCGCCGCCCTCGTGGCACGGGTGACCGGGCCGTCCCGCTCGCGCCGACGTCGGTCCGGCGGCAGCCTCCCGGAGCTGGCCGTCGATCCGGACGATGCCCTTCCCGGAGTCCTCCGAGCGGCCGGGCCAGACCCGCGCGACGGTCCGGCCGTCCCGGCCCTCGATGGCGACGGACTCGCCGCTCGAGAGGCCGAGTTCGCGCATCGATTCGCGGTCGATGGCCGCGAGACCGCTCCCCTCGCCTTTCCGTTTGCGCGGTTTCACTCGGAGTCGCATGGGTAGTCGGTGCTGATCGTCGGTAGATCGGTTCGAAGAGGCGCGGTTCGAAGAGACGGTACGGTTTCGGCCGCGCGGGGTCGGTCAGCCCTCGATGGGGATGGCCTTGCCGCGGGCGGCCGTCTCCTCGAGAGTCGGTAGCGTCACCTCGAGGACGCCGTTCTCGTAGCGGGCGGTGATGTCGTCCCCGTCGACCTCCTTCGGGAAGCGGAACCGTCGGTGGTAGGTCTTCTTGCGGCCCCGGCTCTCGTCGACGTGCTCGGCGGCGACGTTCAGCACGCCGTCGTCCCACGCGAGGTCGATCTCCTCGCGCTCGAAGCCGGGCATGTCGATGGTGAGGACGAACTCGCCGTCCTCCTCGTACAGTTCGTAGTCGTCACCGCCCATCGCTTCGGTGCCGAACACCTGCGAGGGGAACCCGGTGCGCTGCATCCACGAGTTCGCGGTACTCGGGAACAGAGCCATGACTTCTCACCTCGGGTACGGTGGATGTTTGTTAGCGGTTCTATTTAAATCTTTTGGGTTCGGGGGGTCGAGTCGCGCCCGGACACGCCCGTGCTAAGCTGTCGGGGGGGCCTGAGAGGGGAAACTTAAACATCTGTCTCCCGAAGCCACGGACATGAGCGAGAACGGCGGTGGACGCAAGAACCTCCGGATGCCGGACGAGGACGAGGTGTTCGCGGTCGTCACGGAGATGCTTGGGGCGAACCGGGTGAGGGTCCGCTGCATGGACGGGGTCGAGCGAACGGCACGCATCCCCGGACGGATGCAGAAGCGCGTCTGGATACGCGAGGACGACGTGGTGCTGGTCGAGCCGTGGGACTGGCAGGACGAGAAGGCCGACGTGGTCTGGCGCTACGACAAGCAGGACGCCGACCAGCTCCGAGAGGAGGGACACATCACGGGCTCGGTATGACCGACCGGCCCTCATGACCGACGCCGCCGAGGAGTTCGGGCTGATCGAACCCGAGGAGGGCGAGGGGGAGTCGTTCGGCGACGAGTGGGAGGAGATCGACGTCTCCGACGACGAGGCCGACCGGATCGCCCGGGAGCGCGACCGCGAGTTCCTGCAGTTCCGCGAGCGCATCAAGGACGCCGACCAGCTCAAGGTCGAGGACTCGGTGTTCGACGAGGCGACCCTCGGGGCCCTGTACAAGCTCGTCCAGGACGGGCACATCGACGCGTTCGGCGGGCCGCTCTCGACCGGGAAGGAGGCCAACGTCCACCTCGCACAGGGACCGGAGGGGGACGTCGCGGTGAAGGTCTACCGCATCAGCGCCTCCGACTTCCGGACGATGCGGGACTACCTCGACGGCGACCCGCGGTTCGAGGGGATCGGGTCGGACAAGAAGAAGGTGGTCGTCGCGTGGACGAAAAAGGAGTTCGCCAACCTGAAACGGGTCCTCGCCGCGGGCGTCCGCGTCCCGGAGCCGATCGCCGTCCAGCGGAACGTCCTGGTGATGGAGTTCCTCGGCCGGGACGGCGAGCGCGCCCACCGGCTCAACGAGGTCCGGGTCGAGAACCCCGAGACCGCCTACGAGGTCGTCCGCGAGTACATGCGCCGGCTCTACGACGCCGGGCTCGTCCACGGCGACCTCTCGGAGTACAACCTCGTCGTCCACGAGGGCGAACTCGCCGTCCTGGACCTCGGCCAGGCCGTCACCGTCCACCACCCGAACTACCGCGAGTTCCTGGAGCGGGACTGCCGGAACGTCGCGAGCTTCTTCGCCCGGCAGGGCGCCGACGTCACCGCCGAGGGCCTGCTCGCGTTCGTGAGCGGCGAGGACGACCCCGACGACTGAACCGACGCGAGATCCGGCTCCCGGTGGGCCCCGGGCGAGGCCGTGGGGGGACGCCCCGACCGTATCAGACGAGGCCGTCGAAGAACGCCTCGATCTCCCCGTTCGCCAGGTCGGGCCGCTCGTGGTGGACGAAGTGGCCGGCGTCGGGGACGGTTTCGAGCCGGTAGTCGGCGAAGTACTCGTCGAGCCGGTCCGCCCACTCGGACCTCACGATGGGGTCGAGCTCCCCCCACAGGATGCGCGTCGGGACCTCGATCGGGTCCATCGCGGGGGCCCCCTCGCGCATCAGTCGCTTCCGGTCCGTCTCGGCGGCCACGTACCAGTTGAACCCGCCCTGGAGGTTGCCGGGCCGGGAGAAGTTGTCGACCCACGCCTCGCGGTCGGCCTCGTCGAACGCCCCGGGGTCGCCCGCCCAGTGGTCGAGGAAGTGCTCGATGTACGTCCGGCAGGTCTCCCGGGTCGCGCCCACGAGGTCCGCCGCCCAGGGCTGCTGGTTGAACGACTGGTACCAGATCTCGCCGACGTGGTCGGTGTCGCGCCACCGCTTCCCGATCCCCGGGTACGGACAGTCGAAGAAGAACAGCCCGCGGAGGAGTTCGGGGCGCTCGCGGGCGATCCGCTGGCCGACGTAGGCGCCGAGGTCGTGGCTGACGAGCCCGAACTCCTCGACGCCGAGCTCCGCCGCGAGCGCCGTGACGTCGGCGACGTGCTCCTCGACGCCGTACCCCTCGCCCGCCGGAACCTCGGGGTTCTCCGACTCCCCGAACCCCGCCAGGTCCGGGGCGATCACGTCGAACGCGTCCGCGAGCGCCGGGACGTTCCGCCGCCAGGTCCGCCAGAACTCCGGCCAGCCGTGGATCAGGAACAGCGGGAACCCCTCGCCCTCGCGGACGTAGTGGAACTCGGTCCCGTTGGCCCGGACGTACTCGTGGTTCCAGGACATCGACCGGTCTACCCCGGGGACTCACTTGTAGTTTCGGCGGAACGCCGAACCGTCCACGGGCGGACCGGCCGCGGGAGCGGGAGGCTGATTAGCCCGGGGCGGCGAGGAGTGGTATGGACGTTCGCGCGGCGAGCCCCGAGGACGCCGCGGCCGCCAGCGACGTCGCCGAGGCCGCGTGGTGGTCGTCCTGTGCGTCGTTCCTCGACGGCGACGCCCTCCGACGGGTCCTCGCCGAGGGCTACGCGGCGGGGCGACTGGCCGACGCGTTCGAGGACCCGGAGCTCCACGCGGTCGTCGCCGTCGACGACGCCGGGCGAGTCGTGGGGTTCGCGGTCGCCGAGCGGACGTGGGCGGACACGGTCGACCTCCACGCGCTCTACGTCGACCCCGACCGGTGGGGGGAGGGCGCGGGGGCGGCGCTGCTCGACTCGGTTCTCGCGTACGCACGCGGGGAGGAGTGCGACTACGTCCGGACCACGGCGTTCGAAGGCAACCCCGTGGCACGCCCGTTCTTCGAGTCACGGGGGTTCGAGGAGACCCGGACCGTCGAGACCCCGGTGTTCGACGAAGTCCACGAGGAGGCGGTGCTGGAGCGGGAGGTGTGAGCGGTCGGCGCGGTGCTCCCCTCGCGCGGTGTGGGACGCGTTTTCGACGGGTCGAAGGCTTGAAACCGGCAGGTACCGTAGCGCGGGCCATGAGACACGTGACGATTCCGCAGGACCGCGTCGGCGTCCTCATCGGCGAGGGCGGGGCGACGATGCGCGAGATCGAGTCGCGCGCGGAGGTCCGTCTCGACATCGACTCCGAGACGGGAGCGGTCCGCATCGAGTCGGTCGGCGATCCCGTCCGGGGGCTCGCAGCCCCGGACGGGGTGAAGGCCATCGGCCGCGGGTTCGCCCCGGAGGACGCCCTCCAGCTCGTCGAGGACGACATGCGGATGCTCGAGATACTCGACCTGGACGCGGCGACCCGAAACAGGAACGACCTCCGGCGGCAGAAGGGCCGGCTCATCGGCGAGAACGGCCGGACCCGCGAGCTCATGGAGGAGCTCACTGGCGCGGAGGTCGTCATCTACGGCTCGACGCTCGGGGTCATCGGCGGACCCGAACAGGTCGACGCGGTCCGGTCGGCCGCGGAGATGATCCTCGACGGCGCGCCACACGGCGCGGTCTACTCCTTCCTCGAGCGCCGCCACAACGAGATGAAGTCCGAGGGGCTGGAGTACCACGAGTTCCCCCCCGGGGCGGCCCCCGAGACGGGCGAGACCCCCGACTGAGGCCCGCTTTCCCTCCCGCACCGACTACTTAAACCCCTGTCTGTGACGCTCTCGCACACCGAACGGTAGCGTCCCGTCGGCCACTTTCCCGACGGCTTCCGGCACACTTATATAGAATCACAAACAACGACTCTACTGATTATGGCACAGCAGATGGGCGGTCAGCCCCTCATCGTCCTCTCGGAGGACAGTCAGCGCACCAGCGGGCGCGACGCACAGTCGATGAACATCACGGCCGGGAAGGCCGTGGCCGAGTCCGTACGGACCACGCTCGGGCCGAAAGGGATGGACAAGATGCTCGTCGACTCGACGGGCAACGTCGTCGTTACCAATGACGGCGTGACCATCCTCAAGGAGATGGACATCGAGCACCCGGCGGCCAACATGATCGTCGAGGTCGCCGAGACACAGGAGGACGAGACCGGCGACGGGACGACCACGAGCGTCGTCATCGCGGGCGAACTGCTCGCGAAGGCCGAGGACCTCCTGGAGCAGGACATCCACGCGACCATCCTCGCGCAGGGCTACCGACAGGCCGCCGCGAAGGCCAAGGAGATCCTGGAGGAGAACGCCATCGAGGTCTCCGCCGAGGACCGGGACTACCTGGAGCAGGTCGCGTCCACGGCCATGACCGGCAAGGGCGCGGAGAACGCGCGAGACCTCCTCGCGGAACTCACGGTCGACGCCGTGCTCGCGGTGCAGGACGAGGACGGTATCGACACGGACAACGTCAAGATCGAGAAGGTCGTCGGCGGGAGCGTCGACCAGTCCGAGCTCGTCGAGGGCGTCATCATCGACAAGGAGCGCGTCCACGACAACATGCCCTACGCGGTCGAGGACGCGAACATCGCACTGCTGGACACGCCCATCGAGGTCAAGGAGACCGAGATCGACGCGGAGGTCAACGTCACCGACCCCGACCAGCTCCAGCAGTTCCTCGACCAGGAGGAGAAGCAGCTCAAGGAGATGGCCGACACGCTCGTCGAGGCCGGCGCCGACGTCGTCTTCTGTCAGAAGGGCATCGACGACATGGCCCAGCACTACCTCGCGAAGGAGGGCATCCTGGCCGTCCGCCGCGCGAAGAAGTCCGACATGAAGCGGCTGGCCCGTGCCACGGGCGGCACCGTCGTCTCCAACATCGACGACATCACCGCCGACGACCTGGGCTTCGCGGGTAGCGTCGCCGAGAAGGACGTCGGCGGCGACGAGCGCATCTTCGTCGAGGACGTCGAGGAGGCCAAGTCCGTCACCCTGACCCTCCGTGGCGGCACCGACCACGTCGTCGACGAGATCGAGCGCGCCGTCGACGACTCGCT